>NZ_JBEOSV010000029.1:0-103995 GCF_040303245.1 Kitasatospora sp. NPDC096077 | reverse complement strand
GTAGCTGTTGGAGATGAACTTGGCGCCCTGGGCGACGGCCTGGTTCACCGCGGTGCCGAGGTCGGACATGTTCGCCGAGCTGGCCTCGACCAGCACGATGTGGGCGTTCGGGGCGACGGCCGAGACCATGTCCAGGTCCAGCGAGATCTCGCCCGCCCAGCCGGTGTCGGAGGTGGGGTAGCTGGTGCCGCCGTTCTGGTCGATCTTCCTGAAGCAGCCGTTGGCCGTGGTGCACGCGGGCAGCCCGAACTGCGTGCGGTAGGCGGCCAGGTCGGACTCGGCGTTGGGGTCGTCCTGGGCGTCGACGATGGCCACCGTCTGCCCGGAACCGCCGTTGGCCGGCAGCTTGTAGGCGCTCTGCAGGTCGCCCGGGCCGAAGCCGGAGGGTGCGGCGTCCAGCGACACCGCGCTGTGCGCGAAGGCGTGCGGCTGGACGACGTCGGTGCGCACCAGGGCCTGGCAGGCCATCAGGTGCGGGTCGGCCGGTAGGGCGCAGACGCGCTTGGCACCGACCTGGCCGGTGGCGCTGTCGGCGGCACCGGCGGGGGCCGCCAGCGCGAGACCGGCGGCCACCACCGCGCCGACCGCGAGGGTCGCGGTCGAGGCACGGAATCTACCGCTGCGAAGGACCGAACGGATCTGGGTGTGCAACTGAGCCCTCCCATGTGGGGTTTGGGCCCCAGGAGCGCGAGCACGCCGTGGTGAGGGTGCTGTCGGCATGCCGGCCCGGGGTTTGAGGGGGATGCGCGCACGAGCAGACGGCACCCGGGAAGCCCGACGGAGACGGAGCGTCAGCCGCTACCGGCGGCGTGATCCCGACCGAACGAGGGGTGTCCCGGACTTGCCCTGGAGATGAAGCTGAGCCGTGTCGGCGTCAGAGCCAGAAAAGTAGCGAAGCGTGGACCTGCCAACAAGGTCGATGTCGGGTCCATGACCGAGGCTTGACCGGGCGGAACGTCGCCACTGGCGCCCTCGCGCCGCCCCGTTCGACCGGGCTCCGACTCGCCTCGTACACACAACGACCGAGGCCCGGTGCGAAGGCCCCGACCCGCCGGAAGCGGCCTCGACCGTGCGACCCCGTCAATCCGGTCGCAGCCGAACACACTTGGTCCAGACCTGGAACGATCTCCGCAGCTCAAGCAGGACGGACCGGCCTACGGCACTCGCAACATCGGCGCGACAACGGTGGATCGGGACCGCCGCCCTCACCATCAGTGTTGCGTCGCCACAATCCACCCCAAGCTGTGACACTCTGTGTGCGCTCATTTTTGTTCGTAGACGAGTGATGCCGAGGTGGCACATGAGGATGCCTCGCCTGGTCGCCGCTGCAACGGCGGCCGGGGTGGCCGAACCGGTCCCGGTGCCGGGGAGTCGGGCCACCACACGTACGAGCCCGGAGGCCCGTCCGGCCCTCGCCACCGGTCCGGACTGGTACGCCCGCCAGCACTTCATACACCGCGGGCGGGAACCTCAGAGAAATGCCAAAGGAAAGACGACAGAAGGAGTTCACTCATGAGCAAGATCGAGTACGAGGTCACCACGTACACGGGAGACCGGGACTTGGCCGGCACCGACGCGAACGTGTACATCTACATCCGCGGCACAGATGGAAGCACCGACCAGATCTTCCTCGACAACGACGAGAACAACTTCGAGAGGGGGAAGGTCGACTTCTTCCGGGTGGTCGGACAGAACGTCGGCACGCCCAAGCAGATCACGATCGGGCACGACAACAGCGGGGCGCACGCGGGCTGGTACCTCGACAAGGCCACCGTCCGGGTGCACGGCACGACCTACACCTTCCCGTGCGACAACTGGTTCGGGAAGAGCGACGGCGACGGAAAGACCGAGCGCGACCTCGACGCCGACTGACACGCCGAACTCCCGGCCGTGCGGGCACGTCCCCTCACCCGGGCGGTGTGACACGGTGAGAATTCCCTGACACCCGAGGGCCCGTTCCGCACGGCGGAGCGGGCCCTCGGAGTAGCGCAGCGCCGTACTTTCGGCCCCTCCGGCGTCGTGAACGACACTCGGTCGACACGTGGCGCGGAGGCCGGGGTGATGCCCTGAGGACGACAGCGTGTGGCGCTGCCTTCGGGCAGACCCGAAGCCTGGGTGGATGGTGCTGGGTCAGTCGCGGGCGGGGCGGGTGAGGGTGTGCCAGGCGGCGTAGCCGCCGAGGAGGTCGGAGACGTCGGGGTGGCCGTGGTGGCGGAGCAGGCTGGCGGCGATGGAGGAGCGGCGGCCGCCGGCGCAGTGGACGACCACGGGGCGGTCGGTGGGGATCTCGGCCAGGCGGGCGGGGAGTTCGGCCAGGGGGATGTGCAGGGAGCCCTCGACGGCTCCCGCTTCGCGTTCGCCGCAGGTGCGCACGTCCAGGACGACCGCGGGCTGGTCGCCGGCCAGGGCGATGCGGAGCCGGTCGGCGGTCAGGCGGCGGTGGCGCCACGTGCCCGCCCGGCGACAGCTCGCGCCCAACACGCTGGGCGGGCACGCCATCCCATCAGCAGTCAGGCCTCCCGGCCGACCAGCGGGCGGGCCTCAGGTCCGCGACCAGGAGCGCCAGCAGGTCCGTCGGTGCCTCGATGAATCGGTAGTGGCCCCCTTCCAGGAGCTCGAAGGTCGTCTCGCCGCAGGCCGACCAGCCGGCCATCAGGGACGGCGCGATGCCCGTGTCCTCGGTCCAGCCGATGGCGGTGACCGGGCACGGCAGCCGGACCGGCTCGGCGACGTGGTACCGCTTGTTCATGTCGACGTCGTTGCGCAGGACGCCGAGGTAGAGCGCGAGCAGGCTCGGTTCCAGGGTGCCGCCCAGTTCCGCGACGAGCCCGCGCAGTTCGGCGGCCAGCTCGTCGTCGCTCATGCCGAGGAAGCGGCCGTAGGGGCCGTCCTGCGGCGCGACCTCGGAGGAGACGAACAGCCGGGTCGGGGCGGGGCAGCCCCGCTGGACCAGCCGTACGGCGGTCTCGTACGCCGCCAGCGCGGACCCGCAGTGACCGAACAGGGCGTAGGGGCGGTCCAGGTAGGGGCGCAGCGCTTCGCAGAGGTCGTCGGCCAGCGCCTCGTAGGTGGTGTGGGCGGGCTCGCGCATCCGGTTCTCCCGGCCGGGCGGCTGCACGGGGCAGACCTCGACGCCGTCGACCGATGACGGCCACTGGCGGTACATGCTCGCACCGCACCCGGAGTAGGGCAGGGAGAACAGCCGCGCCGGTGCCACCGGCGACGGCTCGCGCAGGAACCACTTGTTGCGGGTACGGGCCGTCGGAGCGTCCACTGTTGACCTTCCGTGTGGGGGTTTCTTCTCGGGTTCGGCGGCAACGAAGGCAGCCGCGGTGTCAGCGGCCGTGGCGCCGGCTCCTACCGGGTCCGCGCGGTGATCGGCAGGTGCGTGAAGCCCGCGATGACGTTCGAGCGCATCCGCCGCGCCGCACCGGCGAGCTCGAACCCGGTGAACCGGCCGAGCAGTTCGGCGAACAGGATCCGCAGGGCCACCCGTGCAACGGTGTGTCCGATGCAGTAGTGCGCGCCGACGCCGAAGGCGATGTGCTTGTTGGGCCGCCGTCGGATGTCGAAGGTGTACGGGTCGGCGAACACGCTCTCGTCGCGGTTGGCCGACGCCAGCCAGACGACGACCGCGTCCCCCGCGGGGATCGGCACGCCCCGGACCTCGACGTCGCGAGTGGCGTGGCGCATGAAGTGCTGGGTGGGCGACGCCCATCGCAGTGCCTCCTCCACGCCGCTGCCGAGCAGCTCCGGGTGGGCCGCCCAGTCGTCCAGGACGCCCGTCCCGGCCAGTTCGACCATCGCCGCGACGGGTGGCTGGGCGGTGGTGACGGTCGCGCCGAGCAGCAGGCTGTAGCAGTTGGACACGATCTCGCCCGGCGACAGTCGGCGTCCGTCCAGTTCCATCATGAGCAGCACGCTGACCAGGTCGTCACCCGGTGCGCGTCGACGCTCGGTGACGAGGTCCTGGAAGTAGGCGAACAGTTCGCGGTGGGCGGTCACGAGGGTGGCCCGGGGTCCGTCGGCGAGCTGGAACTCCGGGTCGTCCGCGGCGATGCAGGCGTGGGCGAGCCGGACCAGCCTCGGCCAGTCCTGTCGCGGAAGCGCCATCATGGTGCCGATCACCGCCATCGGCAGGGTGGCCATGGCGGCGGCGAAGTCGTACGGGCCGCCGTCCGCCAACGGCCGGAGCAGCTCGACGACGGTCCGGCGGATGGCCTCCCGGTCGTTCTCCACCGTCTTGATCGACAGCGCCTGCTGCAGCGGGCCGCGCAGGTGCGCGTGCCGGGGCGGGTCGGTCGCGGCCATCTGGCGGCCGCCGGCGGGGTCGCCCTTGCCGAGGAGGTTGAGCAGGGTGCCTTGTTCGGAGGTGAACGTAGCGTGGTCGCGGAGGACCCGGTTGGCCTCGGCGTAGCCGACGATCGACCAGTAGCCGATGTCGCCGACCGGCTGCCAGCTCACCGGGGATTCGCGGCGTAGCCTTCGCCACGCCTCGTGCGCCCCGCCCGCGAGGTAGAGGTCGGGGTCGATCAGGTCGACCGGCTGCGGGGCGAGGACCGGGCAGCGCGTGGTCGGGGAAACCGCCGTCATCGGGGCTGCTCCTCCCCCGCCTCGTCGGCCCGAACCCCGGTCGCGTCGGTCCGAACCCCGGTCGCGTCGGCCGGGCCCCCGACCGGGCCGTCCGTCGGGCCGTCCGGGCCCGACGTCCGCATCCGCGCGGTGAGGGCCGTCGCCAACTCGGCGACGGTCGGCGACATGTACAGGGTCTGCGCGGGGAGGTCCACGTCGAACTCGCGCTGGGTGGCGACCAGGAGGTCGGTGGCCAGCAGGGAGTGTCCGCCGAGGTCGAAGAAGTCGTCGTCGACACCGACCGGTTCGATGCCGAGGACGTCGCCCCACAGGTCGGCCAGCCGCGTCTGCACCTCGGTGCGGGGCGGGACGAATTCGTTGGGCACGTTGCGCGGTACCCGGGTGGCGGTGGGCAGGGCCCGGCGGTCGATCTTGCCGTTGCGGTTCACCGGCAGCTCGGGACGGACGAGGATCGCCCAGGGGATCAGGTAGTCCGGCAGCCTGTCCCGTAGTTCGTGGCGCAGCCGCCGGCCGAGGTCGGCGTTGCTCTCCGGTCCGGATTCCGCGGGCACGACGTAGGCCAGCAGCCGGGTGCCGCCCGCCGGATCGGGCTGCGGCAGCACGACCGCCTGCCGCACACCGGGGAGCCGTTCCAACTCGACCTCGACGGCGCGCGGTTCGGCGCGGTAGCCCTGGACCTTGACCTGGTCGTCCGCGCGTCCGACGAACTCCAGGGTGCCGTCCGGCAGCCAGCGCACGAGGTCGCCGGTCCGGTACATCCGGGCCCCCGGCTCGGTGCCGAACGGATCGGGCAGGAACCGTTCGGCGGTCGCGGCCGGGCGGCCCAGGTAGCCGCGGGCCAGGCCCGCCCCGGCCACGTACAGCTCCCCGCACTCGCCGACGGGCACCGGCCTGAGCCCGTCGTCGAGCACGGCGACCCTGGTACCGCTGATCGGGCGGCCGATCGGCACGCTCCGCAGCTCCGGGAGGGTGCTGCTGGTCCAACAGGTCGTGTACGTGGTGTTCTCGGTCGGTCCGTAGCCGTTGGTGAAGAGCAGTTGCGGGTGGCGGGCCAGCAGGTGCTGGACGTGGCCCGGGGAGGCCACGTCGCCTCCGGTGAGGACGTGCCGCACGTCGGCGAACGCCTCCGGGTGGGAGCTCACCATCTGGTGGAGGAGCCCGGTGGTCAGCAGCAGGACCGTCACGCTCTCGGCCCGGACGACGCTCGCCACGTGCTCCAGTGTGATGGCGACCGGAGGGAAGAGGACCAGTCGGCAGCCGTTGACCAGGGGGGCCCAGATCTCGAACGTGGACGCGTCGAACGCGACCGGCGCGAGGTGGAAGAAGACGTCCTCGGCCCGGACGTCCACCCAGTCCGCGCCCCGGACGAGCCGGTCGATCGCCCGGTGGGGCACGCCGACGCCCTTGGGCTCGCCGGTGGAGCCGGAGGTGTAGCTGACGTAGGCGAGCCGGTCCGGGTCGCCGGGGCGGACCGGTGCCGCCGGCCCGGTGGCCGGCTCCTGCGCCGGGCTGCCCTCCGTCACCGTGACGACGCTGCCGGGCAGCCGCCCCCGCCGGGCCTCCTCGGTGATCACCATGCCCGCGCCGGCGTCGTCGAGCAGCAGCGCGTGGCGGGCGGCCGGGTCGTCCGGTTCGAGTCCGAGGTAGGCGCCGCCCGCGATGAGGACGGCGAGCAGGGCGACGATCAGCTCCGGCGACCGGGGCACCAGCACGCCGACGACGTCCTCCTGCGCCAGTCCGGCCGCCCGCAGTCGCCCGGCGAGCCGGTTGGCGCGGTCGTTGAGCTGCTGGTAGGTCAGGGTCCGTCCGTCACAGGTGACGGCGGGCGCGTGCGGGGCCCGCTCCGCCTGTTCGGCGACCAGCTCGTGGATCGCCCGGGCTTCGAACCGTGGCCGTCCGGTGCCGACGAACGCCGGGATGTCGGAGGTGAGGACCGTCTTGGTCAACTGCTTCCCGCTTTCCTGTGCTGAAGTGTCCCCGTCGGGGTTGAGCGCGCGACCGCGGGGGCGGTCGCCGCCGGTGCTGCTGTGGCCGCGCCTCAGACCGCCGGCACGTGGAAGAAGGTGTCCCGCGCGGCGATGCGGCCCTGCGGCGTCATCCGGAAGAAGTCCGCGAACCGCAGCTCGACCTCGCCGCCGTCGTGCAGCACGCCGCGGAACAGGCCGTGCACCGCCACCTCGTCGTCGGTCGTGACCACGGTGGCCAGGGTGTGCACACCGGAGCGGATCACCCGCTGGTCGCGGTAGAAGCGTTCCAGCTCGGCGTGCCCGACCATGGGCGGGTATCCGGGGCGGTGGTAGCGGGCGTCCGGGGTGAACAGGGCGACCAGTGCGGGCACGTCGCCGGCGTCGACGAGCCGGTAGTACCGGCGGACCTGGGACACCCCCGGTGCCGGGGCCGTCGGGACTTCCGGTGTCGCGGGCGGTGCCGGGGTTTCGTCGGGTTGGGAAGGGCTGTGGACCATGCCGAAGGTGCTTCCTGTGATCGCCGTCAGGGGCTCAGAGTCGGGTACGGGGTGAGAGGACCGGTGCGGCCGCGGCGTCCGGGGCGTCCTCGATCGCTTCGGCCAGGCGCGCCGGCGTGGGTGCCTGGAACAGGGCTCCGAGGGTGATCTCACGGCCGAACCGCGCCCGCACCCGGTTGACCAGCCGGGTCGCGAGCAGGGAGTTGCCGCCCAGCGCGAAGAAGTCGGCGTCGACGCCCACGTCGGTCCGGCCGAGCACCTCGGCGAACAGCGCGCACACCGCCTGCTCCACCGGGGTGCGCGGGCCGGGCCCGGCCGGTGCCGGTGCCGGTGCGAGGTCCGGTACGGGCAGCGCGGCCCGGTCGATCTTCCCTCGGGGCGTCAGGGGGAAGGCGTCGAGCGTGACGATCGCCGAGGGCACCATGTAGTCCGGCAGCGCCGCGGCGGCGTGCTCCCGCACCGAGGCCGGGTCGAGTGCCCGGCCCGCGGCCGGGACGACGTAGCCGATCAGGCGCCTGCCGGGCGAGGCGCCCGGGCCGGCGACCACGGTCGCCTGGGCGACGGCGGGGTGCCCGGCCAGGACCGCCTCGATCTCGCCCAGTTCGATCCGGAAGCCGTGGAGTTTGACCTGCTCGTCCGCACGGCCGAGGAACTCCAGCTCCCCCTCGGCGTTCCAGCGGACCACGTCGCCCGTGCGGTACATCCGCTCCCCCGGTTCGCCGAACGGGCACGGCACGAACTGGGAGGCCGTCCGGCCGGGGTCGTTCAGGTACCCGCGTGCCACACCCGGACCGGCGACGTACAGCACGCCGGCCACTCCCGGCGGCACCGGCGACAGCGCCTCGTCCAGGACGTACACCCGCCGGTTGTCCACCGGCCGTCCGAGGGGGACGACGTCGGGCACGGCCTGGCCGGGGCGGAGCACCCGGCGCGTGGTGAACGTGGTGGCCTCGGTCGGACCGTACCCGGCGACCACCACGGAGTCCGGGCATCGGGCCAGGACGCGCCGTACCGTGTCGGCCGGCACGATGTCGCCGCCGGTCCACACCTGGCCGACCCCGGCCAGCGTGCCGGGGGACTCCTCGGCGAACACCCGGAACAGCCCGGCCGTCAACCAGAGCGCGCCGACCCGGTGGTCGACGATGAGCCGGTGGAGGTCCGCGAGCGCCAGCTCGCCGGGCGGGGCCACGACCACCCGGCCGCCGTTGAGCAGCGGCACCCACCATTCGTAGGTGGACGCGTCGAAGGCGTGCGGGGAGTGCGCGAGGACCCGCGGGCCGTCCTCCTCACGCCAGTAGTGCTGCGCGGTCAGGCTGATGACGTTGCGGTGGCTCAGGGCCACCCCCTTCGGCGTGCCCGTGGACCCCGAGGTGTACAGGACGCAGGCCAGGTGGTCCGGGCGCAGCGGTACGACGGGGTCGGTGGCCGGCTGGTCGGCGAGGCCGGGGTCGGCGTCGACGACGACACCCGGTGTGCCGGGGGACGGCGCGTGGTCCCGGGTCGCCTGGTGGGTGAGCAGCACCGCCGCCCCGGTGTCGTCCAGGACGCGGCGCAGGCGGGCCGTCGGGGCCCGGGTGTCCAGCGGCACGTAGGCGCCGCCGGCCTTGCTGATCGCCAGGACCGACACCACCACGTCGACGGAGCGTTCCATGAGCACGGCCACCGTGCTGTCGCAGCGGACGCCGAGGGTGATGAGCCGGTGGGCCAGCCGGTTGGCCCGGGCGTTCAACTCCGCGTAGGACAGCGTTGTTTCCCCGCACACCACGGCGGGCGCGTCGGGCGTGCGCGCGGCCTCGGCCGCGAAGGCCGACGGCACCGTCGGGTGCGGCAGCGGCCGCGCGGTGCGGTTGGCGGCCACGACGGTCCTGTGCCGTTCCTCGGGGGTGAGGAGATCGGGCCGGACGATCGGCCGGTCCGGGTCGGCGGAGGCCACCTCGTCCAGGAAGCGGAGGAACCGCTGCTGGTGGGCGGTGAGTTCGGCCTCGGAGTAGAGCGCGGGGTTCGCGTCGACGTCGAGCCGGGGCTCGGTGCCGTCGGAGCGGTCGTAGACGGAGAAGGAGAGGTCCTCGACCGGCCCGTTGGACAGGTTGTGCACGGTGGCCCGGACGCCCGCGAAGTCCAGGTGGTAGTAGAAGGACATGATGTTGACGACGGGCCCGAACAGGACCCGCTCCGAGCGGGCCGGATCCAGTTCCCTGCGCAGGTCCTCGCTGCGGTGGCGCTGGTGCCGGCGCAGGGCGGCGACCTCCTCGGCCACCTGTCGCACGAGTGCGGACAGACCCTGTTCGGGGTGGACGCGCAGCCGCAGCGGCACCACGTTCGCCACCATGCCGGGCACGGCCGGCGCGGCGGAGCCGGTGCGCCCGGTCACCGGCATGCTGAGCACGATGTCCCGTTCGCCGCTGAGGCGGTGGAGGTACGCGGCGACCGTCGCGGTGAAGGCGGCGGGCCAGCTCGCCCCGGCGGGTCGCGCGGCCCGCCGCAGCGCGGCCAGGGTGGGCGCGTCGAGGCTGCCGGTACGGCGCAGGAAGCCGTCCGAGGCGGGCGCCGAGCGGCTGGCGAGGCTGACGGGATCCGGCCTTCCGGCGAGCCGGTCCGCCCAGAACTCCCGGTCCCGTCCGGGCTGTTCGGAGGCGTGGTAGGCGGCGTCGTGCTCCAGCAGCAGGCTCAGCGGCCCGAAGGCCGGCCCTGTGCCGGCCCTGCCCCGGACCAGTCCGGTGTAGGTCTTGGCGACGCGGCGCGCGATGAGCGACATGCTGAAGCCGTCGACCACGATGTGGTGGACGCGCTGGTACCAGAGGAAGCGGTTCGGCGCGATGGTGAACAGGGCCTGGCGGAACAGCGGGTCCCGGGTGAGTACGACCGGTGTGGACAGGTCTGCCCGCATCCAGCGCCGGGCTGCCCGCAGCGGATCCGGTGTCGACGTGAGGTCGACGTGGCACATCGACCAGTCGGGCGACGCGGTGACGACCTGCCGGGGACCCTCGGCACCGTCGGTGAGGCGGACGCGCAGGGACTCGGTCTCGTCCACCACCTGCCGCACGGCCGCCTCGAACAGCTCAGGGTCGATCGGCCCGGGGATGTCCACGTACTCACCGGTGTTGTAGGCGGGGCTGCCGGGGCGCAGGTGGTGGGCGAACCAGATGCCGGACTGCGCCGACGACAGCGGCAACTCGTGTCCGTCGCTCATCCGAGCTCCTCCAGAACGGCCGACAGCGCGTCGGCGAAGGACGCGACGTGCGGTGGCGACAGCATGTCGTGGTGGTTGCCCGGGACCTCGACCACGCTCAGGTCCCCCTGGGTGCGGTCCCGCCACCGGGCAGGGACCACGACCGGGCCGGCGAGTTCGGGGTGGGTCTCGGCGCTCGTGAACAGGTGGATCGGCGTCCTCACCCGTGCCGTCGACCGGTAGCGCCGGGCGGCGGCGCCGTTGGCGGTGAACACCCGTGCCATGCGCCGCAGTTGTTCGTTGCGACCCCGTTCGGGAAGGCCCTCACGGGCGTGCGCCTCGTGGAGCAGCAGGGAGAGGGCTTCCTGTTCGTCGGGCTCGTGGAGGTCCCCGCCCGACCCAGCGGCGGCTCCATCGCCGGACGCGGGCGCTCCGACGTCGATGATCCCGAGGAATCCCGGGGGGTTCCCCTGCTCCTCCAGCAGGCGGGCCATCTCGAAGGCGACCAGCCCGCCGAAGGACCAGCCGGCCAGCAGGTACGGGCCGTCGGGCAGTTCGGACCGCAGCTCCCGCAGGTAGCGCCGCGCCTGCTCCTCGACGGTGGCCAGGGGCGGCTCGTCGGTGTTGTAGCCGACGGCTTCCAGGCCGTGGACGGGCCGGGCGCCCCCAGGGGATTCGGCGGAGTGCTCGGTCAGCCGTCCGGCCAGGTGCAGGAAGGAGCACACGTCCCCGCTCTGCGGGTGCACCAGGACCAGCGGCGCCCGGCGGCGATCCCCCTCGGCCAGCGGAACCACGAGCCGGCGCAGGGCCCGCGACGCGTCGGGCAGTTCCGCGCACAGCCCCTCGACGGTGGGGTGGCGGAACACCGTGTTGAGCGGCACGGTGACCCCCCACTCCCGCCGGATCGCCTCCACCAGCTCGACCGCCCTGAGGGAGTGCCCGCCCAGGGCGAAGAAGTCGTCCCGGACGCCGACCCGCGGGGTGCCCAGCACCCGCTCCCAGATCCTGGTCATCAGGAGTTCCGGCAGGTCCCGCGGCAGGAGCGCACCGGACTCGTGGCCGTGGCGGGCGGGCGCGGGCAGGGCCGCGCGGTCCACCTTGCCGTTCGTGGTCAGCGGGATCCGGTCGAGCGCGGTCAGCGTCGCGGGCACCATGAACTCGGGCAGGGTCTCGCGCAGCGAGCGGCGCACGGCAGCCAGGTCACCGGGCCGGTCCTGCCACACCAGGTAGCCGGCCAGTTCGGCGTCCGTCCCGCCGCCCCGCACCGTCACCGCGGCCCTGGCGACACCGGGCTGCGCGCACAGCGCGGCCTCGATCTCGCCCAGCTCGATGCGGTACCCCCTGATCTTCACCTGCTCGTCGGTGCGGCCGAGGAAGACCAGGCTGCCGTCCGGCAGGTACCGGGCCAGGTCGCCGGTCCGGTACAGCCGGCCGCCGGCCGCGCCGAACGGGTCGGGCACGAAGCGCTCGGCGGTCAGCCCCGGCCGGTTGGCGTACCCGCGGGTGACGCCGACCCCACCGATGTGGATCTCCCCCGGGACGCCGACGGGCACCGGGGCGCCGGCCGGGTCCAGCAGGTAGATCCGGAGGTTGCCGAGCGGCCGGCCGATCGGCACGGACCCTCCCGGCCGGGCCAGGTCCCGGTCGGCGTCCACCCGCCGGGTGACACAGCCGACGGACGCCTCGGTGGGACCGTAGCCGTTCCACAGCGTGGAGACCCGGTCGAGCAGCCGCCGCGCCAGGGCGGGCTGGAGCGGTTCGCCCACGCAGATCGCCTGGAACCGGCCGCCCTGCCAGCCGCCGTCCAGCAGCAGGAGCCAGGTGGCCGGGGTGGCCATCAGCGTGGTGACGCCGAACTCGCGCATCATCTCCGTCAGGCGCGGGCCGTCGACCGCGACCTCTGACGGGGCGATCACCACGCCGGCGCCCCAGGCCAGCGGCATGAGCACCTGGGGGACGATGACGTCGAAGGAGATCGAGGCCACCGAGGCGACGACGTCGGCCCCGCCGAGGTCCAGCTGCCGGCCGCGGACCACCAGGTAGTTGACCACGCCCTCGTGCGGGACCAGAACGGCCTTGGGACGGCCGGTCGAACCGGAGGTGTAGATCGAGTACGCCAGGTTGGCGGGCGTCGCGAGCGGCGGCAGCCCGTCCTCGGGCAGGGCCTCGACGAGCGGGGCGTCGGCGTCCAGCCACACCGTCTCGGCACCGTGTCGCGGCAGCCGGTCGGCCAGGGAGCGCCGGGTGAGCAGCAGCGGCACGTCGGCGTCGGCGAGCATGAACGACATGCGCTGGGCCGGGAGGTCCGGGTCCAGCGGCAGGTAGGCGGCGCCCGACTTGAGGACGGCCAGCAGGGCCACCACCAGGTCCGCCGAGCGCGGCAGGCAGACGCCGACCAGGCGTTCCGGTCGCGCGCCCCTGGCTCGCAGGTGTCGGGCCAGGCGGTTGGCCCGTCGGTCGAGTTCCCGGTAGGTCAGCCGCTCGGTCCCGCAGCGGACCGCCACCGCGTCGGGGGTCAGCCGGGCCCGCTCCTCGACCAGCTCGTGCACGCAGACGTCGGTGGGGAAGGGTTCGTCGGTGGCGTTGGCGGCCACCAGCAGCGCCTCGCGCTCGGCCTCGGTGAGCAGGTCCAGGCGCGAGACGGGACGGTCGGGGTCGTCGGCCGCGGCGTCCAGCAGCCGGAGGTAGTGGCCGACCAGGCGCTCGACGCTCGCGCGGTCGAACAGACCGGTGTCGAAGGCCACGGTCCCGGTCGTGCCGGCGGCCCCGGCCGTGCCGCTCGGCCGGTCGGCTATCACCAGGCTGAGGTCGACCTTGGCCGTGCCGTTGTCGACCTCCAGCTGTTCCACCTCCGTCCCCACCAGCCGGAGGGAGGCGGCCGGGTCGGACAGGCCGGCGACCATCACCTGGAACAGCGGATTGCGGTCGAGGCCGCGGGCCGGCCGCAGCTCCTGCACCAGCCGCTCGAACGGCACGTCCTGGTGTGCGTAGGCGTCCAGGGCGGTCCGGCGGACCCGGTCGAGCAGTTCGGCGAAGCCCGGGTCGTCCGCGAGGTCGGTGCGCAGGACCACGGTGTTGATGAACGAGCCCACCAGCTGGTCGAGTTCAGGGCGGCCGCGGCCCGCGACCGGTGTGCCGACCGCCACGTCGGACTGCCCGCTGTAGCGGGCGAGCAGGGCCTGGAACCCGGCGAGCAGCGTCATGAACATCGTCGCGCCGTGCTGTCGGCCCAGCAGCCGCAACCGCTCGGCCAGTTTCTCGGGCACCGTGAAGGTGATCCGCTCGCCCCGGCCCGTGCGGACCGGTCCGCGCGGCCGGTCGGTGGGCAGGTCCAGCGCCGAGATCCCGGACAACTGCGCTCGCCAGTAGTCGAGTTGACTATGCAGGCGGTCGCCGGAGATCCGGGCCCGCTGCCAGTGGGCGAAGTCCGCGTACTGGATCCGGGAGGGCGGCAGCCCGTGCTCGCGGCCTTCCAGCCGGCTCCGGTACATCGCCGACAGGTCGTCCCACAGCAGCGGCATCGACCAGCCGTCGACGGCGATGTGGTGGACGACCACCACCAGGACGTGTTCGTCCTCGTCGACGCGCAGCAGCGAGGCACGCAGCAGCGGGGCGGCGGCCAGGTCGAACGGGCGCAGGATCTCGGAGTGGACGAGGTCGAGGGCCAGCCGCGTCCGGCGTTCCGCGGGCTCGGTCCGGAGGTCCGTGACGGGCAGGTCGACCGGCCGGGGCGGCTCGACCGAGGGAACGGGGCGCCCGTCCTTCTCGGGGAAGGCGGTCCGCAGCACTTCGTGGCGCCGCACCAGCTCGGTGAGGCTGTGGCCGAGGGCGGCCACGTCCAGCGGGCCGCGCAGCCGGAAGACCTCGTGGACGTTGTACATCGCCGGGCCGTCGGACAGCCGCTCGACCAGCCACATGCGTTCCTGGGTGAACGACGTCACCCGCTCACCCTCCGGGCCGGGTGGGATCGCGGCCTCCGGATCGCCCTCGGCGGCCCTGTTGCGGGCCGCGCGGACGCGTTGATCGAGCAGGGCCCGCGCGCCGGCCGGCGTGGAGCCGGTCGGTCGGCCGGGCACGGGGCGACTGGGCTCGGGGGGACTGGGCTGTTCCTTCACGGGTGACGGGCCTTTCCGGCGGGGAGCGGTTCCGCCTCGGCGGCGCCGAGGTCGGCCAGCAGCACCGCGTCGATGCCGTCGGCGAGTTCGGCGACAGTGGGGTGGTAGAAGAGCAGGACGACCGGCAGTTCGAGGTCGAGTGCCCGGCCGAGTCGGGACATGACCTTCGAGGCGAGGAGCGAATGGCCGCCCAGCTCGAAGAAGTCGCTGTGCACGCCGTCCGGGGTGACTCCGAGCACCTCGGCCCAGGTCTCCAGCACGAGGAGTTCGGTCTCGGTCTCGGTCCCGGCGGCGGGAGCGCCGGCCTGGTCGGCATCGGGCGGCGGGCCGGCGGGGTGCGGAGTGGGAGCGGCCGGAGCGGCGGGGCTCACCCGGAGGCCGGGAGGGGTCCCCCAGGCCGAGATCGGCCGTTCGGGAGCGCCGACGAGATGGTCGAGCAGCGCCGTGAAGCCCTCGGCGAGCTGCCGCACCGTGTCACGCTCGAAGAGGTCGGCGGCGTAGCGGATCACACCGGAGAGGCGGTCGCCGAGGTCCTCCAGGGAGACCTCGATGTCGAACTTCGCCACCTCGTTCGATATCCGATGGTCGCTCACCTCCAGGCCCGGCAGGCCGGACGGGAGCGAGGGCGGATCCTCCAGCTGGAACATGACGGTGAACAGGGGGTGTTGGCCGAGATCGCGTTCGGGCCGCAGCTCCTGCACCAACCGCTCGAACGGGACGTCCTGGTGCGCGTAGGCGTCCACCGCGCACCGCCGCACCCGGGCGAGCACCTCGGTGAAGCCGGGGTCGCCCGACAGGTCGGTGCGCAGGACGAGCGTGTTGACGAAGAAGCCGACCAGCGGCTCCACCTCGATCCGGGTCCGCCCGGAGATCGGGGTGCCCACCGTCACGTCGTCCTGCCCCGTGCAGCGCGCGAGCAGGACCTGGAAGGCGGCCAGCAGCGTCATGAACGGCGTCACCTCGTGGGTGCGCCCCAGTGCGCGGATCCGGCCGGCGAGGTCCGCGGGGATCTCGATCCCGATCTGATCGCCCCGGCCCGACCACACCGCGGGGCGCGGCCGGTCCGTCGGGAGGGCCGACGGGGTCAGATCGGACAAGTGCTCCCGCCAGTAGGCGAGTTGTCCTTGCAGTGTCGTTCCGGCCAGGTGGCCCCGCTGCCAGGCCGCGAAGTCGGCGTACTGGACGGGAAGGTCCGGCAGGGCGATCGGCCCGCCGTCGACGGCGGCGCCGTACGCGGCGGAGAACTCCTGCCACAGCACCGGCAGCGACCAGCCGTCACAGGCGATGTGATGGATCACCAGGACCAGCAGGTGGTCGTCGGTCGCGACACGGACCAGTCGGGCCCGCAGCATCGGAGCGGTCCCGAGGTCGAAGGGGGTCGCCAGGTCGGCGACCACCAGCTCCCGGGCCCGCTGCCAGGCCCGCTCCGCCGGGTCGTGGGTCAGATCGGTGACCGTCGGCATGAAGGTCTCGACCGGCTCCGTGGCGTGGCACGGGCCGTCCTCCGAGTCGACGATCCTGCCGCGCAACACCTCGTGGCGCCGCACGACTTCGGTCAGCGCCCGGACGAGCGCCTCCTGGTCCAGCCGGCCACGCAGGCGGACCGCGGTCGGGACGTTGTGGTCCGGCCGGCCCGGCCGCAGCCGGTCGAGGAACCACAGCCGTTGCTGGGCGAAGGACAACGGGGTCGGAGCGTACGCGCTCCGATCGGAGCCAGGCATGACGGATGCACCTTTCACGGCGATCGGGACCGCATAAGCATCCCGGAAATCCCCTCGCCGATTCGCTGGTTCGCGAACAGTACGGCGGATAGTAGGCAGCTCCCGTCTCACTCCGCAAGACGCGGAAGAGGGTCGGAGGCATCAGGACAATCTTTACGCCAGACCCCGGTAATCCTTATGTAGATTGAATACGCCCGACCGCTAACATCCGCACATCCGGCCGCGAGACCGGTCTTGACGTGCTGTCATGGTGCCGATCGGGCACACCACTTCCGTGGACGGGAACCACGTGATAATTCTTCTTTCGCCGGGAAGGCGGCCGGACGGGCCCCTTTCGTGTCGGCCCTTCATTGTTCCGAAAAAGATCGGTGAACCCGTTGCATGAACTCATCCGTTGTCCATGGATCCCACCCTGTTGCATGAACTCGGAGAAGTCATGACGCAGCAGCAGAGCCTGGTGGGTTCATTCGTCTCGCACGCCGCCGACCACCCCGGCGATCCGGCCCTGGTGTGGCACGGGGAGGAGACGACCTACCGCGAACTCCACCGGCTGGCCGAGCGGGAGCGCCCGCGGATCGCCCGGCTCGTCCCGGACGAGGACGAGCCGATCGGCATCCCGGCCGCCAAGTCGCCCTCGACGATCGCCCTCGTGCTCGCCTGCCTGCTGGAAGGACGGCGCTTCCTGCTGCTGCCGGCGCCCACGCCGAAGGGGGCCACCTCCCACGCGTCGGCCGAGCGGGCCGGAATCCGGCACGTCCTGTCGCCGGAGGGCCTCCCGGCCCCCGGGCCGGAGACCTCCGGCCGGCGGGCGGAGCCGAGGGCGCCGCACGCCACCCAACCCGCCGACATATCCTTCATGTTCACCACCTCCGGTTCCACCGGGCGGCCGAAGATCGTGCCCCTGAGCACGGGGGCGGTGGACCGCTTCACCACCTGGGCCGGCGAGCGGTTCGGCATCCGCCGGGGGACGACGGTCCTCAACTACGCCCCGCTCACCTTCGACCTGTGCCTGCTGGACGTCTGGACCACGCTCAAGCACGGCGGCCGCGTCGTCCTGGTCGATCCGGCCCGAGCCACCCACCCGGGCCACCTGCTGGACCTGCTGTCCCGTCACGAGGTACAACTCGTACAGGCGGTACCGATGTTCTACCAGCTGCTGGTCGACGGGACCGTGCGCGGCGGCCGACGGCTCGACACCGTCGAGCACGTCGTCTTCACCGGTGACAGCCTGCCCGCCCGCTGCCTGGCCGAGCTTCCGCGCCTGTTCCCCGGCGCGCGGCTCCACAACGTCTACGGCTGCACCGAGACCAACGACAGCTTCCTGCACGAGGTCGACGGCACCGAGCCGGCGGACGGCCCGGTACCGATCGGGCGTCCGCTGCCCGGCGTCCACGCGCTGATCGTCGGCGCCGACGGCGGGATCGTGACCGGGCCGGGCACCGGCGAACTCCACGTCGCGACGCCCTTCCAGACCGACGGCTACCTGGACCGGACCCAGGACACGGACAGGTTCGCGACCCACCACCACGACGGGGAGACGCGGCGCTACTTCCGCAGCGGCGACCTCGTCCGGCGGGACGGGGACGGCCGCATCACCCTGGAAGGCCGGAACGACCACCAGGTCAAGGTCCGCGGCACCCGGGTCAACACCCACGAGGTCGAGCAGGTGCTGCTCGACCATCCCGAGGTCGTCGAGGCGGCCGTGGTGGCCGTGCCCGACCCGGTGGCCGGCCGCCTGCTGCGGAGCGTGGTCCGCCGCGCCCCGGACAGCCGGCTGAACTCGCTGGCGCTGCGCCGGCACTGCGCACAACGCCTCCCGCTCACCGCCGTCCCCTCGACCCTGCGGATCGTGGACGACCCGCTGCCCAGGACGTCCACCGGAAAGATCGACCGCGCGCCCGTCGAGCGCGCCTGCTCCCCGTCCCAGCCCACCGAAGGAACGGCCCCGTGAACCACGCCGCGGTAGTCACCCAGTTCATCATCGAGGAGTTCCTGCCCGACGTCGGCGCGGACGAGCTGGACTCCGACTACGATCTCGTGGACGGCGGGGTCATCGACAGCCTCGGTCTGCTCAAGACGATCGCCTGGCTGGAGGACCGCTTCGACGTGCGCGTCGAGGAGTTCGACCTGGACCCGGACAGCTTCCGCTCCGTCGGATCGATCAGCAGGTTCATCGACCAGGCCCAGCCGCACCGGACGGACGCCCCCTAGTCATGCACGAGGTGCTGCGGGCGCTGATCCGCCGGGACCGCGCCGTCGACCAGGAGCTGTGGGGGTCCTTCTGGGACCAGCTGCGTGACGGCGCCCTCCGGCCCGGCGAGTCGGTGGCGCTGCTGTCCTCGCTGTCCACCCGGATGCCCGATCGAGACACACTGGTCGCGATGCTCCGCTCGCTGGACGAGCGACGGCCGGCCGTCACCGCGCGGCTGGACGGCACGGCCAACATCGTCGGCACCGGAGGCGGGCCGGCCACGTTCAACATCTCCACCGCGGCGGCCCTCCTCGCCGCGGCCCTGGGCGTCCGCGTCGTCAAGACGGGATCCCGCGCCTACACGAGCACCTGCGGCTCCCATGACCTGCTCGACCGTCTCGGCATCGGAAGGACCGCCTCGTACGAGCGGACCGAGGCCCAGCTGGAACGCTTCGGCATCGCCTTCCCGGGGAACTTCGTCTACCCGCGGGAGGTGGCGCTGCTGGCCCGGAGCATCGTGCCGATGGACCTGCGGATGATCGGCGGGTTCATCAACTCCGTCGGCCCCTTCCTGGCCGCGATGCCGGTCTCCGCCCAGCTCGTCGGCGTCTCGGACCGTTCGATGCTGCCGGCGCTGGGCCAGGTCGCCGCCACCGTCGCCGACCGGAGGATCTGGCTGTGCTCCAACGAGCTGGGAATCGACGAGCTCGTCGGCTCCGTCGACAACCTCGTCCTCACCAATGACGGCACCGACGCGATCCGGCTGCCGGCCGAGGCTGTCGGCTCCGGCCCCGGGGCCACGACCGCGACCGCGACCGCGACCGCGACCGCGACCGGCACGATCGCCGAACTACGGCCGGCCGCGGAAGGGGAGGACGTGGTCGACCACTTCCTCGGTGTGCTCTCCGGAGCGGGCAAGGCGCTCGCCACGCGGACCGTCTGCCTGAACGCCGCCGCACTGGCCGTCGCGAGCGGGCTGATCGACGGGTGGCCGGAAGCGATCCGGGCAGCCGAAGACGCCCTCCGCAGCGGCGCCGCCCGGGACCTCGTCGACCGCCTCCGCGCCCGACCGGCGCGTGCGCGGTGAGTGGGTTCTTCGCCCGCCGGCCACCGGACCGGCCCGGCCTGGCGGTGTTCCTCAACGCCGGAGATCCACCGCTGCCCGTCCTGGCCGACGTCATGCGGATGCTCGACGACTGCCAGGTGGACTGCCTGGAGCTGGCGGTTCCCTTTCCGAACTCGGTCACCGACGGGCCCGTCATCCGCCGATCGGCACAGCGGGCCCTGGCCGACGGCGTCGGACTCGACGAGGTGCTCGACTTCCTCGGCGGGGTCCTGCCCCGGCTGCGCCACCTGCGGGTGGCACTGCTGGCCGACTGGAGCCACACGGTCAGGGACCTGACCGTACCGGGCTTCGTCCGGCGGGTCGCCGACGCCGGCGTCCACGGGCTGCTGGTCCACGGCCTGCCGCCGCGACTACGGGCCGACTGCCTCGAAGCGGTGCGGGAGGCGGGGCTGCCCCTGGTCGCCACCTGCTATGCCGCGTCGGCGCCCGAGGTGAAGGCCGCCGCCGCCGAGTGCGCCACCGCGTACCTGTATCTGGTGGCCCACTACGGCCGCAGCGGCGGCGGGCTCACGGCCGACCACCAGAAGCTGGCCGCCACGCTGACCGCACTGCGGACGAGGACCGCCGTACCGATCGCCGTCGGGTTCGGCGTCCGCTCCAGGGCGGACATCGACCTGCTGCACGGCCTCGGCGCCGACGCCGCGGTCGTGGGCAGCGCCGGGGTCGCCCGAATCGAGCACGCCCTCGCCGAAGGGGCCGACGTGGTCGAGGAGTTCCGCACCTTCGTGCAGACCGTTTCACCGTATTCAACAAGCCGCTAGGAGGCACACCCGATGATCGTCCGACACCTTGCCGAGGTGAAGACCGTGGACTGGGGCAACGGGCTCAGCCGCAGGTTCCTTCTCGAATCCGACGGCCTGGGCTACACGATGACGGACACCACCGTCCGCGCCGGCACCAGGTCGCGGCTGGAGTACCGCCACCACCTGGAGGCGTGCTACTGCATCGGGGGAAAGGGCCAGGTCATGGACACCGACGGCACGTCCCACCCGCTCGAACCGGGCACCCTGTACGCCCTCGACCAGAACGACGCCCACTTCCTGATCGCGAGCCCGGACGAGGACCTCCGGCTGGTGTGCGTGTTCTCGCCCGCGTTGCGCGGCGACGAACGCCACAACCTGGACTCGGCCGACTTCTCCGAATACTGACAGGACTGACAGATGATCAGGTGGAACGCCGACCAGATCGCCCTGGGCGAGGGGATCGCCCAGTGGTGCGACGAGCTCAGCTCCGGCCACCTCGAAGGGGACGCCGAAGGAGCCTTCCCGTGGGACAAGTGGAAGCTGATCCAGAGGTCCGGAATCCTCCGCCTGCCGTTCGACGAGCAGTGGGGCGGGCTGGGCCAGGACCTGCTCACCACCATGCACGTACTCGAACGACTCGGCACCGGATGCCGTGACGGCGGGCTGAACTTCTCGGTCGCCACCCACCTGGTCGGCGCCGGAGTCCCACTGCAACGGTTCGGCTCGCCGGAACTCAAGGCGCGCCACCTGCCGGGGATCTGCTCGGGAGAAACGATCGGGGCGCACGCGATCAGCGAGACCGAGAGCGGCTCCGACGCGCTCGCGATGAGGACCACGGCCACCCGCGAGGGCGACGGCTTCGTCCTGCGGGGCGGCAAGTCCTTCATCACCAACGGCCCGGTGGCCGACGTGTTCGTGGTGTACGCGCGCACCCACCCGAGCAGCGGCCCGCTCAGCATCACCGCCTTCGTCGTGGAGCGGGACACCCCGGGCCTCGTCATCGGGCCGCCCGTCGCCACCATGGGGCTGCGGACCGCACCGCTGAGCGAACTGCACTTCGACGACTGCAGGATCCCCGCGACCGCCGTGATCGGCCGGGTCGGATCCGGGTTCCTGGTCCTGGACCACGTGATGAAGTGGGAGATCCTCTGCTCCTTCGTCATCAGCACCGGGCAGATGCGGTACCGACTCGACCGCTGCGTCGAGTACGCCAAGGAACGCGTCCAGTTCGGCAGTCCGATCGGCTCGTACCAGTCGATCTCCCACAAGCTCGTGGAGATGAGCATCGGCCTGGACACCGCGCGGAAGTGGCTCTACGACACGGCGGTCCGGCTGACAGCGGGCGAGAACGTCACGAGGGACATCGCCGTCAGCAAGCTCCTCGCCAGCGAGAGCAACCTCTCCTCCGCGCTGGCCGCCGTGCAGATCTTCGGCGGCAGCGGCTACCTGGCCGAGTACGGGCTGGAGAAGGACTTGCGCGACGCGGTCGCCGGCCCGATCTACTCGGGCACGTCGGAGATCCAACGCAACCGCGTCGCCGCCATGTTGGGGCTGTGACGCCTGATGCTGGTCAAGATCTGCGGAGCCGCCTCGGCCGAGGACGTGACATCGCTCGACCGGGCCGGAGCCGACCTCGTCGGCCTGTGGCACGGCGTTCCAGGGGGCCATGCCGAACTGACGTTCCGTCAACTCACCCTGATCGCGGACGCCGTACACCGAACGGCGCGACTGCGTCCGGTCCTCGTGACCTTCCTCAACGACGCCGAGGCGCTTCGCGCGGCGACGGCCACGGGGCGAGTGCCGTGGGTCCAACTGCACGGCTACCAACCGCCGGGACTGGTCCGTGCCCTGAAGGACACCACGGACCTCACCGTGGTCAAGGTGCTGCACCTCGGCACGGACACCCGCGCGGAGCGGTCCCTGATCGCGGCCTACGAGCGGGCGGGAACAGACCTCTTCCTGCTGGACGCGGTGGCCGGGGACGGCCGGATCGGCAGTACCGGGCAACCGGCCGACTGCGAGGCCGTCCTCGGGATCGCCGATCGCCTCTCGCGCCCCTTCCTGCTGGCCGGCGGCGTCTCGGCCGACAACCGGGAGGGATACCGGGCGGTGGTGGACCACCCCCTGTTCCTGGGCATCGACGTGGACACCGCGGCCAGGGACCCCGACGGACGGCTGAGCACCGACCGGATCACGACCGTGCGGCACGGCTGGCGGATGCCGGACGGCATCGGGGCGGCCGGAGGGCCCGGATGACGGCCGCGTTCATCGAGGCGCTGCTGGACGCCCGCCGACCGGTGATCATGGAGCTCAAGCGCCAGGACTCCACCGGGCACGACCTGTTCGGTGGCAGGTCCGCCGCGCGGCTGGTCGCCGACTACCGGGACGTCGACGCCCCCTGCCTTTCCGTGGTGACCGGGCGGTGGTTCGGCGGCACCCCGGAGCT
Source organism: Kitasatospora sp. NPDC096077 (assembly GCF_040303245.1). NCBI lineage: Bacteria > Bacillati > Actinomycetota > Actinomycetes > Kitasatosporales > Streptomycetaceae > Kitasatospora > Kitasatospora sp. NPDC096077. Next base: position 81,427 of record NZ_JBEOSV010000029.1, on the reverse strand, counting down.
GCTGCGCGAGGTCATGGAAGCGACGGACCTGCCCGTACTGCAGAAGGACTTCATCACCCGCCGCAGCCAACTGCACCAGGCCCGGGAGAACGGCGTGTCCGCGGTCCTGCTGACCGCCGCGCTGCTGCCGCGCGCCACCCTGGGCCACCTGGTCGAGCTCGGCCTGCGCCTGGGCCTGACGCCGTTCGTCGAGGTCACCACCGAGGAGGAGATCAGCCGCGTGCCACGCGCCGAGGAGTGTGTGGTCGCGGTGAACAACAAGGACATCGCCCACCGCGAGCGCGGCGCGGGCGACCTCGGACGGAGCTCGTCACTCCTGCCCGCGGTGCTGAGCAGCGGCACCCGGTGCCCGGTGAGCGCCGGGGCCATCCGCTCCCCCGACGATGCCGCCCGTCTCATCGAGGAGGGCTTCGCCGGCGTGCTCATCGGGACGGGCCTGCTGCGCACCCCCAGCCTGCCGGTCTGGCTGGACGGCCTCGACGCCCGCCTCGCCACCCGTCGCAGCACCCGCCCCGACGCCGGCCACGAACCGGCTCCACCCCTCCGCCGCCCGGCGGACCCCCCAAGCACCGACATCCGGAGGTAACGGCATGACCGGCGAAGCACCCGAGCAGTGGAAGGTCGTCGTCAACGACGAGGAGCAGTACTCGATCTGGTCCGCCGACCGCGAGACGCCGACGGGCTGGCACGAGGCCGGCGTACGGGGCGCGAAGGACGACTGCCTCGCGCACATCGAACGCGTGTGGACCGACATGCGACCCCGCAGCCTGCGTCTGCGGTCCGTCCCGGAGGAGGGTGCGCGGTGAGCCGGACGCTCGCGCCACACGGTGCGCGCCCGGCGACCGGGCCCGTGCTCTCCACCACCCTGAACCTCCCGGAGTGCCGGGCCCGCGGCTGGGTCGTCGTCGACTCCATGGTCGACGGCCTGGCCATGGGTGGCACCAGGATGACCCCGACGGTGACCGAGCAGGAGCTGACCGAACTCGCCAGGGCGATGACCCACAAGCTGGCGCTGGTCGGCCTGCCCATCGGTGGCGCCAAGGCCGGCATCGCCCCCGATCCCGATGCCGCCGTCGAACGGCAGTCGGTGATGCGGGGGTTCGGCCGCGCCGCGGCTCCACTGCTGCACGGCGGGGTGTACCTGGGCTGCGACCAGGGCACCACCTACGCCGACCGGCGGCTGGCCTTCGAGGCCGCCGGGTACGACGTCACCCGCCGCCCCGGCACCACCCGCCTCACCGTCGGCTGGGCCGAACTGTGGGACCACATGGCCGACATCACCGGCTTCGGCGTGGCCGTCGCGGTGCTCGGTGCCCTGCGGGCCTCCGGTGCGCGGACCCCTCAGCGCGTCGCCATCCAGGGCTTCGGCACCGTCGGGCGCGCGGTGGCCGGCCACCTCGCCGCCCAGGGCCACCTGGTGGTGGCGGTGGCCGACGTCCGGGGCACCGTCGAGGACCAGCGCGGACTGCCCGTCGCCGAACTCGCCGCGCTCACCAGCAGCGACGGCACGATCGACCGGAGCCGGCTGCCCGCCCGGGTCACGACCCACGGGCCCGGGCGGGGGTGGCTACATGTCGACTCCGACGTGCTGGTGCTGGCGGCGTCCGCCTCCGCGGTCGATGAGGAGGCGGTGCCGGCGGTCCGGGCCCGCCTGGTGGTCGAGGGCGGAAACCTGGCCTGCACCGCACCGGCCCGCCGGTTGCTGCGCGCGGCCGGCCACACCGTCCTGCCGGACGTGGTCGTCAACGTCGGCGGAGCGGCGGCGACCGGGTGCGTGCTCACGGGGCTGGCCCCGTCCGACCTGCCGCTCCCGCAGCTGTCCGAGTGGCTGCGCGACTGGGTCTCCAGCAGGGTCGCCAGGAACTGCGAGCTGGTGCAGGAGCTGAGCGCCTCGGGCAGCGCCGACCCGGTCGCGCAGCTCCTCGGTTCGCTCGCGGCCCCGGCCGGTGCCTCCGCACCAGGGGTCCCGGCCGAGCGGTGACCGGGCCGACGGACGCACTCTCGTGACGGACGCACCCTCGTGACGGGCTGCTCATCGTGGAACCGCGGTGAGCAGCCCGGCGTGCCACGGCTGGTACTACCGCCCGCATGCGGCCCAGCGGCGGGCCGAAGCTCGAACGCGGAACCGTGGGCGACGCCGCGTCGGGCGATCAGCGGTTTGATGCCGCGCTTCCACAGCAGGCAGCGGAAGGGCCGAGGTCAGCGACGGCAAAGCCTCCGGTCCCCACTTCCTCCACGCCGCCCGGACCATGGACGAGGGCGGCCGCGGGCTCTACGTCGGGTCGCGACTCGCGGACCGACAGGGCGTCCAGTTCGCGTCCGCCGCAGCCGCGCCCCGCCCTCGGACGGCGCGCCGATGGATCGGTGCCCGGTGGAACCCGCAGCGGAAGCTGCTTTCAGGAACGCCACGGCCCGGGTAGAGGCGGGCCGAGACGGCTGGGTTCAGCCTCGGGCGGGGTGGGTGAGGGCGTGCCAGGCGCCGTAGCCGCCGAGGAGGTCGGAGACATCGGTGTGGCCGTGGTGGCGCAGCAGGCTGGCGGCGATGGAGGAGCGGCTGCCGCCGGCGCAGTGGAGGACGATGCGGCGGTCGGTGGGCAGTTCGCCGTGGCGGGTGGGAAGTTCGGTGAGCGGGAGGTGGAGGGAGCCGGGGACGGCGCCGTTCTCGCGCTCGGTGGCGCCGCGGACGTCGACGACCAGTGGGGGCTGCTGGCCGGTGAGTTCGGCGCGCAGGGTGTGCGCGGTGAGTCGGGTGCCCTGGCGCATCAGCTCGGGGTGGGTGGTGAACAGGTTCTCGGGGTCGGTGAGGTGGCCGGCGACCCGGTCGAAGCCGATCCGGGCCAGGCGGGTGACGAGTTCCGCGCCGCGCCCGTCCGGGGCGAGGACCAGGATCTCGCTCTCGGGGGTGAGGACGGTGCCGGACTGTTCGGCGAAGCGGCCGTCGGCGGGGATGTTGAGCGAGCCGGTGAGGTGTCCGGCGGCGAAGGCGGCCGGGTCGCGGCCGTCCACCACCAGGGCTCCGTCGGCGCGGCGGGCCAGGAAGTCGTCGGTGGTCAGGGCGCGGACGGCGGCCGGGTCGAAGAGCTCGCGCTCGCGGCGGTTGAGGTCGGCGTCGTAGCCGAAGTAGCCGGGGGCGGTGGGCTGGCCGTCGGTGACCAGGGTGACGAAGGTCGGCTCGTCCATGGGGGCGCAGGCGTAGTTGGTGGCGCGCTCGCGGCCGATGGTGGACCGGCGGTCGGTGGAGAGGTTCTTGCCGCAGGCGGAGCCGGCGCCGTGGGCGGGGAAGACCAGGGTCTCGTCGGGCAGGGCCAGCAGCTTGCGGTGGACGCTGTCGTAGAGCATCGCGCCGAGTTCGGCGGCGGTGACGCCGGTGGAGGCGAGCAGGTCGGGGCGGCCGACGTCGCCGATGAACAGCGCGTCGCCGGTGAGCACGCCGTACGGGACGGCGTCGTCGGGCTGCTCGTAGACCAGGATGCTGATCGACTCGGGTGTGTGGCCGGGGGTTTCGAGGATCCGCAGGGTGACGTCGCCGAGGTCGATCCGTTCGCCCTCGGTGAGCTTGCGGATCGGGTACTCGGTCTCGGCGCGGTGCCCGTAGCCGATCCAGGCGCCGGTGCGGTCGGCCAGTTCGAGGTGGCCGGCCAGGAAGTCGGCGTGGAAGTGGGTGTTGATGACGCCGACGACGGTCAGACCCCGGGCGGTCGCGTCGGCGAGGTACTCGTCGACGTCCCGGCGGGGGTCGACGATCACGGCCTGGCCGCTGGTCTCGTCGGCGATCAGGTAGGACGCCTGGGAGAGGCAGTCGAGGTAGTACTGGCTGAAGATCACGGGGTTGCTCCTCGTCGGGTCGGTCACCGTCACGGCGATACCCCCCTCGGTATAGAAATGAGCATACGGCCCTCGGGGACGATACGGGTGGGGGTATCGCCGAACGATTTCGATAATACCCCCGGGGGTACTATGGTGGGCATCGACGGGGGCCCGCCCACCGCCGTACCCGGCCCGACCGGGTGCGGACGGCACCGAGGAGAGACCCGCGCCGCCTGCCCGTGCCGCCCGCCCATCGCACACGGAAGCGACGACGCGCACCCGACACCACCGCGCGACGCACCGCGTGCCCGCGGCACCCCGACGCACCGGACCACTGCGGTCCGCCCCGCACCACCTGGAGAAACCCATGCAGCTACTGCCGTCCACCCCCGGACCGGCCACTGCCGGCGGGATCACCCCCACCCGGGTCCGCCCGCCGGCCCGCACCGGCGCCACAGTCCGGCCCGACATCCGCGGGTGCGCGATATGACCACGCTGATCCTGGCGCTCGCCGCGGGCGCGGTGGTCGGGCTGGCGCTCGGCGGACTCGGTGGCGGCGGCAGCTTGCTCGCCGTGCCCGCGCTGGTCTACCTGCTCGGCTTCACCCCGGCGCTGGCCACCACGGCGAGCCTGGTGATCGTCGCCGCGACCTCGCTGACCGGGCTGCTCGCCCACGCCCGGGCCGGGCGGGTGCGCTGGCGTACCGGCGCGCTGTTCGCCGCCGCCGGGCTGCCCGCCGCCGCGGCCGCCGGGGCCCTCTCGTCCCGGCTGCCGGGCGCGCTGCTGACCGGCGCCTTCGCGGTACTCGCGGCGCTCGCCGCCTGGCGGATGCTGGTGCCCCGCAAGGCCGACCAGCAGGAACGGTCCGCCGCCGGGCCGGCCCGCTCCACCGCGGCCGGCGCCGGGCTCGGCGCCGTCACCGGACTGCTCGGCGTCGGCGGCGGCTTCCTCGCCGTCCCCGCCCTGGTCTCGGTGCTCGCCTTCACCATGGCCGAGGCCGTCGGCACCAGCCTGCTGATCATCACCGCCAACTCCCTCGCCGCCCTGCTGCCCCGGCTCGGCGCGACCGGATCGATCGACTGGGCGGTGGCCGCGCCCTTCACCGGCGCCGCGATCCTCGGCGCCTGGGACGGCAAACGGCTCGCCGACAAGCTCAGCGGGCGCGCCCTGCAGCGGGCCTTCGCGATCGCGCTGCTCGGCGTCGCCGTCCTGATGCTGGTCACCACCCTGCGCTGACCGGCTTCTCCCCCACTTCCCCCTCCCCGCTCCCCCTCCCCCCGAGAGGACTCCACCCCCATGACCACGTCCCTCACCGTCGAGCAGCTCAAGTCCCGCCTCGGCCGACTCACCCTGATCGACGTCCGCTCCCCCGGCGAGTACGCCGGTGGCCACATCCCGGGCGCCCTGAACATCCCGCTGGACCGGCTCGACCGCGCCCTGCCCGCCCTGCGCGCCGCCGCCGACGCTGACTCCGACACTGCCTCCGACGCCGGCGCCAGCGCCGGGAAGAACGAGCTCGCCGTCGTCTGCGCGGCCGGGCCGCGCTCCCTGAGCGCCTGCCGGCAGCTCGCCGACGCCGGGGTCACCGCCCTGGTCGTCACCGGCGGCACCGACGCCTGGGCCGAGGCCGGCCACCCGGTCGACCGGATCGCCGGGGCCCGCCCGGTGTGGGCGATGGACCGTCAGGTCCGGCTGACGGCCGGTTCGATCGTGCTGCTCGGCCTGCTGGTCGATCCGGCCCTGCCCGGCGCCCGCTGGGTGTCGGCGGCCATCGGCGCCGGACTGCTCTTCTCGGCGCTCACCGACAGCTGCGCGATGGGGGCCCTGCTCGGCAGGCTCCCGTACAACCGCCCGCGGCCCGGCACGCCGACGCTCGACGACACCCTCGCCGCCCTCGGCCGCTGACCGGGCCGGTCCGTCTCTCCGACAGCCGCCCCGGCTCCCGACCGTCACGGGCCCGGGCGGAAAACCGTTTGGTGGACCTCCGCGCCCGGTGCTAGCTTTCCGGTGGCCGTGCGAGAGAACAAGGAGGTGGTACCCGTGAACGCAATATCGACGTGGGTGCTCCCCTCCGGGGTCACGGCCGGGCGATAGGTCGTCCGGGAGCGCCTCTCAGCGCACTCCCGAAAGGCACGACCATGAAGTTCACCACCGAGCAGCGCCTCGACAACGGCGTCCTCGAACGCGAATTCACCCTCGGCGAGATCCCCGGAACCCTCTGGACGTCCGGATCCGAACCCGCCCCGCTGATCCTCATCGCCCACAACAACGGCCTGCCCCGGCGCGAACCCCGCCTGCTGGCCCGGGCCCGGCACACCGCGGCCCAGGGGTACGCGGTGGCCACCATCGACGCGCCCGCCTGCGGCGAGCGGCCCCGTTCCGCCGCCGACGACCGGGCCCGCGCCGAACTCCGCCGGGCGATGCAGGCAGGCGAGCCGGTCGACGGGATCTTCGAGTCCTTGGTCGGCCCGCTGGTCGCGAACGCCGTCCCGGAATGGCGCACCACCCTCGACGCCCTGCTCGCCCGACCCGAGACCAACGGCCGGGTCGGGTACTCGGGTTGGACCGCCGTCGGCATCCACCTCGCGGCGACCGAGCCGCGCATCGAGGCCGCCGGCCTCTTCGCCGGCGGCTACGTGCCGCTCGCCCAGCGCGAGGAGGCGCGGCAGGTCACCATTCCGCTGCTGTTCCTGCTCCAGTGGGACGACGAGGGCAACCCCCGGCAGCGCGCCCTGGACCTGTTCGACGCCTTCGGCAGCAAGCAGAAGACGATGCACGCCAACATGGGCGGGCACGTCGGCACCCCGTGGTTCGAACTCGAGGACGGGGGCCGCTTCTACGACCGGCACCTGAAGTGACGCTGCGCTGCCAGACCGACAACGGACGCCGGTGACTGAGCAGTTGGGCGGATGACGGTCGGGATGCCGCTCCAGGTGAGCGGCATCCCGACCGGCTCAGGCCTCGGCGGCCTCCGCCAGGATGCGGGCGAGCTCGCGCGGACGGGAGGCCATCGGCCAGTGGCCGGAATCGAGGTCCGCGTACTCCAGGTCGGTGACCCGGGCGAGGTCGGGGCTCTCCCCCGCGGCGATGCACTCCCGCGCCTGGGCGGGGGTGAACTCCGGGCAGACCAGCAGGACGGGGACGTCGAAGCGTCGCTCGTCGGTGAGGCGGACGACTCCCCGGGCGACCGCTTCCGGGACGGGATGGGCGGCGGAGGCGAGCCGCTGCCGCGCCGCCTCGTCCAGGTCGGCGGTGTCCGGGCCCTCGAAGGGGCCCCAGCCGGGGAAGGCCATCACGCCGTCCTCGATCGCGAAGAAGTCGGCGTAGGCCCGTCCGGCGGGGGCGGGGAAGCCGCCGATCAGGGCGACCTTGGCCACCTTCTCCGGCCGGGCGTCGGCGGCCAGCCAGGCCAGGCTGGTCGCCGCCGAGTGCCCCACCACCAGCGGCTTTTCGGGCGCCGCGTCGACGGCTGCGAGCACCGCGGCCAGCTGCTCGTCGAGCGTGGCGGCGGCGCTGCCGTCGCCCTGGCCGGGGAGGGTGAGCGGCACCGGCCGGTGGCCGAGCGCGGTGAGTTCGGGCACCACGTCGTCCCAGACGGACCCGTCGAGCCACAGACCGGCGATGAGCAGGATGTCCACGGATGACCTCCCGGAGAGGGATCGGATCTGGCCGCAGCACGCTACCGGCAGGCTCTGACAACGGACTTCGGGCCGTCCCGGTCACCACGCTCAGACCCCCAGTTCCACCGACACCCCCACCCCCGGGCGGTGCCGGGTCAAGTCCGCGAAGAAACGCTCCGCGTCGACGGCCGTCTCCGGCGGGTGCACGCCCGGGGCGCGCACCGTACCGTCCAGCAGTTGCGCGAGGCCGAGCGCCGCCGGGATGCCGGTGCCCTCGGCCAGGTCGGCCATCAGCGCGTCCGCGCCGGTCAGCCGGGCCAGGGCGCTCGCGGGCCGGCCGTCGATCGTCCCGGTCGCAGCGGCGAAGAAGCCTGGCAGGGTGCCCGGGGAGCCGAAGCGGAGCACCCGGGCGCCGGCCCGCAGGATGCGGCGCAGCGAGGGGCGCGCCAGTTCGGCGGCGGCGCTCTCGTTGCTGAGCCGGCCCGCGTCCAGGTCGCGGCGCAGCACGTCCAGGTAGGCGGCGGTGCCCGCCCGGACCACCATCAGGCTCGCCGCGTCACCGCCGGGCCGGAGGCTGCGGTGCAGGGTGACCGGCTCCGGGTGCCCGACGGTGCAGGCGGTGCCCCGGTGCCCGCCGGGCAGGTCGAGCAGCACCTGCTCCAGCGGCGGCCGTTGGACGATCCGGCCGCCGCGCACCACCGCTACGGTGCCGCTGATCTGCTGCATCCAGTGCACGGCGGCGGCCGCGGGCACCCCGTCGGGGTCCGTCGGCGGGGCGTCCACGGGTTCGGGGCCGACGTCCACGGGCCAGGCGGTGTGGAGGTCGGCGAGGGTGTCGAGGAGGGCGGCGGCCCGGACGGCGAGCAGGTTGCTGACGCCCGGGCTGGCACCCATCCCGATCACCGCGCGGACCCCGGCGGCGCGCGCCTCGTCGTCCAACTCCAGCATGGCGACGGTGGGTTCCCAGTCGTCGCAGATGTCCAGGTAGTCCGTCCCGGTGCGAATGGCGGCGCGCAGCACGTCGAGGCCGAAGCGGTAGTACGGCCCGACGGTGTTGAGCACCGCGTCCATCTCGCCGAGGGCGGCGTGCAGTTCGGCCCGGTCGGTGACGTCGACCCGGCGGGCGCTCACCCTGGCGCCCGTCCCCGCCGCCCGGGCGGTGAGCAGGGCGGCCGTACGGCGGGCGGCCGCCGGGTCGCGGTCGGCGATCACCAGCTCACGGACGCCGGGGAGTCGGGCGGCGACCCGGGCGGCGACCCGGCCGGTCGCGCCGGCTCCGCCGAGGGCGAGCACCTTCATCCCCCTCATCCCTTCGGGCGGTTGATCGAGGTCAGGAACTGCCGCATGGCGTCGAAGTAGCCGGGGGCGAACAGCGAGCGCGGGGCGGCGATCGCGAGGACGGTGCTCCTCAGCTCCGAGTCCTCGACGGACTCGGGGACCATGTTGTGGGTCGCGTCCTCGAAGCGCCTGACCTGGAGCTGCCCGGGGGTGGTGAGGATCCGTCGGTAGCCGGCCTCGGTGTCGGCGCTGTCGACGTTGAGGTCGCGCCCGCCGAGGATCAGCAGGACCGGGGCCTTGACGGCGGCGAGGTCCTCGGTGGCGTCCGACCGGTAGTTGCGCAGGTCGAAGTCCCAGCGCTCCGGGGTGATGTCGGTGACGTCGGCGCCGCTCGCCCGGTACTGCTCGAAGGTGCGGTTCTCCCGCATGGCGGTGAGCCTGCGTTCGCTCTTCGCGATCCGGGCCTCGGTCTCGGCCTGGCTCGCGCCGTCCTTCTCCAGGTGGGCGAGCAGGTCGTAGCGGCCCTGTTGGAGCCAGTTGACGGCGGTGCCGACGCCGATCACGAACGCGACGTCGGTGGACTGCCGGGCGGCCTTGGGCATCACCCAGCCGGCCTGGCTGGCGCCCCACAGGCCGATCCGGGCCGGGTCGATGCCGGGCCGGGTCCTGGCCCACCGGATCGCGGCGAGGGTCTCGTCGGCACGGTCCTGCATGGTCTGGTCGAGCCAGTTGCCGGGGGCGCCGTTGACGCCGGGCTTGTCCCAGGACAGCGTGGCGTAGCCCGCCCGGGCCATCGCCTCCCAGATCGGCCGGTACCAGCCGTCGTGGGTGGCGTCGATCGGGCCGTCGCCGTGCACGAAGACCACCAGTCCGGTCGGGCCCTCGGCCCCGGTGGGGCGGGCCAGCACACCGTGCAGCGGCTGTCGGCCGCCGGTGATGGTGACCCGCTCCTCCTTGAGGTCGTACTCGTTCTGGTGGACGACCCAGCCGCCGGCCCCGAGCACCAGCACCGCCACGGAGAGGAGCGGGGCCCAGAGCCACCATGTCCTGCTGCGCTTGCGCATGACCGTTCCACCCATCAATCTATCGTTCGTCTCACGAACGTATCAGAGATGAACGATAGATGGGGATCACGGTCCGACGTCTACGCCTCCTCCCCGCCCGCCTCGGGCACCACCGGTTCCGGCAGGGTGCGGAACAGCGCCCAGCTGAGCAGCGGCATCGCCACCAGCGGCACCAGCGCCGTGCGCAGCGAGGTCGCGTCCGCGAGGCCGCCGATCAGCGGGCTGGCCAGGCCGCCGATGCTCACCGTCAGCCCGAGGGTGATCCCGCTCGCCGTGCCGATCCGCGAGGGCAGGTAGTCCTGGCCGAGCGTCACCTGCAGCGAGAAGGGCACGTACAGGCCCGCCGAGGTCAGTGCCACGCACAGGTACAGCGCCGGGCCCGGCACCACCAGCACCCCGGCCACCGCCACCGCCGCGACCAGGTACGACCAGCGCGCCACCGCGACCCGCCCCCAGCGCTCGGCCAGCGCCCCACCGAGCACCGAGCCCACCGCACCGCCCGCATACAGCACCACCAGCGCGGCCGTGCCCGCCGCCGTACCGCCGCCGATGCGCTGGGTGGCGTACAGGGACAGGAAGGTGCTCAGCCCGGTGAAGACGATCGACCGGCACACCACCGCGAGCGACAGCTTGACGAAGGAGGCCCGGTCGTCCCGCCCCGGCCGGCTCATCGCGCCCGCCCCCGCGGCCCGCCGCCGGGCCAGCTCGCGCAGCACGGGCAGGCAGAGCGCCACACCCGCGAGGGCCGGCAGCACCAGCAGCGGGGTCAGCCGCAGGCCGCCCAGACCCACCACGGCGGCGACCAGCAGCGGAGCCGCCGCGAAGCCCAGGTTGCCGCCCAACGAGAACCAGGCCATCCCCCGGTGCCCGCTCCCGCCGGCCCCGGCCACCAGCCGGGCCACCCGGGCCGACTCCGGGTGGTAGGCCGCCACCCCGATCCCCGACAGCGCCACCCAGGCGAGCGTCAGCCCGTACGAGTCGCCCACCCCGCAGAGCGCGATGCCCGCGCCGCCCAGCACCGTGCTGACCGGCAGCAGCCAGGGCAGCGGCCATCGGTCGGTCAGCGCCCCGAACAGCGGCTGCGCGACCGAGGAGAGCAGCGAGGCGGCCAGCACCACGCCCGAGACGGCGGCGTAGCCGTAGCCGCGCTCGGCGACCAGGAAGGGGACCAGGGCCGCCACCGCGCCCTGGTAGACGTCCACGCAGGAGTGGCCGACGGAGAGCAGGGTGATCGAGGTCCTCGGCGACAGGCGCTTCGCCGGCGGTCGGGCCGCCGAGGGTGGCTCGTCCAGGGGCACCGGGCGGCTCGGTCGGTCCGGTGTTTTCGTCTGGTTCGGTGTTTTCGTCACGCCGCCATGCTCGGGCCGCGCCACCCTGTCGGACTTCCGATAATCTGCCAACTGATGTCGAGAATCCGCCACGATCCCGTCGCCCCCACCCGGGCCGAACTGCTCGCCCCCGGCACCGGGATCGACGCCCACCGCCACGACGACCACCAGATCGCCTACGCCGCCCGGGGCGTGGTCGCCGTCACCACCGACGCCGGGTCCTGGGTCGCCAGCGGCAACCGCGCGCTCTGGATCCCGGCCGGCACCGTGCACGCCCACCAGGCGCACGGCGAACTGGAACTCCACCTCGTCGGCCTGCCCGCCACCGAGAACCCGCTCGGCCTCGACCGGCCCGGCGTGCTCGCCGTCGGCCCGCTGCTGCGCGAACTGATCATCGCCTACACCCGCACCCCGGACGAGGACAGCCCCGAGCGCTCCCGGCTGCGCGCCGTCCTGCTCGACCAGCTGCGCGCCTCGCCCCAGCAGCCGCTGCACGTGCCCACGCCCGACACCCCGCTGCTCCGGGCGGTGTGCGCGCTGCTGTACGCCGACCCGGCCGAGCCCCGCACCTTGGCCGAGCTCGGCCGGGCCGTCGGCGCCAGCGACCGGACGCTCTCCCGGCTCTTCCGCGCCGACCTCGGCATGACCTTCCCCCAGTGGCGCACCCAACTGCGGCTCCACCGGGCCCTGGTACTGCTCGCCGAGGGAGAGCCGGTGACCGCCGTCGCCCACCGCTGCGGCTGGTCCTCCGCGAGCGCCTTCATCGACGTCTTCCGCCGCACCTTCGGCCACACCCCTGGACACGCCCCCGGCCCCTCCGCCGAGGGCGGCGCGGCGCGCTGAGCACCACGGTTGTCCGTGCGGGGTGGCAGGCTGGGGGGCATGTGCGGCCGCTTCGTCTCCACCACCACGCCCCAGGACCTCGTCTCGCTGCTCGGAGAGCTCCAGTGGGACCCGGCCGAAGCCCTCGCCCCGAGCTGGAACGTCGCCCCGACCGACCCGGTCCCGGCCGTCCTGGAGCGTGTGGACCGGGAGACCGGCGAGCTGGTCCGCCGGTTCCGCCCGCTGCGCTGGGGCCTCGTCCCGTCCTGGTCCAAGGACCCGTCCGGCGGCGCCCGGATGATCAACGCCCGCTCGGAGACCGTCGACACCAAGCCCGCCTTCCGCAAGGCCTTCACCGCCCGCCGCTGCGTCATCCCCGCCGACGGCTACTACGAGTGGCGCGAGGTCCCCGCCGACGCCGACCGCAAGAAGTACAAGCAGCCGTACTTCCTCAGCACCGGCGGCGTGATGCTGATGGCCGGCCTGTACGAGTTCTGGCGCGACCGCACCCGCCCCGACGACGACCCGCTCGCCTGGCTCGCCACCGCCACCGTCATCACCACCGACGCCACCGACTCCGCCGGGCGCGTCCACGACCGGATGCCGCTCACCATCGCCCCCGACGACCTGCCCACCTGGCTCTCCCCCGCCCACACCGACCCGGCCGAGCTCCACCACCTGCTGCGCCGCCCGGCCGACGGCGCCCTCCGGGTCCGCGCCGTCCCGCCCACCGTCAACAGCGTCCGCAACAACGGCCCCGAGCTGCTCGCCACCGCCCCGGACCCGCTGGGGCTGGCCGACTAGACCCGACGCCGTCCGGTCGGGCATGGGCCTGTGTCGAAGTGGCTCAGGCCGGCAGGACGGCCGCGGCGCCCTCGCGCTCCACCCGGTCGGCGAGTTCGGCGGCCGCCCGCGCGGACTCCGGCGCCCGGCGACTGCGCCACACCACCACGGCTGCGGACGATTCCGCCCCGACCGCGGCGCTCACCGACCAGTGCGGCTTGCCGGAGAGCTCCACCACCAGCCGCCGGACCATCGTGACCACCAGCATCACGATGCCGCCAACCACCGCCACCGCGACCACCACCGGAACCAGCGGAGCGCACCCCATGATCATGTCGACCGGGCCGGACTTCCCCAGCTCGGACGGCTTCCCGATCCGGGCCAGACCGCCCCCTCGTCCCACCGCGATCCGCACCGGCACGCCGTCGGGCCCCCACACCTCCACATGGCCGGCGAATCCGCCGGGCTCCCCGCGCCCCCAGGCCCGCCGTTGCAGGGTCATCGCCCCCCGCCGGGCGCGCTCGCCCAACTCCCGGTCACGTTCCCACCGTTGTTTCTCCGCCGCGCGCCGCTCCGCGTTGCGTGCGGCGCGCTCCCCCTTGGATCTCATGATCGTCAGCGTACGGGGTGCCGGGTCGCGCACCTACACGTCCAGCTGGATCTGCTCGGCGCTCGGACGGGTCGGAGCCTCTCCCGGGCGCGCGGCGGCACGCCCGGGGGCGAGCGCGAGGTACGTCAGCACCGCGCCGAGTGTGGACAGGGCCGCGAGGATCAGGCCGAGGGTGTGCAGGGCACCCGTGAACCCCTCGGACAGGGCCGCGTGTTGGGCTTCGGCCACCTGCCCCTGGACGGCCTGCCCGGCGATCCGGGTGGCGGCGGCGGGCGGCAGGCCGCTGCCGCTCAACCGGGCGGCGACCAGCGTGGTGAGCAGGGCCGCCGCACCGGAGACCGCGACGGACTCCCCGGTGATCCGCATCGTGTTGAAGATGCCCGCCGCGGCGCCGGCGTTCTCGACCGGAACGGTGCTGACCGCCGCGTTGTCCATGACGCCGAACGCCAGGCCCACCCCGGCGCCGAAGGGCGTCAACGGCAACGCCAGCGCCCACCACGAGCCGTCGCTGCGCAGGGTCGCCAGCAGCAGGGCCCCGAGCACGATCAGCGCGGAGGCGGCGGTCAGCACCGCCCGCACCGAGGTGCGCGCGGCCAACCGGCCGGCCACCAGCGGCAGCAGCAGCACCGGGGCGGTCATCGGCAGCAGGAACAGACCGCTCGCCAGGACGCCCCGGCCGCCGACGCCCTGGAGGTAGGCGGGCAGGTACACCAGGAGGACGACGAAGCCCAGGGTCACCGTGAAGGGCTGGCAGACCACCGCGACGAACTCGGGCCTGCCGAACAGTCGGACGTCGAACATCGCCCGGTCCGCCCGCCGGAGCTCCACCGCCGTGAACAGCCCCAGCAGTGCCACGGTCGCCGCCAGCAGCCCCAGGGTGCCCGGCGCGCTCCAGCCCGCGGATCCGGCCCGGACGAACGCGAAGGACAGGCAGCCCAGCGCGGCGGTGAAGCTCACCGCCCCGGCCGCGTCTAGGGCGGGTGGCTCGGAGTTGCGGGATTCCGGGGCCCTGGTCGCGCACAGCCAGGCCGCTACGGACAGCGCCGCGACCAGCAGGAACACCGACCGCCAGCCGGCCGCCTCCACCAGGGCCCCGGCGACCGGCGGTCCGACCGCCAGGCCCGTCCCGAAGGAGGTGCCGAGGATCCCGAAGGCCAGCTGTCGGCGCCGCCCGGAGGTGGCGTGGGCCAGCACCGCCGCGCCCGCCGCCAGCACGGCCGCGGCCCCGCAGCCCTGGACCGCCCTGGCCGCGTCGACCAGGGCGATCGACGGCGCCAGCGCGATCAGCAGGGACATGGCCCCGACCAGGGCGATGCCGGTCAGCAGCACCCGGCGCCGGCCGAGCCGGTCCGCCAGGCCGCCGGCCGCGAGCGGCAGGGCTGCGAAGGTGAGGTTGAAGGCGTTCAGCATCCACTGCGCGGTGCCGACCGAGGAGCCCAACCGGGCCGCCATGTCGGGCAGGGCCACGGCGGCCCCGGTCACGGAGAACGGCAGCATCACACTGGCGGACCCGACCGCGACCACCGTGGGCCAGTAGCCGGACCCGTAGCCGGGTCCGTTGCCGGGTGAGCCGTCAGAAGAGTCGAGGGGGGAGTTCGTGGACATGCCCTCGACCCTGCGCGGTTGCCGTGGCGGGATGAAGAGACAACGGTTCCCTGGGACTCACAGGGCCACCTTCCGACCGTCGCGCCTCCGGCCGCGCCGCCATACTGGGGCGCATGGCCGAAACGATCAGGATCGTCAACTCGCTGGGCGACTACCTCCGGGCGCGCCGGGCGCTGGTGTCCCCCGCGGACGTGGGCCTGCCGACGACCGGTCGCCGCCGGGTGCCCGGACTGCGCCGCGAGGAGGTCGCCGAACTGGTCGGCCTCAGCACCGACTACTACGTACGCCTCGAACAGGGACGCGCGGACCGCCCGTCCGACGAGGTCCTCGACGCGCTCGGCCGGGCGCTGGGGCTCGGCTCGGCCGAGCGCGCCCATCTGTACGACCTGGCCCGGCCACGGCGCCGGGTCGTCGCGGCGCCGGCGGGCCCCGGACGGGGCGAGGCGCTGCGTCCCGCGCTGCGGCAGGTCGTCGAGACCTTCCCCAACTCCCCCGCGATGATCATGAACGACCGCAACGACGTCCTGGCCTGGAACCACCTGGCAGCCGCGCTGATCGCCGACTTCCCCCAGCTCCCGGCCCGCGAACGGAACATGGCCCGCCGGATCTTCCTGGACCCGGAGGCCCAGCTGATCCACCCCGACTGGGACGAAGCCGCCCGCACCACCGTCGGCATCCTGCGGATGGCCGCCGGGCGACGGCCGCACGACCCGGAGCTGGTCCGCCTCGTCGGCGAACTGTCCCTGGGCAGCGAAACCTTCCGCAAGCTGTGGGCCGGTCATCACGTACACGAGAAGACCCACGGTCCCAAGCGCTTCCGGCACCCCGTCGTCGGAGAGGTGGCCCTCAGCTACGAGACCTTCCAGGTCCCCGGCGCCGCCCACCACCTCCTGGTGGTCTACACAGCCGCGCCCGGGAGTCCCGCCGAGGAGGCCCTGAACTTCCTGGGCAGCTTCACCCCCTCCTCCACGCCCTGACCCACGGCCAGCAAGCCCGCCTCCCCACCCTGACCCACGGCGAGCGGGCCCGCCTCCGCCCTCGGCGGAATCCGCTGACAGGGCCTCACCCCGGCACTACGGTGGGGCGGGCAAGGCAGGTCACGGGGGTGGGGGCGGCACAGTGTTGATGTCCATGACGGCACACGTCCGCCCCGAGAGCGGCTTGCCCGACCCGGAGCCCTTCGAACAGCGCCGCCGCCCCGGCTCGCCGTCCGGCGCCGGAGGCGACCCGCACGCCGCCGTCCTGCCGCCCGAGGCCGCGCGGGCCGCGCAGACCGTCGAGGCGACCACCCCGACCCCCAATCTGCCACCCCGCTCCTCCCGTCAACTCATCGGTCGTGAGGCTGAGTTGCGGGCGGTCGCCGAGGCCCTGGCGCACGGTGACGGCGGCGGACTGGTCACCCAGGCCACCACCCTGCACGGCCTCGGCGGCGTCGGCAAGACCAGCATCGCCCTGCACCACGCCTACGCCCGTACCGACGACTACCGGCTGATCTGGTGGATCACCGCCGAGTCGGCGGAACAGCTCGCCGAGGCCTTCGCCGGACTCGCCGTGCACCTCCACCCCGCCTGGGCCCTCACCGCCCCGCCCGGGCAGCAGGTCGAGTGGGCCATCGCCTGGCTGCGCGCCCACGACCGCTGGCTGCTCGTCTACGACAACGCCGAGGACCCGGACCACCTCACCCCGTACGTCGGCCGGCTCCTCGGCTGCGGCCACCAACTGGTCACCAGCCGCCGCGCGGGCGGCTGGCACCCGGGCATCCGGCCGGTGCGCATCGACGTGCTGGACGCCCCGAAGGCCGCCCGGCTACTCTGCGGCGCGGCGCACCCGGGCGTGGCCCTTGATCCAGCCGAGCAGGACGAAGCCCGCGCCCTCGCCGACGAGCTGGGCCACCTGCCGATCGCCCTGGCCCAGGCCGGCGCCTACCTCCAGCAGACCGGAACCACCTTCGCCGCCTACCGCGAACTGCTGCGCGCCACCGGCCCGGCCGGGCCCGGCGCCGAGTCCACCGTCGCCCGGCTGTGGCGGACCACCCTGCGGACCGTCCAGCACACCGCGCCCTTCGCCGTCGAGCTGCTGCGCACCCTGGCCTGGTACGCCCCCGAGGCCCTGCCCCGCGAGGTGCTCACCCCGTTCGGGTCCCGCCGCCCGGAGGAGGTGGACCGGGCACTGCGGCTGCTCGCCGACTACCACCTGATCACCCTCGGCGACACCGTCACCGTGCACCGGCTGCTCCAGGCGGTGCTGCGCGGCTCCGACGTCCGCTTCCGCGCCCGCGCCGAACGGCACCTGGCGGCCGCGGCCGTCCGGCTCTGGCCGACCTCCCGGCCGGAGCTGCGGCGGGCGCTGCTGCCGCACGTCCGGGACCTGGCCGACAGCGGCCCGTCTCCGGAGCCGACGGCGGAGACCATCACGCTGTACGGGCTGGCGGCGGGCGAACTGACCGATCGGGCCCAACGGGTGTACGCCGTACCGCTGGTGGAGGCGATGGCGGACGGGCAGCGGCGGCTGCTCGGCGAGGACCACCCGGACACCCTGACCACCCTCGGACGGCTCGGCCGACTGCGGGCCAAGACCGGCGACCCGGCGCGGGCGGTGGAGCTGTGCCGGGAGGTGGTGGCCCGGCGGATCCGGGTCCAGGGTGCGGACCACCCGGCCACCCTCACCGACCGGCACACCCTCGCCCAGGCCTACCGCAAGGCCGGTCAACACGCGCTGGCCATCGAGGAGTTCCGGGGCGTCGTGGCCGCCCGCGCGCAGGTACTGGGGCCGGACCACACCGACACCCTGCACAGCCGCGGGAGCCTGGCGTACGCCTTGCAGGTCGCGGGCCGGCACCGGGATTCGGTGGCCGAGCTGGAGCACCTGGTGCGGGACGCCGAGCAGCTGCTCGGCGTCGACCACCCGGAGGTGCTGACCCGCCGGAACGGCCTCGCCTTCGCCCAACTCGCCGCCGGGCAGCACAGGTTGTCGATCCGGCTGTACGAGCGGGTGGTCGCCGACCGCACCCGGGTGCTCGGCCCCGACCACCCGGACACCCTGAACAGCCGCGGCTGGCTCGCCGCCGCCCACGCCGACACCGGAAACCACCTCGCGGCCATCACCGCCTTCGAGGCCGTCGTCGCCGACCGCACCCGGGCGCAGGGCGCGGACCACCCGCAGACCCTGTACGCCCGCAAGCGCCTGGCCTCCCTCCACCGCAAGGCCGGCCACGCCGCCCGCGCCGTGGCCGAGTTCGACGAGCTCGTGCCCGACTACACCCGGGTGCTGGGCCCCGACCACCCGCACACCCTCAACGCGCGCAGCGGCCTGGCCCGCGCGCACCGGGAGGCGGGCACCCCCGAGCGCGCGGTCGAGCAGCACCGGGCCCTGGTCCGCGTCCGGGCGCAGATCCAGGGCGAGAGTCACCCCGACACCCTGGAGGAGCGCAGCTTCCTCGGGTACGCGCTGCGCGTCGCGGGCCGGCCGGCCCTCGAAGTCGAGGAGCTGGAACGCCTGGTGGCCGACCGGGCCCGGATCCAGGGCCCCGACCACCCCGACACCCTCAGCGAGCGGGCCGGGCTCGCCCTTGCGCTGGATGCCGCCGGTCGCCCGCGCGAGGCCGTCGCCGTCCTGACGGAACTCGTCACCGACCGTCGACGCGTCCACGGCCCCGACCACTTCGAGACCTTCGACACCAGGCTGCGACTGGCCCGGGCCCTCGACAAAGCGGGAGACCCCCGGCACGCGGCGGAGCTGTGCGACCGGCTGGTCGTCGACCGCGCGCTGGTCCTGGGCCCGGACCACCCCGACGTCCTCACCACGCGCTGGTGGCAGGCCTCGATCCACTCCAATGCGTGCGAGTTCCAGACGGCCCTGAGTCTCTTCGAGGCACTGCTCGCCGACCGCACCCGCATCCAGGGCCCCGACCACCCCGCCGTGCTCAACACCCGGTGGTGGCACGCCACGGCCCACCGCAACCTCGGCCGTCACCGTGAGGCCCTGGCACTGTACGAGACCCTGCTCGCCGACCGCACCCGCCTCCAGGGCCCCGACCATCCCGACGTCCTCAACACCCGGTGCTGGCAGGCACACGGCTACCAACGACTGGGCTACCACCGTCGCGCCCTGAGCCTGTTCGAAGCCCTGGTGGCCGACTACTCCCGGATCAACGGGACGAACCATCCCCTCACGCTCGAAGCCCGGAGCGGCCACGGCTCCTCCAGCCTGAACGCCGGCCGATACCACGAGGCGATCGGACTGTTCGAGTCCCTGGTCCACGATCGGACCCGACTACAGGGCGCCGACCACCCCGAAACCCTGAACGCCCGCCACTGGCAGGCGTCCGCCCACCAGAACGCGGGTGAACACCGGCGGGCGGCCGACCTGTTCGACGCCCTGGCAGCGGACCGTGCCCGCGTCCAGGGCATGGACCACCCCGACACACTCCTGACCCGTTACTCCCACGCGTCCGCCTGCCGCACCGCCGACGACCACCGGCGAGCGGTGTCCCTCTTCGAAGCACTCATCGCCGATTGCGTCCGGGTGCTCGGGGCCGATCACCCGGACACCCTCCACAACCGCGTCGTGCACGCGTCCGCCTGCCAGGACTCCGGCGACCGCCACCGAGCGGCAGCACTCTTCGAAGTGCTCGTCACCGACCACACCCGGGTACTCGGCCCCGACCACCCCAGCACCTTCCGGTGCCGCCGTGAACGCGGCTGGGCCTGGCGTGAGTCCGGTGAGTTCGACCGGGCCCTCGCCGAGTTCGCGGCCCTGACGGCCGACCGCACCCGGATCGACGGACCGGACCACCCGCTGACCCTGGAGATCCGCGAGCAGCTGGCCCTGACGCACTCACAGGCGGGGAACCACCGCCGCGCCCTGGCACTGTTCACCGATCTGGTCACCGACCGAACCCGGGCCCAGGGCCCGGAACACCGCGAGACCCTCCGCACCCGCTGGCGTGAGGCCCTGGCATACAGCGACGCCGGCAGGCATCGCAGAGCAAGCGGACTCTTCGCCGCCCTGGCCACCGACCGGGCGCGCGTACTCGGGCCTGAGCACGCGGACACGCTGAACGCCCGTTGGTGGGAGGCTGCCTCGTACCGCGCGGCCGGTGACCTCGGCCGAGCCCGCCGGCTCTGCGAGAACCTGGTCTCCGACCGGCTGCGGATCGACGGGCCCGACCACTCGGAGACCCTCCACGCCCGGAGGCTCCTCGCCTGGGTCCACCGGACGTCGGGCAACCACCCGCTCAGTGTCCGGATCAATGAGGAGCGGCTCCGCGACCAGATCCGTATCCAGGGCCCCGACCACCCCGACGTCCTGACCAGCCGGGGCGTCCTGGCCGCCGACCGGGGGTTCTCCGGCCTGTACCGGCGCTCCGTCGCGGACCGGGAACTACTGGCCGCGGATCACGTACGCCTGCACGGGCCGGAGCACCCCGACACCCTCGTCACCCTGTCCAGGCTGGCCCGGGAGATCCGCAACACCGGGGAGTTCGACCGCGCCACCGCGCTCCTCACGGAGCTGGTCGCCGTCCGTACCCGCGTCCAGGGCCCGGACCACCCCGACACCCTCGATGAGCGGGCCGAGGTCGCCCGCACCCGCGGCGTCGCCGGGCACCGCCGAGAGGCGGCCGCCACATCGCGGACACTGGTCTCCGATCACGAACGCGTGCAGGGCGCGGACCACCCCGGCACGCTGACCGCCCGGTACAGGCTGGCCGACGCCGTACGTCAGGAGTGGCACCACCACGATGCCGCCGAGCTCTACCAGGCTCTCCTGGCCGACCGCTGCCGGATCCTGGGGCCCGACCACCCGGACACCCTCGCGGTCCGGAAGAGCATCGCGCTGAACCTGTTCGAGTTGGGCCGCTACGCCGAATCGGCCACGCACTGTCGCGACGCCCTTGCGCACACCGTCGAGGCGCTCCCGTCCGAGCACCCCCTCCCCTGGGCGCTCCGGCACCACCGCGTCAGGGCCTTGGTCCTCGACGATGAGCTCGGCCTCGCCATCACCGAGCTGTCGCCCTTGATCGACGACTGGTCCTGCCCCGCCGGGCCGGGGCTGCCCGAACGGGTCGGCGCCGGCTGCACGCTCGCTTTCGCCCGTCACCTGGCCGGGGAGCCGGAGGCCGCGCTGCGCCTGGCCGCCGATCTGGTCGGGGCCGGCAGCGAGGCCCTCGGCGATCCGGACGATGCGACGGTCACCGCCCGGCTCACCCAGGCACTCCTGCTGGCCGACGGCCCCCGCCCGCTGCGGGCCGTCGTCCGACTGGAGGAACTCGCGGAGGAGTGCGCCGAGAACCGGGGCGCGCGCAACGCCTTCACCCTGGAGGTCCGTCAGGCCCTCGCTCACGCCCGCCTGAGGGCCGGGGACGCCGACGGGGCGGTCCGGGTGTACGAGCAGGTCATCGCCGCCCGGATCACGGTCAACGACGCCGCACCGACCGCCACGCTCCTCACCGGCCACATGAACGCCCGGGACGTCGCCATCAGCATCGGCGCCAAACGCCCCGGGCCGTTGCCGCTGTACCCCTCCCTCGCCGTCGGCCTGGCGCACGCCCTCGCGGCGGCCGGGCGCCGCGACACCGCCCGCGATCTGCTGGCAGCGGTCCGCGTCGGCCGCGAGGCCCTGATGGACCCCGGCCACCCGCTGGTGACCGAGGCCGTTGCCGCGCCCGCCCAGCCGGAGGACGTCCCGGCGCCCCTCGTGGTGCTCAGCCCGAGCCGGCCCGCCCTGCTCCCCCGCCGCTCCCGCGGCTCGCTGCACCGCGCCGTCGAACCGCCGACGCCCCGCCCCGCCTGGCGCCCCCGGCTCACCCTCACCGACGACCCCGCCGTGGGCGCCACCACCCACCTCGAACTGCGCCTGGAGTCCGTCGACGACACCGCCGACCCCACCGACCTCCCGGAGCTGTACCTGGTCGCCGCCGTGGCCCCGGACGCGGCCCTCGACCCGCCCGCCACCGACTTCCGGCCCGCCGACGGAGCGGCCCGGTTCGCCCTGACCCCCGCCGCGCCCGGCCCGCACACCGTCCGGATCACCGTCTTCGACCGGGGCCACGGCGCCGTCCTCCAGGACCTCTCCGCCGTCGTGGACGTCCCCGCCGACCAGCAACCCCAGGACCAGGAGTGATCGACGTGCCCCGGGAGCTCCAGGTCCTCGTCCGGCAGAACCCCTCCGCCGACTACACCCGCCTGCCCCACCAGCCGGACCACGGGGACGTCTCCCCGGCCAAGGGCCCGGCCCCGCTGGACCTGATCGTCACCCTCCGCCGGCACGGCGACGAGCTCCACGCGAGCGCCTTCCGCCCCGCCGAACGCACTCCACGCGGCCGCGTCAACCGCGCCCAACTGGCGATCTCGGCACCCAAGTTGCTCCACCTCGCCGCTCGGCTGCGCTCCGTCTGGCGGGACCGTCTGGTCGGCTACGACCCGGATCCCTACGACCCCTACCCCTTCGCCACCGCCGTCGACTTCTCCCCGCTCGCCGCCGTCGCCGAGCGCAAGGTCGCCGAACTCGCCGAGGAGGGACGGTACTTCCTGGAGACCATGTTCGCGGGCGGCGACCGCAGCCTGGCCCTGTTCCGGGAGTACCTCACCGACACCCTCACCGACCACGGCTCGCTGCGGATCAGCTTCGACTCCGACCTCCACCTCCCCTGGCCGATGCTCGCCGTGGAGGGCGACCAGCCCGACCCGTGGGCGGACTTCCTCGGCCACCGGCACCAGATCGAGCAGACCGGTGCCGCCTACCCGCCGATCCAGCCGCCCACCGCCCCCCGCGCCAAGCCCGTCACCAGTCTGAACACCGACGACCAGCTGACCGCCATCGGCCGGGCGCCCGAGGTGCGCAAGCTGCTGGAGGACCGCTCCCAACTGACCGTGCGCACCGACTCCGACCTCCTCCTGGAGTCGCTGTCAGCGGCCGTGCTGGACGAGGACGTCATGTACTTCTGGTGCCACGGCCAGTTCGTCGCCAACGACTCCCCGTACGAGCAGCTCGCCGTCCGGCTCTCGGACGACCGGCACATCGACGCCGAGCTGGTGCGCCGCCACCGCCGTCGGCACCTGGACCGGCCGGACGCCGTGTTCCGTCCCTTCGTGCTGCTGAACGCCTGCCACACCGGGCAGTCGGCGGCGGCCGAACTGGACCATCTGGGGCGGGCGTTGGTCGACCTCGGCGCCGACGGCGTGCTGGGGCCGCAGATCCAGATCCCGCAGGAGTTCGCCGCCGAGTACGCCTTCGCCTTCCTCGACCACTACCTGACCGGCGAGTTCACGGCCGGCGAGATCACCCAGCAGCTGGTGCGGTGGTTCGCCCGCGAGTACCGCAATCCGCTCGCGCTGGCCTACTCCCTGCACTGCGGCATCGACAGCATCCTGGAGCTCAACCCGTGACCGAGGCCCGACCCGTGAACCGCACGTCCCCGGCCGCCGTCCGGCCCGCGACGGCCGTAAGGCCCGCGACCGTCGACCTGGACGAGCACGGCCGGCTGCTGGTGCCCGGCACCACCACCCCCGTCCCCGAGGCGCGGATCGCCGACCACCTGGCCCGCCACCTGCGGATCCCCGAGTGGGCCACCGACCTGTACGTCTACGTGCACG
Source organism: Kitasatospora sp. NPDC096077 (assembly GCF_040303245.1). Taxonomy (NCBI): domain Bacteria; kingdom Bacillati; phylum Actinomycetota; class Actinomycetes; order Kitasatosporales; family Streptomycetaceae; genus Kitasatospora; species Kitasatospora sp. NPDC096077. The sequence continues at coordinate 57,916 of NZ_JBEOSV010000029.1, read as the reverse complement.
GCTGGCAGACCAGCCCCGACGCCGCCGACCGGACGGCCACCGCGCTGATCGACCGGGCCACCGCCCTGCACCGAACCGCTCCCGGCGGCTACCCGGGGCTGGCGGCCGGGTTCCGCCCCTGGTGCGTGGTGGTGCGCTGGCCGTCGTCCAGCCTGCCGACGCTCCACGGCTACCGCCGCATCCGGGAGCGGGCGCACGCGATGAGCACCCGGGGCCAGGCCGGCCGGATCCTCGGTCACCTGCTCGGCTACCTCGACACCGGCCGGGGCCGCCCGGACGCCCCGCGCGTGCTGGCCAACCGCCACGGCCAGTACCTGCACCTGCTCGGGCACTCCTTCGGCGGGCGGTTCCTCTGCGAGGCCGTCCAGTACGCGGCCGACCGCCCGGCCGGCCCGCCGGTGCTGAGCTGGTCCTCCCGGCCGGGCGACCCCTCCCGCCCGTTCACCGTCGACAGCGCGCTGGTCTTCCAGATGGCCGCACCCCGGGACGCCTTCGAGCGGCTGTTCCCCCGGCTCTTCCTCGGCCCCGGCCGGGCCGGCGCCCCGCTGCGCGGCCCGCTGGTGCTCACCCACTCCCGCTGGGACCGCGCCACCGGCTTCTGGCACCTGCGCGCCGAGGGCCGCCCGGGCATCGGCCACTCCGGCACCGGCTCCGCGCCGGTCGCCCAGTTCAGCACCCGGCTGCGCCCGACCGACTCCCCGTACCCGCACGCCGAGCTCGACCACCCGATCGTCAACATCGACGCCGGACAGGTCTACCGCGGCGGCATGGCCACCCGGCTGCACCCCTCCGGCGCCCACTCCGACTTCCAGCACCCGGAGTCCGCGCACCTGCTCCTCTCCCTCGCCTCCCACTCCCGCTGAACGGGGCCCGGTCACGGCCCACGGCCCACGGCCCACGGCTCACGACCGGGCCGGAGACGTCACCGCTGCCGGACGGCCGTGAAGCCGCAGACCGGTGTGCAGAGCGTGACGATGCCGCTGTAGCGGTAGTTGGTCCGCCCCCGGGAGATGGTGTGCACCGTCAGCTTCTCCCGCAGGGTGGGCTGGTGGCAGCGCGGGCAGATCTCGGTGACCGGCTTGCCCCAGGGGCGCTTGGGATCGAGCTTGGAGATCGACACGGCCATCAGGACCACCGCCAGAGCCGCGCCGCCGAAACCGACCACCTTCCAGACGCCCTTGCCGGACTCCCGGCGGTCGATCATCTCGTCGTAGCCGAAGGTGCCCCCACCGCCGTGGTTGGACCAGATCCGGCACTCGTCGCTGCGGCTCATGGTCTGGCCGTTGCAGGTGGGGGCACTGGTCGGGTCGGACTTGCCGACGACCAGGCCCAGGAACAGGCCGAGGCCGGCCAGGAGCACCAGCACCACCACGGCCGTGGTCCGGCTGCGTCCGGTGTGCAGGCGCGTGCGTTCCTTCACCGCCGTCTCGATCACCGCGTGCGCCATGTTGCTGCCGTCGACCGCCACCACGTGTCTCCTGTTGTTCGTGTTCTGTACCCAGCTGCCCCCGGGCGGACCGGAGTTGCCACGAACCCACCATGATCAGGGCGTTCCCGCGCAGGACTTGGGGAGAGCTTGACCTCCCCGTGACGGGACCGACGCTCAGCCCCTCCCCGCCACCGGCGCGTCGACCGCCGCCGAGGCGGCCGAGGCCAGGTAGGCGGCCGCCTTCCCGGGGTCGAGCAGCCACTCCTCCACGTCCGCCGGGTCGTCGAAGGAGTTGGCGAACCGGTCGGCCACCGCCGGGAGTTCACCCGCCGCACCGAACAGCTGGAGCGCGTGCGGGGGCGCCGGCAGCAGCATCGCGTTCGTCCAGGCGGTGACCGACCGCCCGGTGCTCGCCCAGAAGCCGTCGAAGGCCGACTGCTGGAACTCCCGGTCGAAGGGCCGGTCACCGTGCGCGAGGATCGCCGCCAGGTAATGGGCGGCGCACTTGGCGGCGCTGTTGGAGCCTTGTCCGGTGATCGGGTCGTTCGTCATGACCACATCGGCGACCCCCAACACCGCTCCGCCGCCCGGCAGTTCGCCGACCGGGCGGCGTACCACGGGGGCGAAGCGGCCGGCCAGGGTGGCGCCGGCGTCGGTGAGTTCGACGCCGGCGCGGGTGCGGTCGTACTCCCAGGGCGTGTGCGCCTTCATCAACTCCAGGGTCACCCGCAGGTGTTCGGACGGATCGCGGAGCCCGTCGAAGGCGTCCGCCGGTCCGCCCGGGAGGGCCTCCCAGAGCAGGATGTCGCACGGTCCGGCGGCGGTCAGGGCGGGCACACTGAAGAACTCGCCGACGCCGGGCACCAGGTTGCAGCGCACCGCCGGGAACCCGTGCTCGGGGCGCGGCGCCAGCCCGTGCACATAGCTCATGGCCAGCTCGCGTTGCGGCCGCAGGTACGGGGACCACTCCTCGTGGCGTTCGAACACCGACGCCAGCCTGCCCTTGCCGGAGGCGACCAGCACCAGGTCGTACGAGCCGGCGAGGTGGTCGAGGTCGGCGGCGCTCACCTGCCGCAGTTCCACCCGACCGCCGCGGTCGGCGAAGGTCTCCAGCCAGGTGGACATCTTCAGCCGCTGGTCGACGGACTGGGCGTAGGCGTCCAACCGCCCGACCCAGTCGATCAGCCGGGTGCCGTCCGGTCCGCCGACCGAGACGCCGAGGCCCTCGATCCGGGGTGCCCGCTCGGCCCACAGGTCCAGGCCGAGAGCCCGTTCGGTGCGCAGCGCGGAGTCGAACATGCACTGGCTGGACAGCACCCGCCCGTCCCGCACCTCCTGGGCGTCGCGGTCGGTCAGCAGCGTGACGTCGTAGCCGTGGGACTGCAGTCCGAGGGCCAGTTGGAGGCCGGCCTGCCCGGCACCGATGATCAGAATCCTGCGCATCGCCCCTGCTCTCCTGATGGTTCGTCCACTGGGCGGTCCGACCGGGGGTGCCCGCTCCGACCGGTCACCAGTGGTCTGGATACCAGTCCGGAGCGTCCGCGTCCACGGCGCGGACCGGGCGCGGTGTGCGCGGTCGGTGGGCCGGGGCGCGCCCCCGGGAGGCCTACGCCCCCCGGGATGTCGATTTGAAAAATTCTTCAAGTTCATACAGGCTGGCGTGCCGCCGACCCCGGCGCCGACCGGACAGACAGGACAGCCAGAGCCCATGAGCGACGCCCTTCCCCCGTGCCCCTCGTGCTCCAGCGAGTACACCTACGAGATGAACGCCCTGATGGTCTGCCCGGAGTGCGGCCACGAGTGGGTGCCCGCCGAGGGCGGCACCGGGACCGGGGCCGGGCAGGAGACCGACGCGGGTGAGCAGGTCGTCCGGGACTCGGTCGGCAATGTGCTGAGTGACGGCGACACCGTCACCGTGGTCAAGGCGCTCAAGGTCAAGGGCAGCGTCTCCGGCATCAAGGCGGGCACCAAGGTCCGCAACATCCGCCTGGTCGACGGCGTGGACGGCCATGACATCGACTGCCGGATCGAGGGCTTCGGTGCGATGCAGCTCAAGTCCAGCGTGGTGAAGAAGGCCTGAGGCCCCCAGGGCCCCACGGCGGAACGGCCCGGACGAGCGACCCGCTCGTCCGGGCCGTCGGCGTCTCCACCACGCACCCCCGGCCGATCCGAACCCCAGGTCAAGCGCACGTAAAGACCCCGCCCTCGACCGGCCGACCGCCGCGGCTTAGGCTGTCCGGGCCCGAACGAGCCGACGGCCGCCGAGCGGCCGCCGGGGAGGGGGCGGGCAGCAGACACCGGATCGACACAGGGGGACACCACACCATGCACCGAGAGCACGAACCGTACGAACGGTACGAACCGTACGAAGAGCCCGGCCACCGGCCCGACGGCTACGACGACGACCACCTCGTCCACGGCGACCACGACCGGACCCCGCGCCGCCCGCGCTCCCGCCGGGTCTGGCTGGTGGCAGTCGGCGGGGTGTTCACCGCGCTGGTGGTGGTCGGCGGGTACGGCGCGTACAACGTCTTCAACGCCGTGTCCGGCGGGTCCTCCGCCGGCGGGGGCGGCAGCACCACGACCGCGTCCAAGGGGCCGCAGACGCCGCCCACCACCGAGCAGGCCGACGCCGTCGCCAAGGACTTCCTGGCCGCCTGGGGCCGTGGCGACATCGGTGCCGCGGCCGGCCTGACCGACCGGCCGGAGGCCGCCCGGATGGCGCTCACCTCCTTCCACGACGGCGTACCGGCCCGCTCGCTCACCCTGACCGGGACGGGCCCCGCGGCCTCCGGCACGCCGAGCGAACCCGTCCTCGGCTACCGGGTGCGGGCCGAGTTCGACGGCACCACCGAGGCCTGGGAGTACGAGAGCACCTTGGGCGTGCTGCGGGCGGCGGACGGGCGGGTGCTGGTGCGCTGGTCGCCGACCGTGGTCCACCCCAAGCTCTCCGCCGGGCAGAGCATCACCGTGAAGGCACTGCCCGACCCGGTGTCGAAGCCGACCGACCGCAAGAGCCGGCCGCTGGACGCCTTCCCGTCCCTGGCCTCCGTGCTGCCGCAGATCCCGCCGCCCGACGGGTCGAAGGCCGTCACCGGACAGGCCGTGGTGCTCAGCGGCGGCGGGCAGCAGTCGGAGCAGCTGTTCGTGCTGACCCCGCCGAGCGCGCCCCAGGTCAAGCTCACCATCGACGCCGACCTCCAGCAGGTCGCCGAGGAGGCGGTGAAGAAGCAGTCGGCGGGCGGCAAGCCCGCCTCGCTGGTGGCGATCCAGCCGAGCACCGGGAACATCCTCGCGCTGGCCTACGCCCCGCAGGGCGGCTTCAACCGGGCCGTCGGCGGCGGGCAGGCACCCGGTTCGACGATGAAGGTGGTCACCGCGGCCGCGCTGCTGGAGGCCGGGGTCACCCCGGACACCGTGGTGCCGTGCAAGGAGACCACCAACTCCCCCCGGAGCTGGCACAACGACGAGCCCGGCAGCCACCCCGACTACACCCTCAGCGACGACTTCATCCAGTCCTGCAACACCGGGTTCATCGACAAGGGCCTGGAGAAGCTCCAGCCCGGCACGCTGGCCGGCGTCGCGCGCGACCAGTTCGGCCTCGGCCTGCAGTGGCGGATCGGCATCCCCAGCCGGGACGCCACCATCCCGACGCCCGGCAGCAAGGACGAGGCGGCCGCCTCGTACATCGGCCAGGGCCAGATCCAGGTCAACTCGCTGGCGATGGCCTCGGTCGCGGCCACCGTGCAGAGCGGAACGTTCCGTCAGCCCGTCCTGCGCGAGGACGTCAAGCGGGTGTCCGCCCCCGGCAAGCTGCCGTCCGACGTCGCCCAGGCGCTGCGCTCGATGATGGCCCGGACCGCCACCCAGGGCACCGCCCGCACCCCAATGTCCGGGCTGAGCGGCCAGATCGGCGCCAAGACCGGTACCGCCGAGGCCGGTTCGGACGCCAACAACAGCTGGTTCATCGCCTACCGCAACGACCTCGCCGTCGCCGCCGAGGTCGAGGGCGGCGGCCACGGCTTCAGCGCGGCGGGCGTGGCGGCCGCCCAGGTGCTCAAGGCGGGCGGCGGCAAGGGCTGAGCCGAACCCGCGCTTGCGCTCAGAGACGCCAGCGCCGGCGCTCAGAGCGGCTGGACCTGCTCCGGGGTCACGCAGTGGGTGTCCTCGCCCACCTCGACGGTGTAGCCCCTCGGCGGCTCCAGCGCGCTCTCGGACCATAGTCCGGTGACGACCCCGACCATCACGGTCGGCCCGCCCTCCACGGCCGGGCCGACCGTGATCCGCACCCGGGTGCCCTCCGGCAGGTCGCTGCGGAAGCGCGGCGGCAGGTCCGTCCGACGGCCGCCCAGCGCGGTCAGGAACTCCGGCCGCAGCCGCCAGGGGCTTCCGTCCTCGGTCTCGACCTCGTAGACGGGCCCCTCGCCCTCGATCCCGCACCCGACCACCACGCCGCGGCTGCCGACCAGTTCCTCCCCCAGCCGGCCCAGCTCCGGCACCGGCGGCTCGGGCGCGGTCAGTGCGACCAGCGCGCCGTACGCCAACCTCGCCTGCTCCGGCCACGGCGTCTCGTCCAGTGGCCAGCGGTACCCGCCGTGCCCGCTCTCCAGGTCCTTGCTCATCACCCGTCGCCCCCTGCTCCCGTCCTCGATACGGCAGGGCCCCGCGCCGGTGGTCCGCCGACGAACCAGCGGGACACGGGCGGCATCGCCGTGAAACCCGGCCGACCTTACGCGGCCGCACCCACCGGCTCCAACCCGCCCTCCCTACGGGGTGCGGCGGGGTTCACCAGCGCAGCAGCCGGCCGGTGGCCGCGAGGCGGTCGAGGACCTGCCGGGTGGTGGCGCTGGCGCGGGGGTGGTCGCCGTGGGTGAGGTGGGCGAGCTCCGCGATCTCCCCGCACGGCTTCGGCGTGCCGGTGACGACGGCGGTGCAGCACACGGTGCGCACGGTCGTACCGGGCGCTTTGCCGTCGGCCGGGGCCTCCACCGTCAGCACGGGGGTGACGGTGGAGGCGTCCAGGGTGACGCCGAGTTCCTCGCGGATCTCCCGGACCAGGGTCTGTTCGAGGCTCTCGCCGGGTTCGGGCTTGCCGCCGGGCAGGTAGAACCGGTCGCGGCCGTGGCTGCGGGCGGCCAGCAGCCGTCCGTCGTCGAGGTGGAGCCAGGCCACCTTCTCGATCACCCGGTTCATGCGCCGGTGGGGGCGCCGGCCACCCGGCGCTCGCCGCCGTTGCGCTCCTGCCAGAAGCGGTACACCTCGACGGCGCCCGCGCGCTCCTCGTGCCGCATCGGCAGTCGGCGCTCCTGCCAGGGCTTGGCGAACTCCTCGTAGAAGGTGGCGAGTTCGAAGTACTTGCGGTCGTCCACGTAGTGCGGCTCGTAGGCGTCGCGGGTGGTGAGGAAGACGACCTCGTCCGGCGAGCAGTAGTAGAGCGAGCCCAGGCACATCGGGCAGGGGTGGGCGAGGACGTAGATGGTGGCGCCGGTCAGGTGCTCGGTGCCGAGCCTGGTGCAGGCCTCGCGGATCGCGAGGATCTCCGCGTGGGCGGTGGGATCGCCGGTCTGGGCCACCCGGTTGGGGCTCTCGGCGAGGATCTCGCCGTCCCTGACGATGACGGTGGCGAACGGGCGGCCGCCCTCGGCGACGTTCTGCCGGGCGAGGTCGATGGTGCGCTGGACGAAGTCCACGGGGTCCTCCAGGAGGGAGCGGGGTGGGCCGGCCGGGCTGCTTCCGGCCCACCCCTCGGTAGCGGCAGGGATCAGAAGGGCTTGGTCGGCAGGTACTTGCCGTCCAGGGTGATGACGGCGCGCTCGCCGCCCTCGGGGTCGGCGACCTTCTTCACGTCGAGCTTGAAGTTGATCGCGGAGATGATGCCGTCGCCGAACTGCTCGTGGACCAGGGCCTTGAGGGTGGTGCCGTAGACCTGGAGCATCTCGTAGAAGCGGTAGATGGTCGGGTCGGTCGGGATCCCGTTCGGGATCGAGCCGCGGGTCGGGATGGTCTGCAGCAGCAGCGCCGCGTCGGCGTCCAGGCCGAGCAGCTCGGCGACGGCCTCGGCGGACTCCTTCGGCAGCGGGTGCTGCCCGAGGACGGCGGCGGTGGTGAAGGCCACCGACAGACCGGAGGCGTCGGCGATCTGCTGCCAGGTCAGGTCCTTGCGGATCTTGGCGTCCACGGCGGCGGCGGCCAGGGCCTCGCGGGCGGTGGGGTCGAACTGGGCGTGCACCATGATCGGTACGTCCTCTCTGGGATGTGCCGTTCCCCGAGCGGGAAGCGGCGGGTGGGGTGGGGTCGGGTGGAATCGGGTGGCGTGGGGCGGGCTCCGGGCCCGGCGGGTCAGGCCGCGAGCGTGGCGGCGGTCAGGTCCTCGACCCGGCCGGTGGGGATGTCGTACACCCAGCCGTGCAGGGCGAGCTTCCGCTCCGCCAGCGCCCGGGCGACCGAGGGGTGGGTGGCCAGGTTCGCCAGTTGGGCGAGCACGTTCTGCCGCACCAGGGCGGGGACGTCGCCCCCGGGGGCGGTGCGGGCCCGGGAGGCGTCCGCGTGCCGCAGCCAGGCGGCCACCGCCGGGGCGCCGCTGAGGTCGTGCCCCTGGGCGAGGGCCGTCATCGCGCCGCAGGCGGAGTGGCCGCAGACCACGATGTCCCGAACCCCGAGCGCGGCGACGGCGTACTCGATGCTGGCCGCCACCCCGTCGGCCTCGGGGCCGTAGGCGGGCACCAGGTTGCCGGCGGTGCGGATGACGAAGAGGTCCCCGGGCTCGGTGCCGGTGATCAGCTCGGGGACCACGCGGGCGTCCGAGCAGCCGATGAACAGCGTGTGCGGTGCGTGGTGCGTGGCCAGGTGGGCGAAGAGTTCCGCCTTGGCGGGGAAGACGTCCCGCTGGAAACGGGCGACGCCCTCGGTGAGGTCCTGCACGGTCACTCCCTTCGGGTGGTGATCGGCCCTGTGGGCTGGTGAGATCCACCATGCATGACCTGCTCCTATAGTGTCCAAGAGTCAATGCCCATGAGAACGATCGATGACACCTATAGTTGCGGGCATGGCTGTCCTGGAACTGCGCCACCTGCGCTATCTGCTCGCCGTGGCCGAGCACGGCAACTTCACCCGCGCCGCCGAGGAGCTGCACATCTCGCAGCCCACGCTCTCCCAGCAGATCAAGCAGCTCGAACGGACGGTGGGCGTGCAACTGCTGGACCGCACCGGCCGCACGGTCCGGCTCACCGACGCCGGGGCCGTCTACACCGAGCACGCCCGGCGGGCACTGCGCGAACTCGCCTCGGCCGAACGCGCCGTCCAGGACGTCCAGGACCTCTCCCGCGGCCATCTGCGACTGGGCGTCACCCCCACCTTCACCGCCTACCTGATCGGCCCGCTCACCGCCGAGCTCCACCGCCGCCACCCCGGCGTCGGCCTCACCCTGACCGAACTGCCCCAGGAACGGATCGAGGCGGCCCTGCTCGCCGACGACCTCGACCTCGGCATCGCCTTCACCGGCCAGCACCTGGCCGGGGTGACCGCCGAAGCACTGTTCACCGAGACCCTCAGCCTGGTCACCGGCCCCGGCCACACCGACGCCGGACAGCCCCGGCCGCTCCCCGTACAGGCCCTGGACGGGCGCCAACTGGCGCTGCTGACCGGCGACTTCGCCACCCGGAGCCATATCGACGACTACTTCGCCCGGCACCGGACCACGCCCCGGATCGCCGTCGAGGCCAACTCCATCCAGGCCCTCACCGAGATCGTCCGGAGCACCCCGCTCGCCACCGTCCTGCCCGACGCCATCACCCACGACCACCCCCACCTCACCCCCGTCCCGGTCGACCCTGCCCTGCCGGCCCGCACCGTCGCCCTGCTCCGGCGCACCGACGCCTACCAGAGCGCCGCCACCCGCGCCTTCACCCGCCTCGTCCAGGACCTCGTGCGGGCCCGCGGCTACGTCCCGGCCCCCTGACGGCGCCCCGAGCGGTCCGGCCGTCGGGCGGCGCCTCCGGTGTCGCAGACCTCGCCACCGGCCGCCACGCCACGCCCGACCTGCGCCGGCGCGTCGGCAGCGTCACCAAGGCCTTCACTGCCGCCGGCCTCACCCCGCCGGACGCTCCGCGCACCTGGTGACGAAGTCGCCGATGGCCTCCTCCATCCGGGTGAGCCCCGGCTCCTCCAGCGGGTAGTGCCCCGCGTTCTCCAGCAGCACCGTCTCCACCGGCACCTTGGTGATCCGGGACAGGAACGGCACGCTCAGGTGGTGCGGGGTCCAGCGGTCCTCGGCGGGCTGGGTGAGCAGCACCGGGCAGGCGTCGAACTCCTCGGGCTCGACGGCGGGGGCGTAGTTCAGGTAGCGGTCGAGGAAGCGGACGCTCACCCAGTTCGCGGCCGAGGTGCGGTCCTTCATGAACACCTTCATCGCGCCCGGGTCGTTGGCCAGCGCGGACATCTTGGAGGCCAGGCTCATCGGGTACTTCAGCGCGGCGGCCGGGGTCCTGGCCGCCACCCCCATCAGCGGCACGCCCGCGCGGACGGTGAGCCTGTCATGGGCGGTCTCCTCGCGGACGGTCCGGTCGCGCTGGTCGAGGAAGGTCATGCCGACGATGCCGGCCAGGGTGCCGCGCGGGGCCTTGGCGGCGACATGGTACGTGACCATGCCGCCCGCGCTCAGCCCGTAGAGCACGATCGGGCGGTCGTCGCGGGTCCGCTCGTACGCGAGGAAGTCCACGACCAGGTCGACCCAGTCGTCGTACGAGGGGGTGCTGCCGGACCGGACCTTGGTGAGGCCGTAGCCGAGGTTGTCCAGGGCGACGGTCTCGAAGCCGCGGGCGGCCAGCGGGGCGCCCAGGATCAGGGACATCTGGCGGCCGTTGGTGCCGACCCCGTGGTGCAGCACCACCTTGGCCTTCGCCTCGGGGTTGCGGTAGCGGTCGAGGTGGACGCGGTGCCCGCGCCAGTTCCAGAACTCCTCGCCGGGTGCGGTGGCGTCGGTCAGCCGCAGCCGGGCGGGCAGGAATTGCTGGAGGTCGCGCCAGGCCTGCTGGTCGCGGTAGTGGGTGGGGGTGGCGGTGGTGGTGTTCATGGTCGGTGGCCTTTCGGGTGCGGCCCGCCGATGGGTCAGGCCGGGGAAGCCTCGGGGCGGTCGAGCGCCCCTCGGGTGATCATCCGTACGCCCTCGGCGAGGTCGCGGCGGGCGGTCCCGGCGTCGCGCAGGTCGTCCTCCAGCCCCCGGGTGAAGGTGAGCAGGACGGCGGCGGCCCGGCGCGCGGTGTCCGGGGCGGTCTCGGCGAGGGCGGCGGTCAGGAGCTCGGCCAGGTCGTCGACGTAGTCGGTGATCAGCTCGGGCGCCTGGGCGGTGGCGGCGTTCAGCAGTTCCTGGGCGTGGGCGGGGCTGTCCCGCCACAGCCGGATGGCGACCTCCAGCTTCACCCCGAGCACGGCGAGGACCTTCTCCTCGGGCGTGTCCGCGGCCGCCGCGGCCGTCCGGGCAGCCGTCCGGGCCCGCTCCAGTGCGGACCGGACGACCTTGACCACCGCCTCGTCCTTGCTCCCGACGTACTTGTAGACCGTCGGGCGTGACATCTGCGCCTCTTCGACGATGTCGGACACGGTGGTGCGGCGGTAGCCGTTGCGGGCGAAGCAGCGGTAGGCGGCTTCGAGCACCAGCTGTGCGGGTGGAACCTTCGGCATGCTACGAATTTAACACTCGATGCCAGATGTGTAAACGCGAAAGCGCCGACGAGGGCCCGAAGGCCACCCGTCCGGCAGCCGGACCACGGCCGGGAACGACGAAGGCGAGGAGTTCGGGAACTCCGAACTCCTCGCCACTACCGAAGCAACGCGCCAGGGGGCCTTGCGGCAAGGCCCCCCTGAGGGCGCAGACCATCGCCCTGGGCCGGACCTTCGGGGGGGTGGGCGGCTACCGCGGGGCGAGCTTGATCATCGCGAACGGGGCGCCCTGCGGGTCGGTGACCACCGTCATCCGGCCGGCCATCATGTCGAAAGGCGGGACGAGGACGTTGCCGCCGCTGCGGACCAGGGCGTCGACCGAGGAGTCCGCGTCGTCGACCGCGAAGTAGCTGAGCCAGTGGGCCGGGGTGCCGGGCGGGTCGTTGCTGAGCAGGGTGGCGCCGCCGACCGGGCGGCCGCCGATCTTCAGCTCCCAGTACTCGACGTCGCCCGCCATCCGTACGATCTCGATGCCGAAGGCCTCACCGTAGAAGGCGGTGGCGCCCTCGATGTCGCTGGTGTGCAGTTCGTTCCAGGTCAGCGCGCCGGGCTCGTTGACCACCTGGGCGCCGGAGAAGTCCAGCGCCTGCCAGACGCCGAACACCGCGCCCTGCGGGTCGGCCGCGATCAGCATCCGGCCGATGGTGCCGACGTCCATCACCGGGACCAGCAGGGTGCCGCCCGCCGCCACGATGGCGTCCTGGGTGGCCTGGGCGTCGGTGCTGGCCAGGTAGCTGGTCCACACCGTGGGCGGCTCCGGCATGCCCTCGGGGGCCATCGCCGGGCCGATGCCGGCGGCCGCCTTGCCGTTCAGCAGGCAGACGGCGTACCCGCCGAACTCGGCCGGGCCGGGCTGGCCCTGCCAGCCGAACAGGTCGCGGTAGAAGTCCAGCGCCGCCTGCTGGTCCTTCGCCATCAGATCGACCCAGCACGGGGTGCCGGTCACGTACGGGGTGGTGACTTCGGGCATGCTCGCTCTTCCTCTTCCTCTGAGGTCCCCCGAGTCACCCTCGCGTCCCGCCCCGGGATCCGCCACCCGAGATGCCCCCACGGCCCACCGCGGCCCTCCCCGGCCGGCCGCGCAGATCCAGCTGCGGCAGGTCGCCGAACCCCACGAGTCGCACCCCGTACCGCCCGCCCTGCGGCTGACCCCACCCCGACTGATCGTCAGGAAGCGCTCCCCCGTAGGTTCGTACCGTGACGGGCGGCCGCGATCGCAGCCGCCCGACGGAACCGCACGCGCAAGGAGCGGCCATGACCATCGACACCCCCGGGAACGACCAGGAGGCGGCGGCGCTGGCCGCGCTCGGCAGCCGGGTGCTCGCCGAGGCCGGGCACGGCGACATGATCTGGGGACACCTGGCGGTCCGCGACCCGGCCGGGCGCGGGGTCTGGATGAAGGCCTCCGGCTGGGGCCTGGAGGAGATCGATCAGGACCGGGTGCTGCTGGTCTCCTGGGACGGCGAACGGCTCGCGGGCGGTGAGGGGCTCCCGGACGGCGGGCGGGTGCACCTGGAGTACCACATCCACACCGAGGTGCTGCGGGCCCGCCCGGACGCCCAGGTCTCGCTGCACACCCACTCCGGCACCGTCAACGCCTTCGCCTCGCTCGGCGAACCGCTCCGGCCGCTCAGCCACGACGCCGTGGCCTTCGCCGAGCACGGGCTGCCGACCTTCGGCGCCACCGCCAACCTGATCCGCACCCCGGAGCTCGGCCGGGCCCTGGCCGCCGACCTCGGCCCGGCCCGGGCCTGTCTGATGCCCCAGCACGGGCTGCTCACGGTCGGCCGGGACATCGCCCACGCCGTGATGTACGCCGTGCTGCTCGAACGCGCCTGCGGGCTCCAGCTCACCGCCCTGGCGGCGGGCGGACCGAAGCGCTGGACCGGGCACCGGGAGAGCCTGGAGAAGGACGCGCTGGTCTGGTCCGCCGGCCAGATCGAGGCCGGCTGGGACTACTGGGTCCGGCGCACCGAGCGCCCGGCGCAGCGGTAACCACGGGGCGCCCGGCCCCCGGCGCTGCGGACACCGGGGGCGCGGACGCCGGGGCCGGGCGACCCCGGCCGTCACGCGAAGCGGGAGCTCCGGACCGGGCCGGACGAGCCGATGCGGTCGCGCGGACCCGCGGCGGGCCAGCCGGCCGCGCGGGTGGCGAAGGCCGTGAGGACGTCGTCCGGGTCGGCCGGGGTCTCGCCGTCGCCCTCCGGGGCGGTCGGGGCGGCGGCCAGGATCGCCTCGGCGAGTTCCTCGGCCGAGCGCCGGTCGGGCTCGGCCTCCTCCGGTTCGCCGTCCTCGTCGAACTGCAGGCCGGGCTCCCACGGGGCGTGCACGATCTGCCCCAACAGCGTGGAGACGTCGGCCGTCACGGCCGGCGGGTCGGTCCAGCAGGTGGCGTGCTCGAAGAGGAGCTCGCCCTCCGCCCGCTCGTTCAGCTGCGCCACCACGGCGGGATCGCACTCGTTCAGGTCGTACGCGACCACCAGCACGCCCGGCGTACCCGGCTGGTACGGCGCGGCCGGCACGCCCAGCAGCCGGGCCGCCGCCAGCCCGAGGGCCCGGCTGCCCCGGTCGGCCAGCAGTCCGACCGAGGCGGGCTTGCGACCGGTGGCGGCCAGCACGGTCCGCAGCCGCTCCAGGCCGTACCGGCAGTGCTCGAAGTCGTCCTGGAGGTACGCCCAACGGCCGGTCATGCCCTGGTCGAACCCGTGCGGCGAGAGAGTGGTGAGCAGGCCGCCGGTGAGCACGTGGTGCCAGCCGCGCAGGTCCCGGTCGTCGACGGGCGGCAGGGCCGCCGCCCGCTCCAGCATCCGGCCGACCCGCCGGCCCGGGCCCACCCAGACGTCCTCGGGGGCCGACAGCGCCCCGTACACCTCGCGGGCCAGCGGTATCCGGCCGCTCATCAGCGCGTTGTAGACCGTCAGGTACCGGTCCGGCCAGTCGTCGAGCCGGGCGTCGTGCTCGCGCAGCACGGCCAGCGCCTCGGTGTGCCGCTCGCAGCCCTCCAGCGCGGAGACCAGCTCCAGCAGCACCTTGCGCAGGCCGAGCTGCCGACCGGCCTCCGCCTTGGGCTTGCGGCGGAACAGGCCGGTGCGCGCCGGAGCGGCGGGCGGCGCCTGGACCAGCCGCAGCGCCTCCCGCAGCGCGGGGACGGCCACCGCGTCGATGCCGCGCTCGACGCAGGCGTAGCCGTACGCATAGAGCCGGTCGGCGTCCCCGGGCCCGGCCGCCAGTGCCCTCGAAGCCTCCGCCAGATCCCGGAAACCGGCGCCCTTGGCCAACTCGGCCACCAGCGGGGCGACTTCGGCGGGCGGGAGGCGGTCCGCGGCGGAGCGCAGCGTCCGCATCGCTCCCTGCGAGTCGCCGGACTCGTAGAGCTCCCAGGCTTCGGACAGTTCGGTGGCCATGTGTCTCCGGGGTTGGGGGGTGTCAGGACCTCAGGATGATCCCCGGCCGACCGCCCTCCGGGCAAATCGATTTCCGCTGGTCGTTGCCGCTGGCCAGGGCCCGGCCCACTACCTCAGCAGGAAGTCGTACACCGCCTGCCTGCCGGCCGGGTTCGTCGCCCGGTTCTGCACCGAGTGGGCCGCCCCGGACACGATCACGATCTCCGGGTCGTGCGCCAACTCGGCCTGCTCGTAGAGCAGTTCGTAGGGCGTGGCGAGGTCCCGGTCGCCGCCGAGCAGCAGCACCGGCACGTCCGGCAGCCTGTGGTGCGGCGACGGCAGCGGCGGCACCTGCTCGCGCGGCCAGTCCAGGCAGACCAGGAGGCTGCCCAGCCCGGTCGCGGTCGCCGGGTCGAACGGCCAGGTCTGCTCGGCGGTCAGCCGCTGCCGGGTGCGCTCCAGCGCCGCCGCGCGGCCCGCGACGGGGGTGTCGGCGGTGCCCCACGGGAAGCGCGAGTCGGCGCACAGGGCGGCGGAGTGCAGGCCCTGGCTGAGTTCCTCGGCGGGCGCGGCGTCGACCACCTGGTGGACGAGCGCGAAGAGGTCCTGGAGCTTCGCGGGCCGTCCGGCGGCGGCCTCGTGCAGGGCTTCCGGGAACCCGCCGAAGTCCGGGTCGATGAACTCGAAGCCGGTGAGCGCGCTCAGGATCTGCGCCCCGTCGCCGTACCGCCGCACCGTGGCGGCGAGGTCGGCGGCCGGGTCGGTGGTGCAGCCGGTGGCCTGGCAGGCGGCCCGCAGCACCCGGGCGGTGGCGGGCATCGCGGCCAGGTCGAGCGGGTCGAAACCCCCGGGCGGCGCCACCGAGTCGAGCACCAGCCGGGCCACCCGCGTCGGGTGGGCGAAGGCGTACCGCTCGGCGACCACGGTGCCGTAGGAGACGCCGTCCAGGCTGAGCCGCCGGTCGCCGAGGGCGCGGCGCAGCAGGTCGATGTCGGCGACGGTGTCCGCCGTGGTGTAGTGGCGGGCGTCCGGGCCGAGGGCGGCGGCACAGTCGGTGATCGACTGCCGGCGCGGCACGGCGAGGTCGGAGGAGCCCATGTCCGCCTGGAGGCCGGGGCATTGGAGCGCGCCCCGGCCGGTGCCGCGCTGGTCGTACATGACCAGGCGGTAGTCCTTGAGGACGGGCGCCAGCTTGTCCGCCATCCGCTTGATCGACGGCACGCCGGGCTGGCCGGGGCCGCCGGTGAGGTACAGCAGGTCGCCCTTGGGGGCGTCGGCGTTGCCGGTCGTCGCCACGTCGAGCCGCAGGGTGCCGGGTGTGGCGCCGCTGTGGTCGAGCGGGACGGTGAGCGTCCCGCAGGTGAACTCCGGGGCGTCCGGGCAGGGTGCCTGCCCGGTGATCCCGCCATCGGGCCCGGGCTGCGGTTCGGCCGACGCCGGGGCGGCGGGGCCGGCCAGGGTGGTGCCGGCGACCACCGCGACGGCGCCCAGCAGGGCGGCGATGCGGCCGCGCGTGCTCGTCATGTTCGTCCTTCCGCTCACGCCGCGTCCGGGCGGACGCGGTCGCGGAAGCAGCCTGCGCCCCGGGGCCCTTCGGGGGCGAGCGTCCGGACGGCACTCGGCCGGAAACGAACCGTCCCGGTGGCACCGGCCCGGAGGGCGGCACCGGCCCGGAGGGCGGCACCGGGTCGGAGGGCGGCACCGGGTCGGAGGGCGGCGTCGGGTCAGACGGCGGAACCCAGGGCGTGCAGGCCGGCCCGGCTGCCGGAGAAGACGGTCGAACCGGTGGCCGTCAGGAACACCCGGGTGTACTCGGTGTCGGACTTGAGCTGCTCCGGCTCGTCCCGCCAACGCGGCCGACCGGTCGCCAGGTCGAAGGCGAACAGCCGGTCGTCGTTCGTCCCCACGTAGACGGTGCCGTCGGCGGCGGTCATCGAGCTCATCCCGCGCCCCATGCCCACCGGTACCCCGGCCGTCCAACGGGTGTCACCGGTGTCCGCGTCCAGCGCCATCAGCCGGTCCCCGCTGAGCAGGCACACCGTCCGGTCGGCGGCCGCGAGCGGGCCCGCCACCGGCAGCCGCCGGCGCTGCCAGCGCACCTGGCCGGTGGCCGCGTCCAGCGCGAGGGCCGTGTAGGAGTCCGGCTGGCCACCGCTGTACCCGAGGTGGACGAGCCCCCGGTGGATCACCGGAGGGGCTTCGACGGCGACCACGGCGTCCTGGGTCCAGAGCCGGGCGCCGCCGCGCGCGTCCAGGGCGAGCAGCCCGCCGTCCCGGCCGGCCACGTACACGGCGTCCCCGGCCAGCGCCAGCACCCCCGTGACGGCCGCCGCCTCCGGGTCGCTGCTCCAGCGCAGGCCGCCGTCGGCCGCGTCGTAGCGGTGCAGCGCGGCGCCGTGGACCGCGAACACGCCACCCGCGCCGATGACCGGCCCCGAGGTCTCCGGGGTCTCGGACCACTCCGGCAACGGCACCTCCCAACGCGGCTCCCCCGAGGCGGCGTCGAGGACCTGCACCCCGGCGGTGGAGACCACGCTCACCACGCCGTCGCCCGCGGCCAGGTGCCACCCGCCCGAGTTGGCCAACTGCCACCCGTCCAGGTGGTTCACCGGCGGGGCCGCCTTGACCGCCCGGCTCCAGCGCACCGCCCCGGTCCCCGGATCGAGCGAGCGGACCGTGCCGTCGTACCCCGAGGCGAACAGGCCCCGCTGCGCCCCGGTCGGCAGGACCACCCGCCCGCCCGCCCCGGACGAGCTCCACAGCCGCGGCCCGCGCACGGCGTCCCGGTGCGCCCACCACCCGGCCCCGCCCGCGACGGCGAGCGCGCCGAGGCCTCCGGCGGCGCTCAGCAGCAGCCGCCGGCGGTTGAGCTGGGGTGCGGTCACGGGCGGGATCGGTTCGTGCTGTGTGGTGTCGGTGTTCACACCGACCAGGACTTCGTGCACGGACTTCCGGTTCCCGGTCCTCGCGGGCAGTACGGGAGGGGCGTCAACGGGGCGAGAGGATCCGGCAGATGTCGTCCTCGGTGCAGGTGGCCGGGTCGGTCGCGGCCGCCGTCCCGGTCAGGCGCAGCAGTTCAGCCCGGGCCCGGGTGAGTTCCGCGATGCGCTGCTCGACCGCGCGGAGGTGTTCGGCGAGGAGCGCCGTCACGTGCCCGCAGGGCGCCTGCCCGTCGTCGCGGATCCGCAGGACCTCGCGGATCTCGCCGAGGGTCAGCCCGGCCGCCTGGGCGCCGCGGACGAAGGCGAGCCGGTCGGCCGCCCGGGGCGGGTAGTCGCGGTAGCCGCCGGGGGTGCGGGGCGGGGCGGGCAGCAGGCCGGCCTGCTCGTAGAAGCGGACCGCCTTGGTCGACACCCCCGCCCGGGCGGCGAGCTCTCCGATGCGCATGGCTCCAGGCTACGACTTGACCTTCCAGTGCACTGGAAGGTCTACCGTGCACGGCGGGGGCGACGAGAGGACGTGACGACGGTGGAGCTGACCATCCTGGCGGTCCCGGACTGCCCGAACGCCCCGCTGCTGCGCGGGCGGCTCGACGAGGCACTGGCCGGGCTCGGGCGCCCGGTGGAGGGGATCCGTGAGGTCCTGGTGACCGACGGGGAGCGGGCGGAGGAGCTGGGCATGCGCGGCTCGCCGACCCTGTTGATCGACGGCGTCGACCCCTTCGCCGGGCCCGGGCAACCGGCGGGCCTCTCCTGCCGGCTGTTCCGGGACGCGTCGGGCTCGCTCTGCGAGGCGCCCACCGTCGACCAGCTGCGCGGGGCCCTGCGCGCCGCCCGGCAGCGGCCGTAGCGGCAGTAGCGGCCGTCAGGTCCACGGGCGCAACGCGTCGCCGAGCTCGCCGACGAGCACCCGCGGGCGTCGGCGCCACCACCACGGCCCGGGCGACGCCGGGAGCCGGTGGAACCTGCCGTGGGCCGGGAGCCGGGTAGGGTGCCCGGATCATGACGACGGAGGGGCGGGGCGGATGACGGCCGAAGTGGCAGCGGTGCGGGAGCAGTTGGCGGGTGCGGCGCGGGCCGCCCTGGGAGGCGGTCGGCGGCTGGAGCGGGCGGAGCGGCTCTCGGGCGGCAGCAAGAAGGGCGTGTACCGCCTGGTGCTGGACGACGGCACGACGGCGATCGCCTACCGCTGGGACGACGCCGAGAACTACTGGCCGGCCGCCGAGGGCGACGACGACCTCGCCGACCCGTTCTCCCCCGGTCTCGGGCTGGACCTCTTCGAGGCCGCCCACGCCCGGCTGGCCGGGCTGGGCGTGCGGGTACCGGCCATCCGGCTGGTCGACCGGGACGGGGTGCACGGGCCGTCCGATCTGGCGGTCGTCGAGGACGTCCGGGGCGAGAGCCTGGAAGCGCTGCTCGCCCGCGACCGACGGGCCGCCGCCCCGGTGCTGGAGCGGCTCGGCGAGGCCCTGGCGGCGATGCGCGGCCACCGGGCGCCCGGGTACGGCAAGGTGGCGGTGGTCGACGCGGGCGGGCGTTCGCACGGCGGCTCGTGCGAGGAGGTGGTCCTGGCCCGGGCCGGGCGGGACCTCGCCGAGGCGGCGGTACGCGATCCGCGGATCGCACGGGCCCGGGGCCGACTGGAGGAGCGGCTGTCGGAGCTGGCGGCGGCGGTGCGCCCGCGGGCGGAGCACGCCGTGGTGCACGGCGAGTTGGGGCCGGACCACGTCCTGGTGGACCATGCCGGGCGGCCGACCCTGATCGACCTCGAAGGCACCATGTACTTCGACGTCGAGTGGGAGCACGTCTTCCTGCGGATCCGACTGCACGACGACTACCGTCCGCTGGCGGCCGCCGGGCTGGACGGGCACCGGATCGCGCTTTACCTGCTGGCGCAGCGGCTCTCGCTGACGGCGGGGCCGCTGCGGCTGTTGGACGGGGACTTCCCCGACCGGGCGTTGATGGCGGGGATCGCCGAGTACAACCTGGAGCGGGCGCTCGAACTGGCCGGTGGCGGGCCCGGATGAACGGTCCCGCGGCGGAGCTGCCCGGGCGTTGATCCTGTGTTGATCGGACCGTGCGAGCGTAGCCCCGTCCACCGAATCCCCGATGGGGGGCTCGGTGTTCGGTCCCGGTAGTTGTCGGTAGACGGTAGTTGTCGGTAGAGAGGCGCACTCGGATGGTCAAGCACCGCAGCAGCACCCGCATCGCAGCCCGGCTCGCCTCACTGGCGGTCGCCGTGGGGCTGGTCGTCCTGCCGCAGGTCGGCGCGTCGGCCTCGGCCGCGAACGCCCCGCGGGTGGGGACGCACCAGAGCGCCGGGGGCGTGACGGGCCCGGGCGGCCGGCAGCACATCGACGAGTGGAACGGCACCGGGGCCTGGTGCGTCAGCTGCGTGAAGCGTCACGGGTCGTAGCCCCGGCCGCGATCAGTCCTCGGCGGGCAGGGTGACCAGCTCGCCGAGGAGGGTCGCGACGTCGGCGGCGTCCGGGAGGCCGAGGCTCTCGAAGATGGCGTGCGCCTCGTGCAGGCGGTCCCGGCAGGCGGCCGGGCGGCCGAGTTCGGCGAGCGAGCGGCCCAGGACGACCAGTGCGTACCCCTGGTCGCGACGGGCGCCGGTGTCCACGGTGATGTCCAGTGCCGTCCGGGCCTCCTCGGCCGCCTGCTCGGGCCGGCCCAGGGCCAGCAGGACTTCGGCGAGCCGTACGCCCGCCAGCGCCTCCCGGTCGCGGCGGCCCGCCGCGGCGGCGACGGCCCGGCACTCCCGGAAGCGGTCTGCCGCCTCCTGGTACCGGCCGAGGCCGTGCAGCGCCAGACCGAGGACGTACAGGGTGTACGCGGTGCCGGCGGTGTCGCCGAGGGCGCGGACCTCGGGCAGCACCTGCTCGCAGGTGACGGCGGCCTCCTCGGCCCGGCCGTGCCGGACCTTGGCGAGCGCGGCGTTGACGGTGCCGGTCACCGCGCCGGAGCGGTGGCCCAGTCGGCGGGCGAGGTCGACGGACTCCTCGAAGCGGCGGATCGCCTCCTCGTTGCGGCGCAGCGTCTGGGCGATCAGGCCGAGGTCGTTGAGCACCTGGCGCAGGATGACGGTGTCCCCGGCGGCGCGGCTGGCCCGTTCCGCCAGCTCCGCCTCGGCGCGGGCCTCGTCCAGCCGGGTGGCGGCGATCCTGAGCCCGCAGAGCAGGAAGCGGGCCCGGCCCTCGGCGAAGCGGTCGCCGCCGGTGGTGGCGGCGCCGATCAGGGCGAGCACCGAGGCTTCCAGTCGGTCGCCGAGTTCGCCCGGGCCGAAGGGGCTGAGGGCGATCAACAGGTCTGTCACCTGGCGGAGTTGGGCGGCCGGGGCCGGTTCACCGGCCAGCCGCCCGGCCAGCGCGATCGCGCCCGGGCCCTCCGCGCGGGCCCAGGCCCGGGCGGCGGACAGGTCCCCGAGCGCGGGGCCCGCTGAGACCTGGTGGCCGGCCGGCTGCGGTGCGGCGGCCGCCGACTCGCCGGCCACCGCGGGTGCCGGGTCCGCGGACCGCGCGACGGGTTCGCCGCCCAGGTCGTGTCCGGTCGGTCGCGCGCCCGGCGGGATCGACCGGACCGGGCCGAGCGCCCCGGCCACCGGGTCACCCGGCACCGCGAGCTGGAAGGCCGTCCGGGCGCCGGCCAGCAGGTGGCCGAGCAGCCGGGCGCGGGCCGCCACCGCCTCCTCGGCGCCGAGGGCGTGCGAGGTACGGCGGGCGAAGCCGCGCAGCAGGTCGTGGTAGCGGTAGCGGCCGGCGGTGAGCGAGTCGAGCATCGCGGCGTCGACCAGCGACTCCAGCAGTTCCTCGGCCTCGTCGGGCCCGAGGTCCAGCAGGGCCGCGGCGGCGTCCAGGCCGAGGTCGGGCCCCTCGGCCCAGGCGGCCAGCCGGAAGGCCCGGGCCTGGTCCCGGGTCAGCTGACGGTAGCCCAGCTCGAAGGCCGCGCCGACGGCCAGGTCCCCCATCCGCAGTTCGTCGATCCGGCGCTGCTCGTCGGCGAGCCGTTCGCCGAGGCTTGCGATGGTCCAGCGCGGGCGGGCGGCGAGCCGGGCGGCGGTGATCCGCACGGCGAGCGGCAGGTGGCCGCAGGCCGCGGCCAGGTCATGGGCGGCCTGCGGTTCGGCGGCCAGCCGCGGCTCCCCGATCACCCGGCCGAGCAGCCGGACGGCCTCCTCGGGGGTGAAGACGTCCAGGTCCAGTTGGACGGCGGTGGGCAGGCTGCTGGGGCGGGTGCGGCTGGTGACCAGCGCGCCGCAGTCGGGTGAGCCGGGCAGCAGCGGGCGGATCTGCGCGGTGTCGCGGGCGTCGTCCAGGACGACCAGCAGGCGCCGTCCGTCGGTGAGCGAGCGGAACAGCGCGGTGCGGTCGGCGGTGCTGTCCGGTACGGCTTCGGGGCGGGTGCCGAGCGCGGCCAGGAAGGCGGCGAGCACGTCGGCGGGGCTGGCCGGTTGGGCGTCGGCACCGCGCAGGTCGGCGTAGAGCTCGCCGTCGGGGAAGGCGCAGCGGGCGCCGTGGGCGGCGTGCAGGGCCAGTGCCGTCTTGCCGACGCCGCCCATGCCGACCACGGACACCACGGGCAGGGCGTCCCGGGCGGGGGCGGTGAGGGCGGCCCGGATCGCCTCGACCTGGACCGCCCGGCCGATGAAGTCCCCCGGTGCGGGCGGAAGTTGGGCCGGACGGGGCGGGCCGAAGGAACCCGCGGCCGACTCGGCCCGCCCGGACGCCTCGCCGGGCGGCTCTTCGGCCGCTCGTGCCACTTCGCCCACTTCTGCCGCTCCGGCCGCTCCGACCGCTCCGACCGCTCCGACCGCTCCGACCGCCGCAGCCGGCTCAACCGGCACGGCCGCCACGGCCGTCCGGGACTCCCCGCACTCCTCCCCGCTCAGGATCCGCCGGTGCAGCTCGGCGAGCTCCGGCCCCGGCTCGACGCCCAGTTGCTCCACCAGCACCTCGCGCACCCGCCGGAACGCCGCCAGCGCGTCCGCCTGCCGACCGCTGCGGCTCAGCGCCCGCATCAGCAGGCCGTGCGGCCGTTCGCGCAGCGGGTGTTCGGTGGTCAGCGCGGTCAGCTCGGGCACGCAGCGGGCCGCCCGGCCGAGCGTCAGGTCGAGGGCGAGGCGTTCCTCCAGCAGCGCGAGCCGCAGCTCCCCGAGCCGGTCGCGCTGGCGTTGCGCGTACGGGCCGGGGATTCCGGCCAGCGGCTCGCCCTGCCACAACTCCAGTGCCTGGTTGAGCAGTTCACGCGCCTGTGCGGGGCTCCCGGCACCCGTCTCGGCCTCCGCACGGACCGCCAGCCGCTCGGCCACCTGGGCGTCCACCGCCCCCGGGGGCAGCACCAGCCGGTAGCCGTCACCGAGCGAGACCAGGACGGTGGGCGTCCGGTGGCCGGGTTCCAGCAGCTTGCGCAGCCGCCAGGCGTAGGTGCGGACGGTGGTGGTCGCGGCCTGCGGCGGCTCCTCCCCCCAGAGTGCCTCGATCAGGTCGGCCGCGCCGGCCGCCCCGCCCGGACGCAGCAGCAGGACCGCGAGCATCGCCTGCTGCTGCGGGCTGCCGAGCCGCAGCGCCACCTCGTCCCGCCGGCCGCGCATCGGCCCGAGCACCGAGAACGCGAGCTCCGCGACTCCTTCGACCACGCCTTGCCCCCCGTTCGACCGCGGGTCACGCGGCTGTCGATCTTCGTTCGTCCGGTGCACAGATTAGGCAGAGGAACTGCTCGCTGCCGAGCCCTTCGCACATCCGGGGCGCTCTCGGTGCGGCCGCGTTGATCGGGCGTCGATCGGCGTCGCTCGGGCGTTGACCTTCGGTCGATCGGGTGTTGATCGGTCCTGCCTAGTGTTCCTGGTGTCGGAAGGGCCACGGAGCCTACGGAACATCGGCGGCCCGCCCTTCCCGACGACAATCCGCTGGATCCCTTGAAAGGTGGTTCGCCATGAACGACATCCTTGAGCTCGACGTCCTGGAGATCAACGCCCCGGCCCAGGAGGAGACCGAGGCGCAGAACGCGGCCGTCGCCGCCTCCTGGCCGTACTCCTGCAACTCGACCCGCAACTCGCGCTGCTGCGACTGAGCCACAGCTCCCGGTGCGGCGGCCACATTCCCCCGGCCGCCGCACCGGGCTTTTCCGTCGGCCGCCGCACCGGGCTCTTCCGCCCCGGGCCGTTCCCGCGTCCTGCCCGCCCCCTTCGTAGGAGAGCCAGCCATGCCGGACACGCCGACCTTCGCCTGCGGCGAGGTCGCCCTGCTGCGGGCCGCCGTCCGGCCGGCCCGCTCCCTCCCCGAGCGCCCCGACCCGCGGGACACCGAGCACCCCGCTCGGCCGAGCACCGCCCCCACCTCCCGGGACACCGACCTCGACCAGCTGCGCGCCGCACTCGGCGACGAGCTGCTGCGCGAGGCCGTCGCCGTGTCCAGCCCCTCGCTCAGCCGGGTGCTCGACCAGGTCGAGGCCGGGCGGCCGGTGAAGCCCAAGCAGCTGCGCAAGGCGGCCCGCGCGGTCACCCGCTACCGACTCCGGATGTCCGACCGGGCCACCCCGTTCGGCCTGATGGCCGGGGTCGCCGTCGCCCGCTTCGCCGACCGCCCCGCGGTGCGGTGGGGCGGGCGTCCGCGCAAGGCGGCCCGCCCCGACCAGGAGTGGCTGACCGGGCTGGTCGCGGCGCTGGAACGCGAGCTCCCGGTGCTGCGCGGACTGCGGGTGACCGCCAACGACCTGTGCCGGGTGCGCGACGACCGACTGGTGCTGCCGTACCTGCCGGTGCCGGGCGCGGAGCAGCGCACCGCCGGGCGGGAGCTGTCGATCCGCCACACCGCGGCGATCCGCACCGTGCTGGAGCGCGCCGCCGGGCCGCTGTCGTGGGCCGAGCTGCACCGGGCCGTACTGGCCGCGCACCCGCAGGTGGAGGGCGCGGCGGTGGACTGGCTGCTCGGCGAGCTGGTGCGCACCCAGATCCTGCTGACCGACCTGCTGCCGCCGGCCGCGGAGCCGGACCCGATCGGGCACCTGCTGGAGCGGCTGTCCGGCCTCCCCGTCGCGGCCGAACTACGCGCCGTCCGGGACGACTTGGCGGCGTACCAGCGCACCGAACCGGGCGCCGGCCTGCCCACGTGGCGAACCCTGACGGAACGGATGCGCCGCCTGCACCCCACCGAACGGCTGGTGCAGGTCGACCTCGGCCTCGACGTCGAGGTGCGGCTGCCGCCGGCCGTCCGCCGGGAGGTCGAGCGGGCCGCCCACGCGCTGTGGACGGTCTCGGCGGGACGACCGGGGCCGGCACACCTACGGCAGTACCACCAGGACTTCCTGGAGCGGTACGGGCTGGGCCGCGCCGTGCCGCTGCTCGACCTGCTCGACCCCGAGCGCGGCCTGGGCGCCCCGGCGGGCTACCTGCTGCCGCGCAGCACCCGGGCGCTGCGGCCCGGCGAGCCCGCCGACCCGCGCGACGAACTGCTGCTGGCGCTCGCCCAGCGGGCGGCCGTGAGCGGCGAGCGCGAGCTGGTGCTCGACGAGGCGCTGCTGGCCCGGCTCGGCGGCACCGCGGGCGACGCCACGGCCGGGACCGCGGCCGACAGCCCCGGCGACACCGCGCCACCCTCGCTGGACCTGCTGGTCGAGCTGCGGGCCGCCTCCCCCGAGGCGCTCGCGGACGGCGACTTCACCCTGGTGGTGAGCGGCACCGGCGTCACCGCCGGGGCGATGGCGGGCCGCTTCGCGCCGCTGCTGGGCGAGGCCGGCCGGCCGCTGACCGAGGCCGTGCGCACCCTGCCCACCGACAACCCCGAGGCCGTCCGGGCCCAGCTGCTCTTCCGGACGCCCCGCGCCCACAGCGCCAATGTGGCCCGGGCGCCGCAGGTGCTGCCGTACACCGTGACGCTCGCCCAGTTCGCCGACCGCACCGACCCGGGCGTGCTCGGGCCGGCCGACCTCGCGGTGGTCGCCGACCACGACCGGCTCGCCGTGGTCTCCCGCCGGCTGGGCCGCGAGGTGGTGCCGACCGTGCCGCACATGCTGGCCACCGATGTGCACGCGCCCAACGCCGCCCGGCTGCTGGACGAGCTCTCCCGCAGCGGCGGGCCGGCCTGGCCGCGCTGGCGCTGGGGCGCCGCCGAGCGGCTGCCCTTCCTGCCCCGGGTCCGCTCCGGGCGCACCGTGCTCAGCCCGGCCCGCTGGCGCCCCGAGGAGCCGGAGCTGCGCGACCCCGCCCTGCCGTACCCCCAGTGGTCGGCGCGCCTGGAGGAGTGGCGGCGGCGCTGGCGGGTGCCGCGCGTGGTGCAGAGCGTCAGCGACGACCAGCGGATCACCCTCGACCTCGGGGACGAGCACCACCGCGAGCTGCTGCACCACGCCTGGACCGGCTCCGCCGACGGCCACCTCCAGGAGGTGCCGGAGCAGCCGGCCGACTGGCTCGGCGCGGGCGGCCGCAGCAACGAGCTGGCCTTCACGCTCCTCCGCCGCTCCCCCGGCACGGCGCGCACCCCGGCGGTGGCACCGCCCCGCCGGCGCACGGTGCACGGCCCCGGATCCTCGCCCTGGCTGTACGCCAAGCTGTACTGCGCCACCGCCCGGCAGGACGAGCTGCTGAACCGGCGACTGCCCGCCCTGCTGGAGCAGTTGCCGACATCGGTCGACCGCTGGTTCTACCTCCGCTACCTGGACCCGGAGCCGCACCTGCGCCTGCGCTTCCACGGCGACCCGACCGCGCTCCGCACCGAACTGCTGCCCGCCCTCGGCGCCTGGGCCGACCGACTGGCCGCCGCCGGCCTCGCCGACCGCCTCGTCCTGGACGGCTACGAGCCCGAGTTGGAGCGCTACGGCGGCCCGGCGGCGATGGCGGCCGCCGAGCAGGTGTTCGCGGCCGACAGCCGCTCCTGCCTCGCGCAGCTCCGGCTGCTGCACGAACGCCGCCTGGGCCTCGACCCGTTGACCCTGCTCGCGGCCAACTACGTCGACCTGGCGCACCACTTCGGCGACCTCGGCCTGCTGACCCGCCGGTACCGCGCCACCGAGCGGCACCACCTGCCCCCGGCCGTACGGGAACAGGCGCGCGCGCTGATCGACCCCGACGGCCACTGGAGCGCCCTCGGCCGGCTCCCCGGCGGCAGCGAACTGCTCGCCTCCTGGGACGAACGGGCCGCCGCGCTGGCCGCCTACCGCGCGCGACTGGACGAGCGGTGGAGCAGCACCGACACCGCGCTCGGCGCGTTGCTGCACATGCACCACAACCGGCTGGTCGGCGTTGACCGCACCGGCGAGGAGCGCTCGCTCGCGCTGGCCCGGCGCACGGTGCGGGCCCACCTGGGCCGGGCGGCCGCGCTCGGTGCGGAATCCCGGGCCGTCCCCGGAGCGCCCGACACCCTCGAAGCCCTCGACACCGTCGCAGCGGCCGACACCGCCGGAGCCGTCGCATGAGCCCGATCACCGATCACACCGCCACCATCACCCCGCTGCGCGAACGCGCCGCGGCGGCCGTCGCCGTCGCCGCCGAGCGGCTCGCCGACCCCGAGCGGGTGGCCGCCGCACTGGCCGCCACCGGCCGTCCCTGGGACCCGGCCGGTCTGGCCGGCGGCGCCCCCGGCATCGCCCTGCTGTACGCCGAACTCGCCCGCCACGACTCCGCCTTCCGCACCACCGCGCACACCTGGCTCGGCCTCGCGGCCCGCGCGGCCCGCACCGCCGCGCCCGGCATCGGGCTGTACGACGCCGTGCCCGCGCTCTGCTTCGTCCTGCCCAGGGCGGCCGCCGGTCCGCAGGACTACCGCGCTGCCCGCGACCACCTGCGTGCCGGGACCGCCGTCCTGGCCGAGCGGCTGGCGGGCCGGGAGCGCCGACGGATCGCGGACCGCGCGGGCCACACCGCACTGGAGTCCTACGACCTGATCTCCGGCCTGGCCGGGCTCGGCGCCGTCCTGCTCGACCAGGACCGACCGGCGACGGAGGAGGTGCTGCGCGGCCTGGTCGCGCTCACCGAGCCGCTGGCCGGTCTGCCCGGCTGGTGGGTGGCCCAGGACGTGGACAGCTACCGCGCCGTCGCACCGGAGCTCGGCCACGCCAACCTAGGCCTGGCGCACGGCGCCCCGGGCCCGCTCGCCGTGCTCGCGCTGGCCTGGCGGCAGGGGCTGCAGGTGCCCGGGCAGGCCGAGGCCATCACCCGGCTGGCCGAGTGGCTGCTCGACGCGGCCCGGACGGACCGGGCCGGACCCTGGTGGCCCACTGCCGTGGAGCTGATGCGCGATGCCGGCGCGCCCGAGCGGAACGCACCCGACGCCGACGCGCCCGAGCGCAACACATCCGACGCCGACGCACCCGGCCAGGAGGCACCCGGGCGGCCGTCCTGGTGCTACGGCTCCCCCGGCATCGCCCGCGCCCTCCAGCTGGCCGGGCTGGCCCTCGACGTCCCGACCTGGCGCCGCACCGCCGAGGACGCGCTGCTCGCCGCCCTCGACCGCGACCACCTCCGGGCCGGCCCCACCGACGCCGGGCTCTGCCACGGCTGGGGCGGCCTGCTCCAGTGCGCCTGGCGCATCGCCCAGGACGGCACCGACCGCCGGACGGCCGAGCGTCTCCCCGGGCTCGCCACCCGCCTGCTCCAACTCTCCGACCCCGACGCCCCGTTCGGCTTCACCGAGCCCCGGACCAGGAACGGCTGGACGGACGACCCGGCCGGCTTCCTCACCGGCGCCGCCGGAGCCGCCCTCGCCCTGCACACCTTCGCCACCGAGCGCGCCCCCGCCACCACCTGGGACCGGGCCCTGCTGCTCGCCTGAGCACACCCCCGCCCGCGCCCACCCGAGGCCCACTCGCCCACCCGAGACCCGCTCGCCCACCCGAGGTCGGAGCAACCCACCCGGCGCTCCGCCCGACCACCCCCACCTGAGCCCCGATCACCCCGCCCGAGGCCCGAATCAACCCACCGAACGCTCCCCCGCCCGATCCGAAAGGCCCACCGATGCCCCCCGCCGCCACACCCCCCGCCTGGCGCTTGCTCGCCCGCCAACTCCGGCCGCAGCGCGGACGGTTGGCGGTGGCCAGCACCCTCAGCCTGCTCGGGGGGCTGGTCGGCCTGGTGCAGCCCGTCGCCGCCCGGGGCGTCCTGGACTCGCTCACCGCCCACCGGCCGACCGCCGCCCCCGCCCTGCTGCTCGCCGGGATCATGCTGGCCGGGGTGGCGCTCAACGCATTCGGGTCCTACCAGCTCCAGCTGATCGCCGAGACCGTGGTCCGCCGCTCGCGCGGCACCCTGGCCGCCCGGCTGCTGCGGCTGCCCGTCCCCGAGTTCGACCGGCTGCGCCCGGGCGACCTGATCTCCCGGGTCACCTCCGACACCACCCTGCTGCGCGCCGCCACCGCCCAGGCGCTGGTCGGCTCGGCCACCTCGCTGCTGCTCACGCTCGGTGCCCTGGTCGCCATGCTGCTGCTCGACCCGGTGCTGTGCGGGGTGACCGTCTCGGTGCTGCTGCTGGTCACCGTGCTGTCCGGCGGGCTGTTCCCCCGGGTGATGCGCGCGGCCAAGCAGGCGCAGACCGTGCTGGGCGAGCTGGGCGCACTGCTGGACCGGTCGCTGGGCGCCTTCCGCACCGTCAAGGCGAACGGGCTGGAGCCCCAGCTCACCGCCGAGGCCGCCGGCGCCGCCGAACGCGCCTGGGTGAGCGGGAGCCGGGCGGCCGCCTGGGAGACCGTCACCGAGGCGCTCTCGGCGCTCGCCGTCCAGCTCGCCTTCCTGGCGGTCCTCGGCCTGGGGGCCGCCCGGGTGGCCGACGGCCGGCTCGGCGTCACCAGCCTGATCAGCTTCCTGCTCTACCTGGTCTACCTCGGCCCGCTGCTCTCCCAACTCGTCGCCGGTACAGGACTGTTGCAGCGCGGACTGGCGGCCGTCGAGCGGATCGCCGAGGTCGAACGGCTGCCCGTCGAGCCGCTGACCCCCACCCCCCGGGCCCCCGAGCCGTCGACCCCCGAGCCGTTGAGCACCGCCGCCCCCAGGCCCCCGCGCGTCCCACCCCGCACCCCCGCCCGGCTCGCCTTCCGGGACGTGACCTTCCGCTACCCCGACCGCGACCACCCCGTGCTCCGCAACCTCACCCTCGACCTGCCGGCCGGCGGCCTGACCGCCCTGGTGGGCCCGTCCGGCGCCGGTAAGAGCACCCTGTTCGCCCTGCTGGAACGCTTCTACGAGCCCACCGCCGGCGCCGTCACCCTGGACGGCCGTGAGCTGCGCGACTGGCCGCTCACCGAACTGCGCGCCGCCATCGGCTACGTCGAACAGGACACCCCGGTGCTGGCCGGCACCCTCCGGGAGAACCTCTGCCTCGGAGCGCCCGGCGACGTCCCGGAGGCCGAGCTGCGCCGCGTGCTGACCCTGACCCGGCTCGACGGCCTCACCGCCACGCTGCCCGCCGGCCTGGACACCCCCCTCGGCGAACGCGGCCGCGCCCTCTCCGGCGGCCAGCGCCAGCGGGTCGCGATCGCCCGCGCCCTGCTGCGCCGCCCGCGCCTGCTGCTGCTCGACGAGCCCAGCTCCCAGCTGGACGCCGCCAACGAGCAGGCGCTGCGCGAGGCCGTCGCCCAGGTCGCCCGCTCCACCACCGTCCTGGTGATCGCCCACCGGCTGGCCACCGCCGCCGACGCGGAGCGGATCGTCGTCCTCGACGCCGGGCGGATCCGGGCCGTCGGCACCCACACCGAGCTGCTCGCCCGGGACGACCTGTACGCCGCCCTCGCCCGCACCCAGCTCCTCGCCGTCTGACCCGCCCGCGTCCCCGCGCCGTCGACCCGCCCACCATCGCCCCCTCGCGTCCCTGCCGTCGGCCCGGCCCCCGCCGTCTGGGAGGATGACCGGATGCCCGAGAACCCCCTGTCGGACCGCTGGCCGCTCGCGCCGTCCGGCGCCGCCGACTGGCTCCGGGAGCTGTGCGCCGACGACGGCGTCACCGGCTTCCTGGCGCCCCCGCTGCCCGACGCCGCCTGGGTGCTCAACGCCATGTACGAGCACGAACGCGGACCGGTCGACATCTCGTACCACGAGCACCGCCAGGCCCTCCTGGCGGCGGGACGCATCGAGCCGCTCTCCGTGGCCGGCATCGACCTGGAGGTCGGCGTGGCCACCGGCGGCGGCCTCGGTCGCGCCGATCACCCCGGCCCCGGCTGGCGGCGGCTGCGCTGGGCCGACCTCGCCCGCCGCACCGGCGACCCGGTCGTCCCCGAGGGCAGGCCGCCCGCCCGCCACTGCTTCCCGTCCGCCCGCAAGGACGGCAGCTGGCCGCTCCACCTCGACCCGCCCACCGAGGGCAGCCTCGACCGGGAGACCTGGAACCGGCTGGTCCGCGTCCTCACCGCGTACAGCCCGGACGGCCCGGACACCCGCTGCCTCGCCTTCTACAACCCGCTGATGCTCCGCGGTGCGGACTTCGAGAACCTGCACGTCCGATCAGGGCACCTCCGCGACGCCGAGGCCCTCTACGACAACACGGACGCCGATTTCAGCCCGTCCAACCTCTGGGCCGAGGACCGCTCCTGGGTTCTGTGCACCGACTACGACCTGTGGGGCACCAAGGTCGCCGGTCCCCCGGCCCTGATCGAGGCTCTGCTGACCGACCCCGAGCTGGAGGCGCTCCGCCTGCCCTGGTCCCCCTGACCCGCCCCTGACCACTCCCCGGCCCGGTCCGCCTACCGCCAGGACGTGGCGGAAATCGTCACCTCCGTGTCCTTGCCGCCATCGGCCCGCCCGAGCAGGCTGGAGGTGTGAGCAGCCCGCGCATCGTCTTCGCCGTCTTCCCGGACTTCCAGATCCTCGACCTGACCGGACCCCACGAGGTCTTCACCCAGGCCGGGCGGCTGACCGGCGGGGTCGTCGTCGACACCGTGGCCGCCGCCCCCGGGCCGGTGCCCGCGAGCAGCGGTCTCGGCGTCACGCCGACCCTGACGATCGACCAAGCCGACCAGGCCGACGACCCGGTGGACACCCTGGTCGCCGTCGGCGGCCGGGGCGTCCACCGGGCCTGCGAGGACCGCCGCTTCGTCGACTGGTTCACCCGCACCGCCGGGCGCGCCCGCCGTACCGCCTCGGTGTGCAGCGGCGCCTTCCTGCTCGGCGCCGCCGGACTGCTCGACGGGCGCCGCGCGGTCACCCACTGGTCGCGCTGCGACCAGCTGGCCGAGCAGTACCCGGGGGTCACCGTCGAACCCGACCGGATCTTCGTCCGGGACGGCGAGCTGTGGACCTCGGCCGGGATCACCGCCGGTCTGGACCTCGCGCTCGCCATGACCGAGGCCGACCACGGCCCCGAGGTCGCCCGCACGATCGCCCGCCAACTGGTGATGTTCGTCCAACGACCGGGCGGCCAGGCCCAGTTCAGCGCCCAGCTGGCCGCCCAGCGGCCGGACCGGGCCCCGCTGCGGGACGTCCTCGACTGGGTCGCCGACCACCCCGAGGGCGACCTCGGCGTCCCGGCCCTGGCCGCCCGCGCCGCGATGAGCGAACGGAACTTCACCCGGGTCTTCCGCGCGGAGACCGGCCGCACCCCCGCCGCGTACGTGGAGAGCGTCCGGATCGAGGCCGCCCGGCGGCTGCTGGAGACCACCGCGGTCACCCTCGACGCCGTGGCCCACTCCTGCGGCTTCGGCACCGTCGAGACCCTGCACCGCAGTTTCAAGCGCAGCCTCGGCGTCACCCCGGGCGAGTACCGCAGGCGCTTCTCCGCCCACGCCTGACGTACGCCCTCACCGCCCGCCCGCCGCCTGTCCACCTCTGATCGAAAGGCCCCGCCATGCGCATCGCCATCCCGCTCTTCGACGGCGTCACCGCCCTCGACGCCATCGGCCCGTACGAGGTCCTCCGGATGCTCCCGGAGGCCGAGGTCGTCTTCGCCGCCGCCACTCCCGGCCCCGTCCTGGACACCGTGGGCTCGCTCGGCCTGCTCGCCACCGCCTCGTTCGACGAGGTCAGCGCGGCCGACGTCCTGCTGGTCCCCGGCGGCCCGGGCGCCCGCCGCGGCCTGACCGACGAGCCGCTGCTCGACTGGATCCGCCGCATCCACGCCACCACCACCTGGACCACCTCGGTCTGCACCGGCTCCCTGCTGCTCGCCGCCGCCGGGCTGCTCGACGGGCTGGAGGCCACCACCCACTGGAGCGCCGTCGACACCCTGGAGTCCTACGGCGCCCGCTACACCGCGCGCCGCGTCGTGGAGCAGCCCGGCGGCATCGTCACCGCCGCCGGGGTGTCCTCGGGCATCGACATGGCACTGCGGCTGGCCGAACTGATCGCCGGACGGACCGCCGCCGAGGCCTTCCAGCTCGCCATCGAGTACGACCCCCAGCCGCCCTTCGACGCGGGCTCCTACGCCAAGGCCCCCGAGGCCGCGAAGGCCTACCTGGCGAACCGCCCCCAGCGCGCCGGCGGCCCGCTGCTCT
This sequence comes from Kitasatospora sp. NPDC096077, assembly GCF_040303245.1. Taxonomy (NCBI): domain Bacteria; kingdom Bacillati; phylum Actinomycetota; class Actinomycetes; order Kitasatosporales; family Streptomycetaceae; genus Kitasatospora; species Kitasatospora sp. NPDC096077. The sequence goes on along the minus strand of NZ_JBEOSV010000029.1, from coordinate 25,040 downwards.
CCGCCGGGACCGACCGCCACCAGGGGTGACGGCATGTGACATGCTGCTCCCGACCTGGACGCGCCTGCGGAACCCAGCAGGTCGTAGCCGGGAAAGGCCGTCATGTCCGTCAGTCGCCACCTCCGTCCGCACGGCTCCGGCCCGGTCCTCCGGGCGGCCGTCGCCGCCGCCCTGGCCCTCGGGGCGGCCGCCTGCACCGGTGGCGGGGGCACCTCGGCCGCCGGCCCGTCGGGCCCGAGCAGCCCCGCCTCCACCACAGCGGCTCCGAGCTCCCCCGCGGCCGCTCCGGCGACGCCGAGCACCCCCGCCGCCGGTAGTCGCGCCGCCGGTCAGGGGCCGACCCCGGCCCTGGAGGCCTGGGTGTACCCGGGCTCCACCGGCGAGGCCACCTGCCGGGCACCGGCGGAGTACCGGGACGGCCGACTGCGCGACGGTGTCCTGAAGGCGGAGTACTGGCAGGTCGGCAAGGACGGCGCACTGGTGCTGCAGACCGCCGAGAACCTGCCCTGCAACGGCTTCAGCGACGCCAACGCGGCCGACATCAAGGCGCATTCGGCCGCCCAGTACGTCACCGTCTCGGCCATGGACCGGGCCACGGTCGCCGCCCTGGTCGGCGACCCCGGCCGGCGGACCGCCGCCGTCTCGCAGCTGACCGGGTTCACCCGGCGGATCGGCTTCACCGGTGTGGACATCGACTTCGAGGACTTCTGGAACTGGTCCCCGGACGACGAGCGCGGCTACCAGGCCTTCGTCACCGAGCTGGCCCGTGACCTGCACGCCGCCGGGCTGCGGCTCCAGATCGACGGCCCGGTCGAAGTCGCCGACGGCGACTCCCCGTTCGACTACACCGCGCTGATGAAGGCCGGCGCGGACCAGTTGGTCGTGATGGACTACGGCCGGATGTTCAACACCACCGGCGGCCGCTGCCTGGCCGTCTCCCCGCACGACTGGGTCCGGGCCGGCGTGGCGTTCGCCCGCGCCAAGGTGCCGGACCCCGACCGGCTGGTCATCGGCCTGGCCTCGTACGGCTTCTCCGCGCCCGACCCCTGCGACACCGGCAGGATCAAGGACAGCGTGCCGCTCGCCGACCTGCGTGGGCGGCCGGGCTACAGCGAGGACCCGGCCACGGTGGCCGCCCGCCGGGACGCCGGCTCCGGCGAGGTCCGCTGGACGAACGGCGGGACGCTCTACGACTACACCGACCAGGCGGGCATGGACGCCAAACTGGCCGTGCTCAGGGAGGCGGGCGTCACCCGGGTGTCGGTCTGGGTGCTCGGCGGCAACCCCTGGTTCTCCGCCGCCGCCCTCGGCCGGTAGGCGGACCGGGCCCGACCGCCCGGGCCCGGCTCAGCGGTACCAGGTCCGGATGCCGGCCGCGGTGTCGCGTACCGAGGCCTGGCCGGAGCGGATCCGGGCGGCCAGCTCGACGGCCTGCTTGGGTTCGGCGGTGACGATGACGCCCGAGGCGCTGAGGTAGGCGGCGGCGACCACCGCCGCGAAGTGCTCGTTGACGGACTCCAGCGCCGGGACGCGGATCAACTGGTGCATCAGCGCGGCCGCGCGCTGGTGCACCGCGCCGTAGACGGGGACCTCCATCACCTCGTCGGCGTGCCGGGCCACCGCGGCGGTCAGGGTGCCGTAGTCGGTGACGTCGGGATCGCCGGGCAGGAACTGGTGGGCGATGTCGAGCAGCCAGGCCCGGTCGATCCGCAGGATCACGCCGCGTCCGCCGTGGCGTCCTCGCGGCTGCCGCGCGGGTAGGGCCCGAACTCCTCCTCGAAGGCCGGGCCCCAGGCGTGCGCGAAGTGGGCGGCGGCGGTCAGGAAGCGTTCGCGCCGCTCGTCCGCCTCCTCCGCCAGCACCTTGCGCGCGTAGTCCGGCAGGCTCATCCCGGCGGCCTCCGCGCGCTGCTCCAGCGCCTCGTGCACGGCGTCGTCCAGTCGTACGTTGAGCTGCTTCATGGCGGCGAGCGTAGCCAGCTGTACCGCGCGATACAAGGCGGCCTCGGAATGGCGGGGAACCGCAAGGCGGCGTCAGAACACCGGGGCCCGCCCCAGCCGGGTCATCCGCCACACCGTGCGCCAGCTCAGCGGGCGGCGGGGCGGGCACGGGGTGCGGACGCCCTCCAGGAACCCGGCCCACCAGGCCCGCAGGCCCGCCCTCGGCGGACGGCGGCTCAGCGTGTAGAGCGTCCAGGCGGCCAGGTGGAGCGGCACCAATACGGCGGGCAGGTGCCGCTTGGCCAGCCAGACCCGGTTGCGGGCGGTGCGGCGGTAGTAGGTCTCGTGCCGGGCGGGGTCGGTGCGCGGGTGCTGGAGCAGCAGGTCGGCGCGGTAGTGGACGGTCCATCCGGCGTCCAGCACGCGCCAGGCGAAGTCGGTCTCCTCGTGGGCGTAGAAGAACGGCGCGCAGAACCCGCCGACCCGGGCGAACACCTCCGCCCGGATGGCGTGGCCGCCGCCCAGAAAGCCGGTGACCTCACCGGAGCGCAGCGGGTCCGCGGCGCCCGGGCGCGGCACGTGCCGGCGCTGGGTGTGCCCGGTCTCGTCGGCGATCCGGAAGCCGACCACACCCAGCCGCGGGTCCTCGGCGAAGGCCTCCCGGACCAGCCGGAAGGTGTCGGTGCGCGGCAGCAGTCCGTCGTCGTCCAGGTTGACCAGGACGTCGATGCCGCCGAGCCGACGGAGCTTCTCGGCGCCGAGGTTGCGGCCGCCGGGGATGCCGAGGTTCTCGGGCAGCTCCACCGCGTGGACCCAGGACGGGAGTTCGGGCAACGGGACGCCCTGACCGAGGACCACCACGGTCGCGGCGTCGCCCTCCTGGGCGGCCACCGAGTCGAGCAGCGCGCGCAGTTCGCGGGGGCGGTCGCCCATCGTCAGCACCACCACGCCGAGGGTCACGCCCATCCCGCACCCGCCCTATCCGCCGTTCCCCCCGTCCTCCTCCACCCGGACCTCCAGCGCGGGCCAGTGCCGCGCCCACCGCGCCAGCCGGTCCGGGTCCAACGGGCTCGGTACGAACAACGAGTCGTCCGGCCGGAAGGTCACGCAGGTGCCGGTGGTGCCGTCGGGCTCGATCGGGTCGAGTCCGGTGGTGGGGAGGCCGTGCTCGTAGCGCTGGGTCCAGGCGCCGTCGGCCCGGCGGTTGGTGTGCAGCAGCCGGGTGCTGAGCGCCGCGACCACGGACATGCCCCGGCGCGGGTGCCCGTCCGGGAGCGACTCGGCCCCGGGGTGGTCGAAGAAGCGCAGGTCCTTGGTCGCCATGACGGGCTTCTTGACCACCTCGCCGTGCTCGTCGACCCGGGTGTCGGTGCCCCGTCCGTCGTCCCGGACGGAGACCGAGCCGTCGGCGTGCAGGGTGACGGTGCACCGGCCGGCGCCGCGCGCGGCCGCCTCGTCGGCGGGGTAGGCGAGCACCTCCAGCAGCAGGTGGGCGACGCCGCCCGGCGCGAACTCCCCCGGGTCGGCGCGGATCCGGGCGAGGTGTTCGGCATCCACGGCGGCGGCCCAGTCGTGGGTGGTGTTGGTCCAGTCGGCCCTGCTCGATCCGTCCATCCGAGGAGTATGCCGGAGCAGCCGGCCCAGGGTGCGGCTTCGCGGCGCGGGTCCGGTCGGTCAGCCGCCGCCCGCCACCAACCGGTCCCCCAACCCGCTGCGCCGGTACAGCACTTGCCGCCCGTCCCGGGCCCGGGCGACCAGGCCGGTGGCGTGCAGCACCCGCAGCTGCTGGGAGACGGCGCTCGGGGTGACGCGGAGCCGCCGGGCCAGTTCGACGGTGGGCAGCGGTTCCTCCAGCAGCAGGAGCAGTCGGGCGCGCGGGGCGCCGAGCAGGGTGGCGAGGGCGGTCGGGTCGGGGGCCGGCGGGGTGTCCCAGAGGGTGGCCACGCCGCGGCTGGGGTAGACCAGGCGCGGCGGTTCGTCCGGGCTGACCGGGGGCGCGGGCTTGTGGGCGAAGACGGACGGCAGGAGCATCAGACCCTGGCCGGAGGACGCGACCCGGTGGTGGCCGATCATCCGGTCCACGTGCAGCACCCCGTTCTCCCAGCGCAGGTCGGGGTGCATGCCGGTGAACAGCAACCGGGCTCCGCCGAGGGCGAGTTGGCGGGCCCGGTAGGTCATGTCCGCCTCCAGCACCAGCCGCATCCGGGGCCAGAGCGGCTCGATCGCCACCGTCCAGTAGCGGCGCAGCAGTGCGCAGACGGCGTCGCGCAGCGCGAGGACGGCCGCGTCGTCCCCGTCGAGGGCGTCCCGCAGGGCCTCCGGCACCGGGTCGGGCGCGTGGGCGAGCCGCAGATCGTGCCGCAGCACGGCCGCCGGGGCCCGTGCCACGACGGCGAGTTCCTCCTCGAAGTCCGGCGCGAAGCGCTCCGGGGTCGGGGTGAGGACATCGGGCAGGGTGCGCCGGCGGGCGACCAGGGCCAGCAGCAGTTCGGTGTCCGAACCGTCGAGCCGCTGCCGCGCCCAGCGCCGCCAGGGCAGGTGGAGGGCGGAGAGCCCCGGGTCCTGGAGGACCCGCAGGCTGAGGACGGCCTCGTGCAGCGGGGAGAGCGCGAAGCGGGTGTCGGCGAGGTCCTCGACGTCGAGTTCGAAGCTGATCATTAAGTGCCACGCTACATCGATTGGCGCCGCCCAGCGGGTGCCGTGCACTTCCTTCCATGACCCGCTCCATGCCCGGCTCCATGCCCGGCTCCACGCCCCACCCCACGACCCGCGCCATGCCCCGCCGGCTCCTGGCCCTCCTCGCCGTCACCTGCGCCGTGGCGGTCGGCAACCTCTACTTCCCGCAGGCCGTCGGCCCGTTGGTCGCCGCCGGCCTGCACGTGTCACCGGACGCGACTGCCGTCGTGGTGACGGCCACCCAGCTCGGCTACACCGCCGGCATCGTGCTGCTGGTACCGCTCGGCGACCGGCTGCCCAACCGCCCGCTGCTGGTCGTGCTGCTGTCGCTGACCGGCCTCGCCCTGCTCGCCGCCGGCTGCGCCCCGGCACTCGGCCCGCTGACGGCCGCCGGCGCGGCGGTCGGCCTGACCACCGTCGCCGCCCAGGTGGTCGGCCCGCTGGCGGCCGGACTGACCCCGCCGGAGCGCCAAGGGGCGGTGATCGGCGTGCTGTTGAGCGGTTCGACGGCCGGGATGCTGCTGGCCCGCACCTTCGGCGGCACGCTCGGCGAGTGGCTCGGCTGGCGGGCCCCGTACCTGGTCGCCGCCGCCGCGGCACTGCTGCTCGCGATCGTCCTCGGGACCGCCGTGCCGACCACCGTCCCGACCTCCCGCCAGCCGTACCGGGCGCTGCTCGCCGAACCGTTCCGGCTGCTGCGCACCGAGCCCGAGCTGCGCCGCTCCAGCCTGTACCAGGCCTGCGTCTTCGCCGGGTTCTCCGCGGTCTGGACCTGTCTGGCGCTGCTGCTCACCGGCCCGGTGTACCGGCTGGGCGCCCCGGCGGTGGGCCTGCTGGCCCTGGTCGGGGCGGCCACCGTGTTCTGCACCCCGTACGCGGGCCGGCTGGTGGACCGGCACGGGCCGGACCCGGTGAACCTGGTCTGCCTGCTGGGCGTGTTCGGCTCGGCCCCGGTGCTTGCGCTCGGCGCCCGGGGCGGCCCGCTGGGGCTGGCGGCGCTGGTGCTCGGCACGCTGCTGCTGGACGTGGCGATGCAGTGCGGGATGGTGGCCGGCCAGGCCCGGGCGTACGCGGTACGCCCGGACGCGCCGGGCCGGGTCAAGACCGCCTACATGACCTGCGGCTATCTGGGCGGCAGCGCGGGCTCCTGGCTCGGTGTCCGGGTCTGGGGCCGGGCCGGGTGGTGGGGCGTGTGCGCGCTGCTCGCCCTGCTGGCCGCCGTCGCGCTCGGCCGCCACCTGTCGACCGTACGACGGGCCGGGCGGCAGGCACGACGTGAGGCCCGACACGCGGCCCGGCGCGCGGCCGGGACGACCCGGCTCAGCCGGTGACCAGCCGTCGGCCGCTGATCTCGGCGCACCGGATCCGCACCCAGCAAGGCCGGTCGCCGCCCGCCCACGGGGCCGCGCCGGGCAGGCCGTCGAGCCGGCGCACCTCCTCCGGGTCGTCCAGGTACTGCGCCGTGCCGAGGGCGAGCACGCTCCAGCCGCGCCCCAGGTACTCGTCGATCCGGTCGACCTGGAAGGACACCTCGGCCCCCGGCTCGGGCGCGGTGGCGGTGCCGTGGGCGGTGCGGTAGGCGAAGGAGGCGTGGTCGACCACGTAGTTGACGGGGTAGACCGCGGGGCCGGGGCGCACCGGCAGGCCGATCCGGCCGATCCCGTGCGAGCCGACCAGCTCCCAGCACTCGGCGTCGGTCAGGTCGAGCAGCCGGGGCCGGGGGCCGGGCCCGCCGCGCCCGGGCGGGGCGTCCGCGCGGCCCTCCAGGAGCTCCTGCCGGCTCAGCCCGAGGGCGGCGGCGATCCGGACGAAGCCGCCGGGGTCGAACTCGGGCCCGGCCTGCAGCAGGTGGCCCAGGTAGCGCGGCGCCATCGCGGCCCGGTGGGCGAGGTCCTCCTCGGTGAGCCCGAGTCGCTCGCGCCGTTCGGCGACCCGGCGGGCCACGGCGGTGGGGTCGGATTCGGTGGTGTCGTTCACGGTGGTGGCTCCTCGGCTCGCCGAGGGCGGTGCCCCGGCGGCTGTTCGGGCGGTGACCAGGCCGGATCCATCCAAGCGCCCGGCCCACCCCAAGTCGAGGAACGGCAGGGCCCCGTGCGTGTCGGCGCACCCGCCGACCGCCCGCCGCCGGCCGGGCCGCCCCGACCTTGATCGCCCACCGACCGCCTGCGATCATGCCCCTGACGTGGAATCAGTCCGCGTCGCACAACGGGGAACAACGGGGAAGCAAGGGGACACATCCGTGATCGTCGTGACGGGTGCCACCGGTACGGTCGGCTCGAAGGTCGTCGTCGGGCTGCGCGAACGCGGCCGGGAGGTAAGGGCGTTGGTGCGCGCCGGGTCCGCGGGCCCGGCCGAGTGGGACGCGGCGGTCGAGCGGGTCGCCGCCGACTTCGCCGACCCGGCCTCGCTGGACGCCGCACTGGCCGGGGCCGACACCGTGTACCTGCTGGTCGCCGTGCACCCGGAGATGGCCCAGCACGAGCGGAACGTGATCGACGCGGCGGTACGCACCGGGCGCCGACCGCGGATCGTGCTGCACGCGGCCGCCGGTGTCGAGCACCGGCCGGAGGGCGTGCGCTTCGTCGGCGCGCACGTGGCGGGCCTGGACCACCTGAAGGCCTCCGGCCTGCCCTGGACGGTCCTCGCCCCGAACGGCTTCCACCAGAACTTCCTCGGCTCCGCCGCGACCGTCAGGGCCGGACAGCTGGCCGCGCCGGGCGGCGAGGGCGCGGTGTCGTACGTGGACGCCCGGGACGTCGCGGCGGCCGCCGTCGAGGTGCTGGCCGGCACGGGGCACGAGGGCGCGGTCTACACCCTGACCGGTCCGGCGTCGCTCACCCACGGCGAGGTGGCCGAGCAGCTGGCCGCCGCCGCGGGCCACCCGGTCGCGTACACCGCGCTCACCCCCGAGACGGCCCTGGAGGGCCTGCTCGGCCTGGGCTGGAACCCGTGGCGGGCCGAGGGCATGGTCGAGCTGTACGGGCTCTACGCGGCCGGGCACGCCTCGGCGGTCAGCCCGGACGTGGAGAAGCCGACCGGCCGTCCGCCGCGCTCCTTCGCCGAGTTCGCGGCCGAGCACGCGGACGCGTTCCGCGCCTGACCCCCGCCAGGCCCCTGCCCGGCCCCGGCCGACCCCCGGCCGACCCGGGGCCGGCGCGCGCCGGGGAGCAGCCCGTCAACGCTGCGTCAAGATCCTCCTGCACACGCCTTACCGTCCGCGCCGGCCGGGAGCATACTGTGCTGCGCGCGGCGAGCGCCCGGCGACAGGGCCACTCCGGACCCGGCCCGGCCGCGCCGCGACGGGGAGAAGGTAGAACAAGCGTGGCAGTACTCGTGGTCGCCGTCGTGGTCGTCCTGCTGTGGCTGATGACCGGCGTGCGGGTGGTGCAGCAGTACGAGCGCGGTGTGGTGTTCCGGCTGGGCAGGGTGCGCGGGCAGGTCCGCGAGCCGGGCCTGACGCTGCTGGTGCCGGTGATCGACCGGATGCGCAAGGTGAACGTGCAGGTGGTCACCATGCCGGTGCCCGCCCAGGAGGGCATCACCAAGGACAACGTCTCGGTGAGCGTCGACGCGGTGCTGTACTTCCGGGTGGTCGAGCCGATCCGGGCCACCGTGGACGTGCAGAACTACAGCTTCGCCATGCTGCAGGTCGCCCAGACCTCGCTGCGCTCGATCATCGGCAAGAGCGAGCTGGACGACCTGCTGTCCGGCCGGGAGCACCTGCACCAGGGTCTGGAGGTCATGCTGGAGAGCCCGGCGGCCGGTTGGGGCGTGCACATCGACCGGGTGGAGATCAAGGACGTCAGCCTGCCCGACTCGATGAAGCGCTCGATGGCCCGTCAGGCCGAGGCCGACCGCGAGCGCCGGGCCCGCATCATCACCGCGGACGGCGAGTTCCAGGCCGCCGCCAAGCTCGCCGAGGCGGCGGGCAAAATGGCCGAGACCCCGGCGGCGCTGCAACTGCGCATGCTGCAGACGGTGGTCGAGGTCGCGGCGGAGAAGAATTCGACGCTGGTGCTGCCGTTCCCGGTGGAGATGCTGCGTTTCTTCGAGGCCTCCGCGGCCCGGCTCACCGACGGCCCGGCCGCTCCGGCCGCTCCGCCGCAGGCGACAGCCACCCCCGCCGTCCCGTCGCAGGCACCCGCCGCGCCGGTCGAGGAGAGCTGACAGCGCCTGACCGGTACGCCGCCGACCCGGGAAAAGTTCCCGGGTCGGCCATAGCTCCGCTCTATGACGTCATAGATCAAAACCGACTACACCTCCGGCCGAACAGCGGGTTTGCTGCAAGGGTCCAGACCAATCCGCCTTTCGCCGTGCCCGACCGGAGGATCCGTCCGCATGACCCGCCCGATCCGAGTCGCCATCGTCGGAGCCGGCCCCGCCGGCATCTACGCCGCCGACGCCCTGCTGAAGTCCGACGCCGCGCAGGCGCCCGGCGTCTCGATCGACCTGTTCGAGCGGATGCCCGCCCCGTTCGGCCTGATCCGCTACGGCGTGGCCCCCGACCACCCGCGGATCAAGGGCATCGTCACCGCGCTGCACCAGGTCCTCGACAAGCCGCAGGTCCGCCTGTTCGGCAACGTCGACTACCCGACCGACCTCGGCCTGGACGACCTGCACCGCCACTACGACGCCGTGGTCTTCTCCACCGGCGCGATGGCCGACCGCGCGCTCGACCTGCCCGGCATCGACCTGGACGGCTCCTACGGCGCGGCCGACTTCGTCTCCTGGTACGACGGCCACCCGGACGTCCCGCGCAGCTGGCCGCTGGAGGCCGAGAAGGTCGCCGTCCTCGGCGTCGGCAACGTCGCCCTGGACGTCGCCCGGATCCTCGCCAAGACCGCCGACGAGCTGCTGCCCACCGAGATCCCGCCGAACGTGTACGAGGGCCTGAAGGCCAACCGCGCCGTCGAGGTCCACGTGTTCGGCCGCCGCGGCCCGGCCCAGGCCAAGTTCAGCCCGATGGAGCTGCGCGAGCTCGACCACTCGCCCACCATCGAGGTGATCGTCAACCCGGAGGACATCGAGTACGACGAGGGCTCGATCGCCGAGCGCCGCGCCGTCAAGCACGTCGACCTGGTCGCCGCGACCGTCGAGAACTGGGCGATCCGCGACGTCGGCGACCGCCCGCACCGGGTCTACCTGCACTTCTTCGAGTCCCCGGTCGAGGTGCTCGGCGAGGACGGCAGGGTCGTCGGCCTGCGCACCGAGCGCACCGAGCTGGACGGCACCGGCAATGTGCGCGGCACCGGCCGGCACACCGACTGGGACGTCCAGTCGGTCTATCGCGCCGTCGGCTACTACTCCGACGAGCTGCCCAAGCTGCCCTTCGATCCGGTCTCCGGCACCGTCCCGCACCAGGCCGGGCGCGTCCTGGACGGCGACGGCTCGCACGTCCCCGCCGTCTACGTCACCGGCTGGATCAAGCGCGGCCCGGTCGGCCTGATCGGCCACACCAAGGGCGACGCCAACGAGACCGTCGCCTGCCTGCTGGACGACCACGCCACCGGCCGGCTGCCCGGCGCCGTCGAGCCCGACCCGGCGGCGATCGAGGAGCACCTGCGCGCCCGTGGCGTCCGCTTCACCACCTGGGACGGCTGGAAGCAGCTGGACGCCCACGAGCGCGAGCTCGGCCGGGCCGAGGACCGCGAGCGCGTCAAGGTCGTCGAGCGCGAGGAGATGCTCCGCAACAGCGGGGCCTGAGCCGGCGCCCTGACTCAAGACTCAGGGCTCAGGGCTCAGGAACGGACCGGGCGGACGATCGGCAACAGCACCTCGTCGACGATCGCCGCCGGGTCCAGTTCCACCGGCCCCCCGCCGCACATCTTGAACCGGTACAGCATCAGCGCCGGCACCACGTCGGTGACCATCGGGGTGACGGTCCCGGGGCGCACCTCGCCCCGGGCGGTGCCCCGGTCGAGCACCTCGGCGATCAGCGCGGTGGTCGGCTCGACCACCCGTTCCAGCACCAGTTCCAGGAAGGCGTGGGCGCGCCGGTGGTCCAGCTCGCCCATGATCGCGCGGACGGCGGCTCCCAGTTCGCTGAACATCGCGGTGCGCAGCCGGGTGACCACCTCCAGCAGGTCCCCGCGCAGGCTGCCGGTGTCGGGGGCCGGTCCGGACGGCGGCAGGCTGGCCCGCAGCGCGTCCATGACCAGCTCCTCCTTGGAGGACCAGCGCCGGTAGAGGGCGGCCTTGCCGGTCTGCGCGGCCGCGGCCACGCCCTCCATGGTCAGCCGGGCGTAGCCGTCGGTGGTGAGCTGTTGGAGGGCCGCCCCGTAGATGGCGCTCTCCAGTGCCTCGCCGCGCCGGCGGATGGGGGCGGCGTCCGCTGCCGGGTGCGCGGTGCCGCCCGCGACAGTGCGGGCTTCAGCGGTCATGACGGCACACCTTCCGGGGTTCTCTGTTCACCTGGCCTACCCCCAATGTTAGTGAACGAACCCGTTCCCTCCCAAGCACCGTGCGCGACCGGCCTCCGGGGACGTTCCGGCTCGCCCCCCGGAGGCCGCGACAGGTCGCCTCAGCGGTCCGCCTGGTAGCCGTTGATCTTGCTCAGCGGGCCCCGGCTGTTGTCCTCGTAGACCGGCTGCATCTGGACGTCGCCGTAGATCTGGAACAGCTGCTTCGCCGAGTTGACGGTGGTCGGGTTGCAGTTCGGGAAGCCGGTGTACCAGTAGATGCTGGCCACGCCGTCGCCCTCCACCGGCGGTGAGACGGTGGTGTAGAAGGTCACGATGCCGACCTTCGCCTGATTCGGCCCGTTCGGGTCGTGCAGCTCCCAACCGCCGGACACGGTGGCGGGGTTGTTCAACGGGGTGACGGTCAGCGTCATGTCGTCGTTGAACTGGACGGCCGTGATGCCGAGCCACTTGCTGATCCGGTCGTCGAACCGGAACGGCCGCGCCGGGTAGGTGTAGTCGGCCACGTTCCCGCCGCACTGGCCCGCCGCCCGGGTCGCCGCCTGCGCCGTGCCGCCCTGGGCGAGGGTGCCCGCCGCGGCGATCAGCACGGCCAGCGCGGCCAGGCCCCTGCGGGTCGTCGTGTGCTTCATGGTGGAGGTCGTCCTCTGCTCGTCGGTTCTGCTCGTCGGTTCCGTTCGTCGGCGAAACGCCGACCCGACCCAGTGGCTCACCCACCGCCCGCACCCGCAATCGCCGTGCATCCAACGGCCGACACGGAAACGCGCACTGGTATTCGAGCGTCTTCGCGACGCCGTTCGAGTGACTCCCGGGCACCGCCGCCCCGACCGCCGGGGGCGGCTCCGCTACCAACGGAGGATCACGCCCACCCGACGAAAGGCGGTCCCGCCATGGCCGTGCCCACCACCTTCGACCACAGCGCCTCCGGCTACAGCCTCGCCCACGCCTACTGGCTGGCCCGGGCCGCCGACCTGGCGTACCAGGACGACGCCACCGTCGACCGGCAGGCCCGGGACTGGGGCTTCGAGACCGTACGCCACCACGAGACCCGGTTCACCCCGCCGTTCCCGCTCCAGGACACCCAGGCCTACACCATGGCGAGCGACCGGATGATCGTGGTCGCCTTCCGCGGCACCGAGCCCAAGGAGATCCGGGACTGGCTCACCGACTCCAGCACCCCGCCCTGGCCCGGCCCGGCCGGCACCGGCTACGTCCACTACGGCTTCGCCGAGGCCCTGGAGTCGGTCTTCCCCGACGTCCGCAAGGCCCTCGGCGAACTGCGCACCGAGGAGCAGAGCGTCTGGTTCACCGGCCACAGCCTCGGCGGCGCCCTCGCGATGCTCGCCGCCGCCCGGCTGAGCCTGGAGGACCCCCGGCTGACGGCCGACGGCGTGTACACCTTCGGCCAGCCCCGCACCTGCGACCGGCTGCTCACCGCCGCGTACAACACGGCGTTCCAGGGCCGGAGCCACCGCTTCGTCAACAACAACGACGTGGTCCCCCAGCTGCCCCCGGAGCCGGCCTTCACCCACACCGAGGCCCTGCACTTCATCGACTCCTCGGGCGTCGTCCACCAGGGCGCCGGGGGCATGCTCGCGGGCATCGCCAACCGCGCCAAGGGCCTCACCTCCGCCGCCTTCGAACCGACCGGCGAAGGCGTGCGCGACCACTTCATGCGCAACTACCTGGCGGCGCTGGAGAAGAACCTCTGAGCCACCCCACCCCGGAGCCGGCGCCAGGGCCCCCGCCCCGGGCGCCGGCTCCGGCGCTCACTCCGACCGCAGCGCCGGGCGGTGACCCCGCGCGAAGCCTTTGTTCGGGACCGTCGCCCGTGTTCGGCGGAGCGAAGACCCGTACGGGGGACGGCAGATGAACAATCGTCGATTCCCCGGTGCCCCACCCGTCCCATGGACGATAACGGAGGTGCTCCTGCCCACCCCCATCCGAGGAACCGACCGATGCCGATCAACAACTACGGCGTGCTCGCCGCCTCCGCCGTCGACCGGCGCCGCGAGGGCGCCACCGGCACCCCGCACTACCAGATCCACCTGCGCGACGCGGACGGCACCGACTACCGCGCGGCCGTCAACGTGCTCTCCCAGCAGGCCCCTTCGGACCTGCTGTACCTCGCCGACGAGGACTTCCGGCACCCGGTCACCGGGCTGCTGCCGGCCGCCGGCAGCGGCTGGACCGCGCTGGCCTCCCGGCCGGGCACGGCGAGCCTGGACTTCGTCCGCGGCAAGCTCTTCGACCACACGGCGATGCGGGTGCTGCCGCCCGACCTCCCGGGCCCGGACAACGACCTCGCCGACCTGCTCGACCACTACGTGCAGCGCGCGATCGCCGACGCCGACGCCGCGGTGTACGTGTTCGGCCAGCGCTTCGGGCCCGAACCCGGCGTCCCCGACAAGGTGTTCGGCTTCCTGCCCGGCAACGGCGTGCACGACGTGCACATGAACCAGGGCAACAGCGGCCAGTTCCGCGGCGACGACGGGGTCTACCAGGACGGCGGCCTGCTGATCCACCTGCCGGACGAGAACCGCTGGACGGCGGTGTTCCTCGCCTTCCAGTCGCAGTCCTGGCACACCGACGACCGCACCGGCCACGCCCTGCCGGCCACCGTCCCGCACCCGGGCCGGGCGCCGGAGCAGAGCTCCAGCAGCCAGGCGTAGGGCGTGTCTGACAATTCGCGCGCCCGGCGGGAATTGTCAGATACGCCCTAAGGACGTCCCGCGGCTCCGCGTCAGCCGGAGATCGGCGGATTGGGCCGGGTCAGGCCGCGGTCGTAGGCGAAGATCACCGCCTGCACCCGGTCCCGGGCGCCGATCTTCGCCAGCACCCGGCTGACGTGGGTCTTGACGGTCGATTCGGCCAGCACCAGCCGCTGGGCGATCTCGTTGTTGGTCCAGCCCTGGGCGATGGCCACCAGGATCTCCCGCTCGCGCTCGGTCAGCGCGTCCAGCCGGGGGTCCTCGGCGGGTGCCGCGCCGGCCGGGCGGACCGGCAGGTGGTGGGCGTAGGCGTCCAGCAGCCGCCGGGTGATCGCGGGGGCCACCACGGCGTCGCCCTCGGCCACCGCGCGGATCCCGGCCAGCAGTTCCTCCGGCCGGGCGTCCTTGAGCAGGAAGCCGCTGGCCCCGGCCCGCAGCGCGGCGTGGGCGTACTCGTCCAGGTCGAAGGTGGTGAGCACCAGGATCCGGGAGCGGCCGCCGCTGGCGACGATCTGCCGGGTGGCCTCGATGCCGTCCATGCCGGGCATCCGGATGTCCATCAGGACCACGTCCGGCCGCAGGTCGGCGGTGAGCCGGACGGCCTCACCGCCGTGGGCGGCCTCGCCGACCACCTCCGTGTCGGGCTGGCTCTCCAGCAGCATCCGGAAGCCGTAGCGCTGCAGTGGCTGGTCGTCCACGATGAGGACGGTGGTCACGGGTGGCCGCCTGTCGGGTCGGGGGTGAGGTCCAGTTCGGCCTCCACGGTCCATCCTGCCCCAGGGCCGGGGCCCGCCGTGACGGTCCCGCCGTACAGGGCCGCGCGCTCGCGCATCCCCGCCAGGCCGTGCCCCTCGCCGTCCGGGCGCACCGGCCGGCGGACGCCGTCGGGCGGGCCGCTGTCCCGGACCCGCACCCGCAGCCGGGCGTCGTCGACGGTCAGGGTCACGTGCGCGCCGGTCTCCGGTCCGGCGTGCTTGAGGGCGTTGGTCAGCGCCTCCTGGACGATCCGGTAGGCCATCAGCTGGACGCCGCGGTCCAGGCCGTCCGGGTCCCCGCTGACGGTGTAGACCACCTGGGGGCCGGCCGCGCGGATCCGGGCGCACAGCCCGTCCAGGTCGGCGACGCCGGGCTGGGGGTTGAACTCGGCGGACTGGTCGGCCTGGTCGCGCAGGACGCCGAGCATCCGGCGCAGTTCGCCGAGCGCCTGCCGGCTGGTCTCGCCGATCAGCTGCAGGGCCTCCCGGCCGCGCTCCGGCGAGGCCTGGACGGCGTAGGCGCCGCCGTCGGCCAGGGTGATGATCACGGACAGGTTGTGGCCGATGATGTCGTGCATCTCCCGGGCCACCCGGGTGCGTTCGGTGGCGGTGGCCAGCCGGCTGCGCTGGTCGCGCTCGATCTCCAGCCGGGCCGCGCGCTCGCGCAGTCCGGCCAGCTGGGCGCGGCGCACCCGGACCGCGATGCCCACGGCGACGGCCGCGGTGGCGGCGCTGCCGAGGAAGAACAGCGCGTCTCCGACCGGCAGTCCGCCGCCGGAGACCTCCACCGCCACCAGCGCCATCGCCCCGGCCATCACACCGCAGGCCCAGGCCAGGTACCGCAGCCGGCCGTGCAGGGCCAGGCTGTAGAACGCCACCAGCAGGGCGGCGTCGGCGCGCAGCGCGACGCCCAGCGACCACTGCAGCACGAACACCGCCATGATCGCGGCGAAGGCCGCGGTGGGCCGCCGCCGGCGCCACAGCAGCGGCAGCACCAGGCCCGCCTGAAGGGCCAGGGTGGCCGGCAGCGGCGGGCGGACGAAGGTGAACCGGTGCTCGCGCGGGCCGCCGTCGCCGTGGCCGTGGACGAGGTCGGGCAGGCAGAACATCAGGAAGACCGCGGCCACCACGGCGGTGTCCAGCACCCAGGGGTGGGCGCGGTCCGCCTCCCGCAGCCGCTGGCCGATCCGGGCCAGCCGGCCGTACAACGGGTGGCCGGACAGCGCGTCGGCGGGCACGGCCGGGCCGGCCGGGGTGACGTACTCCTCGCTCACCGGTGGGTTCTCCCTGTTGCTCGGACGAAGGACGCGGTGCGGCGCCGGTCGGTCCCGGCGCCGCACCGCGAGTGTCTCAGGCGTCGCTGCCTGCTCAGGCATGCTGCTCAGGCGTCGCTGCGCACCAGCCGTACGGCCGCACCGGCGAGGGCGAGCACCGTCCAGCCGAGGAAGACCAGCAGGCCGGCCGTCGGCGAGAGCGTGGTCGAGTCGTGGTGCAGGGCGAACATCGCCTCACCGGCGTGGCTGGGCAGGTAGGGGCTGATGTGGCTCTGCCAGGAGGTGGGCAGCAGCGAGGTCAGCCCGGGGATCAGCATCAGCGAGGCGACCAGGACGGCGATGCCGCCCGCCACCGAGCGCAGCAGCGCGCCGAGGGCGACGCCGATCACGCCGACCAGGCCGAGGTAGAGGCCCGCGCCCAGCAGGCCGCGCACCACACCGGTGTCGGAGAGCGTCATCGCCGCGCGGGTGCCGGACAGGATGCCGCTGTCGGCCGAGAAGGTGACGAAGACCCCGACGGTGCCCAGCACCAGCGCGATCGCCCCGTACACCGCGGCCTTGGACCAGAGCACCGGCAGGCGGCGCGGCACGGCGGCCAGGGTGGAGCGGATCATGCCGGTCGAGTACTCGCCGGCGGCGACCAGCACCCCGAGCACGCCGAGCGCCAGCTGGGCGAAGTTGGTGCCGAACAGGGAGAGGCTGAGCGCGCTGGCGTCGGCGAAGTCCCGGTCCATCGGGCGGCCGGAGGTGATCCGCGACTTGAACTGGAAGGCGGCGATCAGGCCGAAGGCGACCAGGAACAGCAGCGCCAGGCCGAGGGTGATCCAGGTGGAGCGCAGCGACCAGAGCTTGGCCCACTCCGAGCGCAGCACGCGCGCGGCCGTCACCTTGTAGGCGGGGCGGGCGGGGCGCGGGTCGGCGGGCGTGGCGGTCTGGCTGGGGGCGATGGTGGTCATGCCGCGCTCCTCACGGTCTCGGTCGTGGCGGTGGTGGCGGTGGTGGTGCCGTGGTACTCGACGGCGTCCCGGGTCAGCTCCATGAACGCCTCCTCCAGGGAGACCGTCCGGGGGGTCAGCTCGAACACCGCGATGCCGTGCTCGGCGGCGGTGAGCCCGATCTCCCGGGCCGTCCGCCCGGTGACGAGCAGTTCCTCCGAGCCGGTACGGCCGGTGATCTCCACGCCGGGGCCGGAGAGCACCGAGCGCAGCCGGGCCGGGTCGGCGCTGGCGACCTTGACGACGTCCCCGCCGGCCTGCTGGACCAGCTCCTGGACGGTGGTGTCGGCGAGCAGCCGGCCGCGCCCGACGATGATCAGGTGGTCGGCGACCAGCGACACCTCGCTCATCAGGTGCGAGGAGACGAAGACGGTGCGGCCCTCGGCGGCGAGCGAGGTGAGCAGGTTGCGGATCCACAGCACGCCCTCGGGGTCGAGCCCGTTGACCGGCTCGTCCAGCATCACCGTGGCCGGGTCGCCCAGCAGGGCGGCCGCGATGCCGAGGCGCTGGCCCATGCCGAGCGAGAACGCCCCGGCGCGCTTGCGGGCCACCGACTGCAGGCCGGTCAGCTCGATGACCTCCTCGACCCGACGGCGCGGGATGCCGTGGGTGTGGGCCTGGGCCATCAGGTGGTTGAACGCCGAGCGGCCGGGGTGGATGGACTTGGCCTCCAGCAGCGCGCCCACCTCCTGCAGCGGCGCGGCGTGCTCGGCGTACCGGCGGCCGTTGACCCGCACCGACCCGCCGGTCGGGGCGTCGAGCCCGACGATCATCCGCATGGTGGTCGACTTCCCCGCCCCGTTGGGCCCCAGGAAGCCGGTCACCGCCCCCGGCCGGACCGTGAAGTCCAGCCCGTCCACGGCGGTCTTCTCCCCGTACCGCTTCGTCAGCTGGTGCGCCTCGATCATCGCTCACCCTCACCGTTCAGGGGCCGGTCCGTCCGGCCGCCCACGGTTCCACGCTAGGGCCGGGCGCGGCCGGATCGACGGCACCGGGGACTGATCATCGGAGGGCGCGTAGTACCGCGGTACCACGTCTTCGCCCTACCCCGGGTAAAAGCGCTGTCGCGGGCGGTGCCGGCTGCCCCAGGATGGCGGGATGGACGATCGAAGCGTGACGCTGCGTCGGATGACCGAGGCCGAGTACCGGTCGGCGACCGAGGTGCGGGAGGCCGAGACCACGGCCGAGCTCGCCAAGCTGATGCCCGAGGAGCTGGCGCGCGAGCGCTCCCGCGCGGGCACCGCCACCTTCCTGCCCCAGGGCCGCGCCACCGAAGGCCACCACCTGGTGGTGGCCGAGAACGCCGCGGGCGAGGTCGTCGGCAGCGCCTGGATCGGCCCCGACCCCCGCTCGGGCGCGGGCACCTCCGGCACGGCCTGGCTATACCACATCCGGGTCCTCCCCGAGTTCCGCCGCCGGGGCTACGGCGCCGCCGTCCTGGCCGCCGCCGAGCGGCTGGTCGCCGACGAGGGGATGACCGGCCTCGCCCTGAACGTCTTCGGCGGCAACGAGGCCGCGATCGCCCTGTACCGCCGTTGCGGTTACGGCGTGCAGGCGATGTCGATGAGCAAGGCCGTGGGCGGGACCGCGAACGGAACCGTGCGCCGGTGACGGGCGACGGCCGCTGCGGGGAGTGCGGGGCACGGGACTGCACGTCGCTGTTCCACCTGCTGCTGGCGCTGGACCACGCGCGGGCGGAGCCGTGGGGGCCGTTGCACGGGGTGTCGGTGTCCTGCTTCCTGCTCCAGCACCCGGGCCGGCTGCCCGGCGACGGCGGGGCGGGCGCGCGGGCGTTCCTCCGGGCGTACCTGACGGGCGGGCTGCCGGCGGTGGAGCGGCTGATCGGTCGGGCCCGCCGGGCGAACTCGCACCGGGTGACGGGCGGGCCGCCACGGAGCGTGACGGCGGCCCCGGCAGCGCCGCGGGGCGGGTTCGCGGTCACCATCGAGCAGGTCGCGCTGGACGGCACCTTCCCGGCCGCCGGGTTCCCGGAGCGGGTACGGGACTGGGCGACGGCCACGCTGGCGGCCTGGGACGGCCACGCGGGGTAGCCGGACCGGGACCGGGACGGGGTTTCAGGGAGCCGTGCGGCCCGGGGCCGCGCCCGCTGCGCGGGGGCGCGGACCCGGAGCGCTCCGGCTCAGTTCCAGGGGTTGGCCGGCTGGTCGTTGATGGCCGTCCAGAACCGGGTGTTGTTGGGGATGTTGCCGTAGGCCCAGAAGGTCCAGCCGCCGGTCTGCGCGAGGTCGGGGCCGAAGTGGCCGTCGTGGAACTCGGCCTGGCGCCAGCCGGCGCCGAAGGAGGCCTGGCAGATGCTGTCGGCGGCGGCCTTGCTGTTCAGGCGGTAGCCCTTGACCGCCGGGCTGAGGGCGACGGTGCCCTGCGCCCAGCCGTTGTAGAAGCCGATGTTCAGTCCGGCCGGGGCCGGACTGCCGTCGACGTTGAGGCAGAGCACGGGCAGGGCGACGGAGGGCGCGGTGTCGCCGTGGTAGGCGTCGCTGGGGCTGCCGCCCGGGCCGCCGACCTGGACGGTGCCGTCCGGGCCGTAGGAGAGGGCGGCCCAGGTCATGCCGAGGTGGGTGGCCGGGCCGGTGGCGGCGCCCGCCGGTGCGGCGGTGAGCGGGACCAGGGCGGCGGCGGCGACGGCGGTCGCGGTGGCGACGGCCTTCTTCAGGCGGTTCATCGACAACTCCTCATGGTTGGGCAAAAGGGTGGAGCGTGGGGTGGAGCGCGGTGCACAGGAGGTGGTTCGCGTGCTGTGACCGACTGGTTTCAGCCGGTGCACGACAAACCTCTCAACCGCACGCACACAACTGGCATGATCTGGTCATCGTTCTGTCACATCACGCACTCAGGCGATGCCCCATCGCAGTCGCCGCAGGTCCCGGGGAGGGCCGCTTGGAGTTCAGGATCCTCGGAGCGCTGGAGGTGTGGACCGGCGCCGGGCGGCGGATCCCCCTGGAGGGCTCCCGAACGG
This sequence comes from Kitasatospora sp. NPDC096077, assembly GCF_040303245.1. Taxonomy (NCBI): domain Bacteria; kingdom Bacillati; phylum Actinomycetota; class Actinomycetes; order Kitasatosporales; family Streptomycetaceae; genus Kitasatospora; species Kitasatospora sp. NPDC096077. The sequence continues at coordinate 5,293 of NZ_JBEOSV010000029.1, read as the reverse complement.
AACGGCTGCTCGCGACCCTGCTGCTGAACGCCGACAGCGCCGTCCCGGTGACCCGGCTGGTCGACGCCGTGTGGGACGAACGGCCGCCCGCCACCGCCGGCCGCCAGGCCCGCAACCTGGCCGGGCTGCTCCGGCGCCGGTTCGCCGAGGCCGACCCGGACGCGCCGCCCGCGCTGCTCACCGACGGCCCCGGCTACCGCCTCGCCCTCACCGGCCACCGCCTCGACGCCCACCGCTTCACCGAACTGCTCACCGGCTCCCGCCGCGCGGCCGCCGACGGCCGGCCCGAGACCGCCGCGGCCGCACTCCGCGAGGCGCTCGGACTGTGGCGCGGCCCCGCCCTCGACGGGCTCTCCGGCGCCGTGGGCTCCCCCGGCGCCGTCGCCCTCGACGAACTGCGCCTCACCGCCTGGGAGGAGTGCCTCGACCTGGAACTCGCCCTCGGCCGCCACCGCGCCACCGTGCCCGAGCTCACCGCCCTGGTGGCCGACCACCCGCTCCGGGAGCGCTTCGCCGGACAGCTGATGCGCGCCCTGCACGGCTCCGGCCGCGCGCCCGAGGGCCTCGCCGTGTACCGACGGTTCGCGGACCGGCTGGCCGAGGAACTCGGCCTGGACCCCGGACCGGAGCTGCGCGCCCTCCACCTCGACCTGCTCGCGACCGACCCGGTCCGCGCCGGCTCGGCCCGCGGTGAGCCGGGCCGCGGCGAACAGACCCGCAGCGAACAGACCCGCAGCGACCGGGCCTGCGGTGAGCCGGGCCACACCGATCGACCCGAGCCGCCCGACGACACCCCGCGGCCCGCCCAACTCCCGCCCCCGCTGCCCACGTTCGTCGGCCGGGAAGCCGAACTCGGCGCACTCGACCGGCTGCTCACCGGCCCCGCCGCCGTCCTCGCCCTCTCCGGCCCGGCCGGCGTCGGCAAGACCGCCACCGCCGTCGCCTGGGCCCACCGGGCCCGGGACCGGTTCCCCGACGGGCAGCTCTACGCCGACCTGCACGGCTTCTCCGTCGACCCGCCGCTCACCCCGCACACCGTCCTGGCCCGCTTCCTGCGCGCCCTCGGCCTCCCCGGGGAGCGCGTCCCGACCGCCCCCGACGAGGCCGCCGCGCTCTACCGCTCCCTGCTGGCCGGGCGCCGCCTGCTGGTCGTCCTGGACAACGCCCGCGACGCCGACCAGGTCCGGCCGCTGCTGCCGGGCGCCCCCGACTGCCGCACCGTGGTCACCAGCCGGACCCGGCTGGACGGACTGACCGCCCGCAACGGCGCCCGCTCCCTGGTGCTCGACGTCCTGCCCGCGCCCGCCGCCCTCGACCTGCTCGCCCGGATCAGCGGCGCGCACCGGACCGGCGCCGAACCCGGGGCCGCCGCCGAACTCACCGCCGCCTGCGGCCACTTGCCGCTCGCCCTGGCCATCAGCGCGAGCCGGCTGGCCGCCCGCCCGGACCGCAGCCTCGCCGACCACGCGGCCGAACTGCGCGACGAGGAACACCGGTTGACCGCCCTGCAGATCGACGGCGACGCCACCTCCGCCGTCCGCGCCGCCTTCGACCTCTCCTACCGCTCGCTGCCCGCCGAGGCCGGCGCCCTGCTACGGCTGCTCGCCCTCGCCCCGGCCGCCGAGGTCACCGCGGACGCCGCCGCCGCGCTCTCCGGTGCCCCGACCGCCGCCGTCCGGCCCGTCCTCGACCGGCTCGCCACCGCCCACCTGCTCACCCACCTGGACCGCGACCGCTACCGGCTGAACGAGCTGCTGCGCCTGTACGCCGGCGAACGGTGCGCCGCCGAGACCCGCTGCGGCGAACGCGCGGCCGCCCGCGCCCGGCTCTGCTCCTGGTACCTGCACCACGCCGAGGCCGCCGGCCTGCTGATCACCCCCGAGCGCCGACGGATCCCGCTGCCACCGCCCGAACCCTGGTACGTGCCACCCGGGTTCACCACCCCGGCGCAGGCCTTCCGCTGGTGCGAGGAGGAGCACACCCAGCTGCTCGCCGTGATCCGCGAGGCCGCCCGGCACGGCCGCTCCGACCACGCCTGGCAGCTCCCGGTACTGCTCTGGAGCTACTACGCGGTCAGCCCGCACCTGGACGAGTGGGTCGAGGCCGACCGGATCGCCGTCACCGCCGCCCAGCGGTCCGGCGACCGCTTCGGCGAGGGCCACGCCCGCAACGACCTCGCCACCGCGCTCGGCGCCCTCGGCCGGCCCGACCAGGCCCGCGCCGAACTCCACCGCGCCCGCGCCCTGTTGGCGGCCGCCGGGGACCAGGTCGGCGAGGCCCACGTCATCGGCAACCTGGGCGACCAGTGCCTCGAAACCGGCGAACACCACCAGGCCGCCGCCTACTCCCGGGAGGCCCTCGCCCTCCTGGCGGCCCAACCGCCCGACCGCCGCGACGACTGGGCGATCGGCGCCCTGGAGACCAACCTCGGCATCGCCGCCCTGCTGGCCGGCCGGCCCGAGGAGGCCGCCGACCGCCTCCACCGCTGCCTCGCCCGCCACCGCCGCACCGGCACCCGCGTCCTGGAGGGCATCACCCTCTACTACCTCGGCGAACACCACCGCCGCCAGGCCCGCCCCGCCGAAGCCGCCGCCCACCTCCACCAGGCCCTCGCCCTGCTCGACACCCACACCCCCAACTCCCGGCTGCGCACAGTGGTGTCGACCACCCTCGCCGAGCTCGAAGCCCCACCGCCACCGGGTGCGGGCGTGAGTGACCTGACCATTCGTCAGATCTGAGGCGACTCGTCGGCGAGCCGGTTGCTGCGGTCGATCTCCGCCATGTGCGTCTCGGCCCAGACCCGCAGGGCGGAGAGCGGTCCTTCGAGGGACAGCCCGAGCCCGGTGAGCCGGTAGTGGACGGCGGGCGGCACGGTGGGTTCCACCCGGCGTGCGGCCAGACCGTCGCGGACCAGGCCGTGCAGGGTGACGGAGAGCATCTTCTGCGAGATGCCCGGGATGCGGCGCCGCAGCTCGGCGAAGCGGAGCTCCCCCGGGGCCTGCTCGGCCAGCACCTTGACCGTCATCGACGTCCACTTGGTGCCGAGGCGGTCCAGCAGCCGGCGGGTCGGGCAGAGCGGATCCAGCAGGTCGCCGTGCTCGCCGGGTCGCCGGTCACGTCCGCCGGGCGTCGCCGTGGTCACCTGGGGCTCACCACCTGAAGGGAAAGTGCCGTCTTGGGCAGCCCAGGATAGTTCCCTAGCGTGACCTGGTCACCATTCCTCACCGTTCCTCACCAGGTACCCGGAGTCCCGCCATGCCCGAACCGCACCCCACACCCGAACTGCGCCGCGTCCTCGCCAACGGTGTCGAACTGAACGTCGCCCTCGCCGGATCGGGCCCCGCCGTCCTGCTGCTGCACGGCTTCCCCCACACCTGGGAGCTGTGGACGGACGTCATGGCCGAGCTGTCCGACCGCCACCTCGTCATCGCACCGGACCTGCGCGGGTTCGGCGCCAGCGGCCGGGCCGCCTCCGGGTACGACGCGGGCACCCTGGCCGAGGACGCCGCGGCGCTCCTCACCGCGCTCGGCGTGCACTCGGCCGCGGTGGTGGGCATCGACGCGGGCACCGCGCCGGCCTTTCTGCTCGCCCTTCGCAGGCCCGGTCTCGTCCGGCGCCTGGTCGTCATGGAGTCCCTGCTCGGCCGGCTGCCCGGCGCCGAGGACTTCCTCGCCGCCGGGCCGCCGTGGTGGTTCGGCTTCCACTCCGCCGCGCCCGGCCTCGCCGAGACCGTGCTGGAGGGCCACGAGGCCGCCTACGTCGACTGGTTCCTGAGCACCGGCACGCTTGGCGACGGTGTGCGCCCCGCCCTCCGGGACGCCTTCGTCCGCGCGTACACCGGCCGCGAGGCCCTGAGCCGCGCCTTCTCGTACTACCGGGCCCTGCCGGAGAGCGCCGCACAGATCGAGCGGGCGGTCGCCACCGCCCGGCTGACGGTGCCGACGCTGGCGCTGGGCGCCCGGCCCGTCGGCACGGCGCTGGAACGCCAACTCCGCCCGATCGCCGACGACCTCACCGGACACCTCATCGAGGACTGCGGCCACATCATCCCGCTGCACCGGCCGCACGCCCTGCTCACGCTGCTGCGCCCGTTCCTGGCCGGTACGGACGCGGACGCGGCGTGAAGACGTCCGGGCCGGGCGGCGGGCCCGGCGCGGGCGGCGCCTCCGGGTCCGGCCGGTAGCGCTCGGCGCGGGCGTGGTACTCGAAGTCGCCGCGCAGCAGGGAGCGGTGGTGCCCGGCGTAGAGCTGCACGGCGGCGCGGATCGGCCGGGTGGCGCCGGCGGCCGCCAGTTGGGCGGGCAGCTGCTCCTCGGCGCTGACGGCCCGTTCGACGCAGGCGGCCCGCAGGGCGTCGACCTCGGTGACGGCCTGCTGCACCGTCCCGCCCCGGTGGTGGCGCAGCACGAAGACGGCGTTGTGGTAGTAGCCGGCCGCGCCCTCCTTCCGGGCCGAGCAGATGTCGTTGTAGAGGGCGATGTGGTCGACCACCGCGCCGCGCAGGGCCAGGAGTGCGGGCAGTCGGCGCAGGTGCTCGGGCAGGTCGATGGCGGGCGGGGTCTCGAAGAGGTCCAGGAACATCCCCATGCCGATGGAGTGCCGGCGGTGGGTGAGGTAGTCCTCGGGCAGCGGGGTGTGGCCGGCGGCGCGTTCCACGGCCTCGCGCCAGTACGTCCAGAGCCAGCCGGTGACGTCCGCGCGGAAGGCCCGCCGCCAGGAGGACGACCGGCCGGCCCGGGTGCGCCGCCAGAGGTCGGCCAGCGCGAGCGCCGCCGGGCTGGTGGGGCGGCGGACGCCGTTCACGACACCGGTCAGTTCGTCGATCGCCGCCCGGCTGCGCGCGAGGTCCTGCCCGCAGCCGTCGTCGTCGAAGGCGTCATCGACGACGAACGCCCAGAAGGTCCACTGGCAGCGCAGCGCGAGCGGCCCCGGCCCGGCGGTCGGGTCGGTCAGGGCGCACCACAGCTCGGACCGGGTGCGCAGCATCCGGCGGCGCACCCCGGGCGAGGTGCAGAGGCCGAACGCCTCGGCCCAGGCCCACATGCGCAGGCCCGCCTCCTCCTGGTGCGGGTTGCCGCCGGTGGCCGGGAAGGGCATCCGGAAGGCGGGCAGGGTGATCTGGTCCATGGCGCGCGCACTCCTGTCGGGTGGAGACGGGGGGACGGGGGGACGGGGGGACGGGGGGAGGGGGGGGCGGGGGGCGCGGGGTCGGGGGGGAGGGGGGGGGGTGCGCGGTGTTGGGGGGGGTTGGGGGGTAGAGGTAGGGGGGGCGGGGGGTCGACGGGGGTCGGG
>NZ_JBEOSV010000028.1:32197-108890 GCF_040303245.1 Kitasatospora sp. NPDC096077 | reverse complement strand
CGCATCACGAGTGCATTTCTTCTTGATAACTACATTATAAATGTAACTGGGGGTAATCAGGGTTGATTCCTTGTAATGACCCGCCGGGGGCACCGCCCTCACCCTGCGTACGAGTATGAATCTTTCGAGGGACAGGGAGGCGGCAGGGCCGTCCTGGCGGCCGGCGGGGGCTACAGGGCTGCTCAGAAGCCGCTTGGAGGCCTCCTGGAGCACTTTTTGGCCCTTCTGGAGGCAAGAATGCCGCTCCGCGGGCTCTCCGGTGGCCTTGAATGAATGAATCGAGGGCTCTTAGCGTGACGCCGGCCACTCTTTGGCGGGAAGTGTCCCCAACTAATCTCCGCGGACACATACATCTATTTTGTGGGGGGTGGTATATACCCTCCCACAGGAGGTCTTCTCTAACTACAGAAAAAGGTAGACCCTCTCGGAGGAGGGAGATACTTGCCTATCACCCGGATGCAGCGCCCCGGCTGCCAAGGCCTAGAAAACCTGCTGACCTGGACCTACTTGTAGCACCAATCGAGGAGGAAGCATGGCCAGGAAGACCTTCAAGGCAGCAGTTGTGACCGGGATGACCTTGGCAGCACTGGCGGGGCAGGCGACCGGCGCCAAGGCGATCGTTGGCGGCGAGCCTGCCACCTCTTCAGATGCCCCATTCACTGCCCTCATCACCCTGGAAAGACCAACGGGTTCCTCGGTCTGCGCGGGAACATTTGTCAACACCACAACCGTATTGCTTCCCGCCCACTGCATCAAGCCAGATACTGGAGGGACCTATGACACTGCTACCGTGCAATATGGGTCCACAGTCCGAAATGGTCCGGATTCTCACTCCATCGTGGTGCCGAAATCTAGTTTCGTCGTACATCCGGAATTTAATCCCGTAACACTCAATAATGACATTGCTCTTCTGAGGCTGGGTGCCGCAGTCGACATTCAGGCAGCAAATCTACCCACAAGTGCTGCGCGGGACAGCATGCCCCTGACCATGACAGGCTGGGGGGCTCCGAGTCAGAATCTAGACATCCTCTCCATCATTCAACTAAAGGCTAATTTCAACAGGATCCCGGGCTCTCAATGCCTGGATCACTTCGGGTTGGACAACCTTCCAGTCGGCAGCATGTGCATTGAGGCCCCCGAGGCAAGCCCTTGTGACGGTGACAGTGGCGATCCAATGGCAAATGACGGAGCGGTTTACGGATTCCCCACCATCGGCGACCAGTCGTGTAAACCAGGAGCACCAGCCATTGCCACCAATGTCTTCCACTACCTGGATTGGATCAAGGCCAACGCTTGAGCCTGTGACAGGGGTCATCGCCTTCTTCGAGTTCAACTGGGCCGTCACTCCAACGCTTCGGGCAACGTGCAGAAGCGTTGGAGTGGTGGTGCCCTAACAGCAGCACAGGAGGCGGCACAGGGCCTCTCCTGGCCAGCCAAGGAGTCATCGTGCCTCTTCGTTCGAATGCCCGCTGGACGGGCCTCCTGGCGACCTCTGCTGTCGCTGCCGGGATGATCGTCGCTGTTCCCACTTCGGCGCACGCCGTGACCGACGTATGCGGTGCGGAGCTGGCGGACTGGGTTGGCTCCTTCAACGCCACCTACTCGGACGAGTACGGAAGCCACGACAACACCGTCTCATTCTATGTTGACGGTCAGGTTGTAAGGGTGGACAAACGGGCCTCTGGTGAGCGAAAGAAGTTCGGATTCTTCACCGTCTTTGCGCAGAACGGCAAAGCCTTCAGCGCTCGCATTCCGGTAGCCTCCAATAGCGACCTGGAAGAAGAAGCCTCCAGCGTCGGGTGCTCCCCCGTAACTGTCAACGGAAGTTCTACAGCGGCCCCCACTGTCACCATTTTTAAGATCTTCAATGACGACATTGGACCGGTGACGTACCGCCGTACTGCCTGATTCATGGGAGGGATCATCGTCCTCTTCGAGCTGGACCCGGCCCAGGTGGAGAACCCGGAGGGCGGCGAGCCGGCGGTACTCCGGGTGCACGCGGCCGGCCAGGGTCCTGACGCCCCCGAGGACCCGCTTCCGCAGACCCTCTGCGGGGAGGACACCGGGCCCATGGAGCACTCCCATTACCGGCCTGAGAGGCCCGGAGAGCCCTGGTACCCGATCTACCTACGGGACCGGCGTTGTGCGGCCTGTGAGGACGTCCTGAGGCCCCAAAACAAAGAAAGCGGGCCCTCGCCAAAGAGGCGAGGGCCCGTCAGGGTCTAGATCAGGGAAGCAGGCCAATCCACAGCAGCCTTGAGGATGCCCTTCGTGGGCTTCGTCTCATCAAAGGTACGGTCCGACTTGACAGTATCGAGGTTGGGCAGTCGGACGATCTTCCCGCCGTAAAAGTGAGCGGCGTCCACGTAATCAGCCCGGTACTTCTCACTCTGGCCGCTCCGGAAGCCGCTCAGCTGGCTGGCGAACGTGGCAAACCGCGAGTGTCCGGCGATGATGTCGGCCCCGGCTGGCATTGCGGTCGTGGAAAGCACCGTGAAGCCTGCCAGGCGGGCCACAACACCGTTGGCAGTGGCCCCGGCCTCACCGTAGGCCCCAGCATTGGCAATGGCCGGATGCTCGATCAGGTACCGCTTCACGCGGGGCGAGACGACCACGTAGCGGCCCTCTGGGATGTCGTTGGCGTCCAGGGCAAGCATGAGGTCCAGGATGGCCCCGTAGAGGGCCTGAGGGGCGTTCCCGGCCGTCACCTTCACGTTGGGCATGGGAGTAGCTCCAGTGGCGATCACATGCCCCATGAAGGTGTCCGCCTCACGGGCCAGGGCCCTCACCATTTCCTGGTTGATTGGGGAGCTCATGACCCCCGCCACCTGGACCCGCTCGATCTGCTCTACGAGAAGTTGGATGTACTTCGCTTCAGTGATCGGAAGAACCTGATCAATGGTTTCCGGCCGCTGGGCCGTCATGCCCTCGGGAAGGCGGTAATCCGCGACAGTCGGCCTTGCCAGGCTGTTGACATGCACAACATCGCCCCGCTTGCTGATGTCACCTTCATAGGACCGGTTGGTCACAAGGCGGGAGGCCCACACGAGCAGCGGATCAAGCTGCGTGATCAGGGCACTGTTCCACTCCTCGCTGACGAAGGTCCGGGAAGACGGGTTCTGGTAACTGAAATTGTAGAAGCTCAAATACTTCTCCTAACGGTTATCGGTATCGTGCGTCGAGAGAACGGGGCTGGAAGCTGAAGCTCTGGATCGGACCACCCTGACGGCCTAGGCCGAGATCCTGGGAGTACAGCGGCTTGGGGTTGCGGCTTTTGATGAGCTCACCAACGAGTTCCACGTTCACCGTTCCCTCAGGAGTGAGGAACTGGTTGAAGTCCATGAACCGGAGATCGGTGATCTCGATTTCCGCCTGAGCCGCCTGGGCCTTGATCTCAGCCTCGACCAGACGAGGGCCAATTTCAGCGAGCATGGCCTTACGGGCCTCGGCCCGAACCTGCTCCGCGGATTCCTCTACCCGGGCCGCATGCCCCTGGCGAAGGGTCTCCAGCTCGGCGTTGGCGGCGTGAGAAAGGGACTTCCACTTGTCGAGCTCGGCCAGGAGAGCCGCGCTCTCGTCAGAAGCCGGGGCCGAATCATTGCTGTTCAAAACAAACCTCCGAGATTAACGGTGACGGGCATCGAGCGAGGGCCGGGGCTGAAACACCGGTGCCGGATTCCGGTGGTACCCGGCTCCCTGGAGTTCCGCAAACTTCATCTTCTTCTGGAAGGGCTTGAGAATCTCCGTGATGACATCCTCGATGGGCTGGCCGTCATCATCGGTCAGCCTGGACACGTCCAGATAGTCAGTGAATCCCTCGGGAAGGTCGATCTCATCCTTGGCCGCCTGAATCCGCAGCTCCGCAAGAGCGAGCTTCCCCGCGTACTCACGGTGGACCTCCGCCCGGATGCCCTCGGAAGGGTCGGCCAGCACAATCGCTGGCGTCTGAGAATCCGGCTGCACGCCGTCTTCAAAAGAATCAATGTCAGTCATCTGTCAGGCTCCGTTCTTGGTCTTACGGCTGGCCCGGGCAAGCTTGATTGCCTGCCGGGTGTTGCTGTCCTTGGCCTGGGCCATCAGGGAGTCCAGAGGAATCCGAAGGCAGTGGGCGATAGCAACGAACATCGGGAGGCTGGGCTCACGCTCCCCGCGCTCCCACTGGTAGACAGCCTGGGCAGTCACCCCCAGACGCTTGGCCAGATCCTTGACAGACAGGCCCAGGCTCACTCGCCGGGCCTTTCCCTTCACACGGTCATACATAGCTCTCCAAAGCAAACGATTGAGTATCAGGAAGAGAAAAGGAAGAGGCCCCGGCCTCCAGGAGGAGGAAGCCGGGGCCAGTACCTGAGAACCGGGATGCCAGACCAATATCCCGGAACTAGATCTTAGATTCTCAATTAAGAGTTCTTTTTTAAAGTACTCTCTACTAAAGACGTATGTGTCTGCATGACCAAGATGGGGACACCCCTGGGGAAGGTGAGACGGGCGTCACAAGACGCCACAGCCCCCGAGTTACCTCGGGGGCTGGTGTAGCTGGGGTCAGTGGCGCGCCTGCGCCCTGTGGTCAGTCGCCGCAGTTTGCCTCGACGATGCGACCGTCCCGGAGATCCGGGCCGCAAGGTCCTCTGGCCACTCAGCCCGCACGATGACCCCCAGTTCGTTCGGGTCGCTCTCAAGGAAGTCCAGGGGGCCGACCACAGGTTCAGTCACCTTGCTGATCATGATGCGAACGCCCAGGTTCCTGAGGAAGTCCCCACGCGCCGTGGGGTCCAGATTGGCGGCAAACCACTCAATGAAGGTCTGTCCGGTCCCGGCCTCCTCCCAGCGTCCCGGGATCACCGGCTCGGCCTCCAACTTCGCCAACGTCTCCGAGTGCTGCCCCATCGTGGCGGTGATCGCTTCGACCTGAGCCTTGGAAGTTGCGGCGGCGATTGCCCACGTCAGCCGTTCGATGCCGTCCCGAAGGGTCTTGATCTGCTCCGCGTGATCCACGCCCGGGATATACGTCCGGTCCATGATCTCAAGGTGGCCGACCTTATCCATCACGAGAACGTAGACCACGCGCTCGACGTATTCGGCCGGAAAGTTGGTCTTCCGGTCGCACTTACGGCACCGGTAGTAGAGCGGAGCCTTGCCGTTCCGCTTCTTACCCGGGTTTCGGTTGAAGGGATTCTCGCATTCGCAGAAGACAACGCCATGCAGAGGTGCCGAGGTGCGCTTGGTAGTCACCTTTCGACTCCTCTTATCCAATGCCTTCTGAAGAGCTTCGAACTGGGATTCCGTGAGGACCGGATCCGCCCAGAGGGACGGCATGCCGTCCGGCCCCATGATCGTCTTCCCCTCGTGAACCGCGTGTCCGAGCAGGACGGGATTCCGCAGTGCGGCCTTGAGGTTCTGCTGGTTCCAGAGGTTGTTACGCAGCTCGGTCTTGACGCCTTCCCGCCCCTCGACGGCGTTGCAGTGCCGCTGGTGGTCGGACGCCGACATGATCTTGCGCTGGTTCCAGTCCCGTACGACGGCAGAGACAGTCCATCCCTGGTTGACGATGCGGTCATACGCCTCAAGGATCAGCTTGGACGTCACCGGGTCCGGCACGAGCTTCCACCGGAAGCCCTCCGGTGTCTCGACGCGTACGGCCCGGTACCCGAAGGGCCAGACCCCGCCCGGCCAGAAGCCCATGGCCCGGAAGTGCTCCGTCTGGTTGAGTCGCTTCTTCGAGACGGCCTCCCGGTAATCAGACGCCAAACCCGCCTTGACGTTGGCCATCATGCGCCCCCGTGAGGTGGAGAGGTCGAAGCCAGGGTCATCCAGGATGATGACCGACTTCTCGTGTTCGAGGACCCATCCCACGAACGTCGACCAGTGCAGATCATTCCGGCTGATCCTGTCCTGCTCCGTCACCATGAGCGCGTCCCAGGTGTGAATCAGGGGTTCCTTGAGCCACTTGCCGAGGGACTTTCGGTCCCAGAGGTTCACCGCGCCCGACACGGTCGCGTCCTCCACCCACTCAACCAGGGTGTGGCCTCCGGTGACGATCGCCCGGCTCAGGTCGGCGTGCTGCCGCTCCAGGGCGGACGACGTCTCAGTGTCGCGGCTGATCCGCTTCACCGGCAGAACTCGCATACTCGGCCTCCAGGTAGGTGGTCCCTACCGGTCCGAGCTGGTGCTACGCGGCCGGTCGAGACCGGGGCCGGTGTGATGGGCAACCACACTAACCGACCCCTCCAACCCGCGACCGTCCGGATGTCGAGAAGACCGAGTATTCATCATCGAGGGGTACGTTCACACGCCCTCAACATCACAACATCAGATCGGGCGAAGGTTTTTGTCCTACCGCCCGCGCAACCACAATGCCACGCCCGCGCCCCCTTCCGGAGCGCGCGCTCCCCCAGGGCGCCCGATGGCATATGCAGCACTGTTCTCCTGCGGTTCTACTCGCGTCACTCGCCGGAGTCATTACCCGGCAGCGCGAGCTCGAACCAGACCACCTTGCCGATCCCCTCGGCCCGGGCGCCCCAGTGCAGCGCCAGCCGGTGGACCAGCTCCAGGCCCCGGCCGCCCTCGTCGGCCTCGGCCGCGTGGCGCTCCCGGGGCGGGTCCGGCAGCGGGTCGGAGATCTCGACCAGCAGCGTCTCACCGAGCGTCAGCCGGACCCCGATCGGGGCGCTGGCGTACCGGACGGCGTTCGTGACCAGCTCGCTGACCAGCAGTTCGGCGGTGTCGGTGAGCTCCTCGACGCCCCATTCGGCGAGCGCGGAGCGGACCAGCCGACGGGCCCGGGAGACGGCGGTGGGCTCGGCGGGCAGGGTCCAGCCGGCCGTCGGGGTGCCGGCCTGCCCGTGCCCGAGCCGGGCCAGCAGCAGCGCGACGTCGTCCGGCTCGCGGCCCTGCTCCATGGTGTCCAGCACCGCCTCGCAGGCGGCCTGGATGGAGGCGTGCGGCTCCTGGAGCACGGTGACCAGCCGGCCGAGGCCGACGTCCAGGTCCTTGTCCCGGGACTCCACCAGGCCGTCGGTGCACAGCGCCAGCAGGCTGCCCTCGGGGATCTTCAGTTCGACCGATTCGAACGGGACGCCGCCCACACCGAGCGGGGCCCCGGAGGGCAGGTCGAGGATCCGGCCGGAGCCGCCGGGCAGCGGGCCGCCGGTGCGGGTCGGCTCGGTGGCCTCCTCGCCCGGCACCACCAGCACCGGCGGGATGTGCCCGGCCTTGGCCACCGTCAGCTTCGCGGTGCCCGGGTCGAAGACGGCGTAGACGCAGGTCGCGAGCAGCGCCTCGTCCGGGCCCTGGGCGAGGTCGTCGGCCAGCTCGTGGACGTGCCGCAGCAGGACGTCCGGGGGCAGGTCGAGGGCGGCCAGCACCCGCACGGCGGTGCGCAGCCGGCCCATGGTGGCGGCGGCCCGCAGTCCGTGGCCCATCACGTCGCCGACCACCAGCGCGGTGCGGTCCCCGGGCAGCGGGATGACGTCGAACCAGTCGCCGCCGACCTCGGTGCCGCTGCTGCCGGGCACGTACCGGTAGGCGACCTCGACGCCGGTGGGCTGCGGGACCTGCTGCGGCAGCAGGGTGCGCTGCAGGGTGAGCGCGGCGGTGCGCTCACGGGCGTACAGCCGGGCGTTGTCCAGCGAGCTGCCGGCCCGGTCGGCGAGTTCGACGGTGAAGGCGAGGTCGTCGCGGTCGAAGCCCTCGCGGTAGCCGGCCCGGCTGACCAGCAGCAGGCCGATCACGATGCCGCGGGCGCGCAGCGGGACGACCAGCATCGAGTGCACGCCGAGGTCGTGGGCGGCCTGCAGCTTGGGGTCGCCGGGGTAGGTGACCTCGTCCAGCTGGTCGGCGCCGGAGAGCAGCTCGGGCACGCCGGTGCGCAGCACCCGGCCGCAGGCGGAGTCCTCGGCGAAGGTGATCCGGGCGCCGCGCCGGAGCATCACCTCGACCTCGGGCCCGTCCTGGACGGAGGCGGTGCCGAGCTGGAGCAGCGAGGTGCGCCGGTCGTGGCCGTGCCGGGGGAGGTCGTCGCCGTGGGCGACGGCCTGGAGCAGGACCACCGCGGAGTGGTCGGTCAGCCGGGGGACGACCGAGCTGGCGAGCTCCTGGGCGATCCGGGAGGCGTCGAGCAGGTCGCCGACCCGGGAGCCGAACTCGTTGAGCAGCGACAGCCGGCGCCGGGCGTGCTCGACCTTGGCCACCGCCCGGTAGCGCTCGGTCACGTCCATCACGGTGCCGGAGATGCCGAGCACCCGGCCGGCCCGGTCGGTCATCCGGCTGTAGGAGATCGAGCGGTAGCCGGCCCGGGTGGTGACCGGGGAGGCGAGGGTGACGTCGATGACCGGCTCGCCGGTGGCCAGCACCTGGCGCTGGATCGCGGTGATCTCGTCGGCGGCCCGCTCGGGCAGGGTCTCGCCGGTGGTGCGGCCGACGTGGTCCTCCAGGGCGACGCCGTTCATCTCGGCGAGGGTCTGGTTGACGGCGGTGTACCGCAGGTCGGTGTCCAGGATGGCGATGCCCAGCGGGGACTGCTCGAACAGCGCGTCGCGCACCGCGAGGTCCCGCTCGACGGCCCGCACGGCGGCCGCCTCGGCCAGGTTGACCTGGAGGAACGGGGTGCCGTCGCCGTCCACCAGCAGGGAGATCCGGGCGTCCACGGCGACCGGCACGCCGTCCCGGTCGCGCAGCTCGGCGTTGCCCGCCCAGCGCCCGTGCCGCAGGGTGTCCTGCACCGCGGCCCGGATCCGGGCGACCTGTTCCTGGTCCGGGATCAGCTCCTCGATCCGGCGGCCGACCAGCAGCTCGCTCGGCCAGCCGAGCAGCTCCTCGGCGGCCGGGCTCCACAGCACCACCCGGCCCGCCGTGTCCAGGATCGCGATGGCGACCTTGAGCATGTCCAGCAGGCTGCCGCCGGGCGGCGCGCCCAGGCCCTGCCGGGCGTCGGCCGGTCCGCCGGGGAACGGCCGGCCGGGGCGGCTGCGCGGGCCGGGCTGGACGCCGGACTCGGGGACGGCCAGGGTCGGCGCCGGCTGGACCGGCCGGGCGGCCCCCGGGACGCCGGGCTCACCGCGCCGACGGCCGGACGGCGGCTGCGGGGCGGCCGGGCGGGCGGCACGGCGCAGCCGGGCGCGGGCCGCGGCGCCTCCCCGTCGCGCTCCCCCGCCGCCGTTCCCGGTACTCGACACCGACGGGGCCTCCGGCTCTGGTCGTGATCGGCGTCACCGGCTGGGACGGTTCACCGACCGGTGACGAATAGTGCCGAAAAGTGACATACCCAGCAGGGCCCAGGCTATCCCGGCAGCCGGGTCGTCTTGTCCGATTGACCTATCCGGCGGCTTGCGCGTCGTCCGCCGCCGCGAGCAGCTCGACGACGTGCGGCAGCACCTCGCGGTCGTGCCCGATCCAGTCCACCGAGTCCAGCTCCGCCGGGGCCAGCCAGCGCAGTTCGTCGTGGTCCTGCAGCGGGCTCGGCTCACCGGCCAGCAGCTCGGCGGCCCAGAACCGCAGCTCCAGCCCCGGCCGCACGGCCCACCCGCCCGGCAGCCGCCGCAGCGCCCGGGCCCGGACGCCCAGCTCCTCCCGCAGCTCCCGCTCCAGCGCCTGCGCCTCGGTCTCGCCGGGCTCGGCCTTGCCACCGGGGAACTCCCAGCGCCCGGCGACCGCCGCGGGCGCGCTGCGCCGGGCGGCGAGCACCCGGCCGGAGCGGATCAGCACACCGCCGACGACGATCCGGGGCGGGGCGGCGGCGGGGGTCTCGACGGAGGTCTCATGGGCCTGGTCCATGCCCCAGACCCTACGGGGCCGGCCGTGGTACCCCGGCCGGCGTGGGGGTCCGGCCGGGGCACAGCGGTGACCCTACGGACCGCTCGCTACCGGCAGGTACGGGCGGGGTTAACGCCGGGTAACCCGGGCCGCGGGTGCTCCGGCCCACCGGCCCCGGACCTCGGGCGCACCGGCCCGCCGGACTCAGGCCCGCAGGTCGGGCACCTGCTCGCCGGTGGACAGGCCCAGTGAGCGCCGGATGTCCAGGCTGACCGGCACCGTCCGGTCGACCAGTGCCCGGGCCCGGCCCAGATCGCCCGTCAGGTCGTCGCCGGTGGCGGCGGCGTCCCAGGCGACGGCCGCCTGGGACTGGGTCCCGGCCAGCTTGTCCACCTTCGACTGGATGTCGGTCGGCCACTCGGCCGTCGGCCGGCGCAGCGCGGCGGCCTCGGCCCGGGAGGCGGTGGCCATCCGCCGGGCCCAGGAGCGGTACTCGGCCTCGGCGGCGGTGACGTCCTTCTTCGGCTCGTCCGCGTAGGCCGTGTTGAAGCCCCGGATCGCCTCCAGGTACGCCAGCTGGACGGAGGTCAGGGAGCGGCGGTCGGTCCGGACCGTCCCCAGGTGCTGGTCGTCGGGGTCCTCGAAGGCGCAGGTGACGTACCGTTCGCCGACCGCCCAGTTGCCCGCGCTCGGGTAGAGGTAGACGTCGTCCATGCCGTCCGGGACGGCCCACTGGTCCAGCGCGTAGTCGTCCAGCACGGTGCGGCACAGCGCGGCCGCCCGCTGCCGCACGACCGCCTCGCCCGGGTACGGACCGCCGCCGTCGGGGACCTTGGCGGTGCCGGCCACCTCGCCGTTGTGCCGCTCCGAGCAGGCCACCCGGCGCACCCAGTAGACGGTCTCGTCGCCGTTCTCGTCCGGCTTCCCGCTCGCCCCGGGCGAGGCGTAGCAGTCCCCTGCCTTCAGGGCGGACCAGCGGACCGACCCGTCCGGCGGCCGCTGGGCGTACCGGCCGCCGCGGCCGTCCCGTACCGAGCCGAAGTCCCCGGCGCCCAGGGCGAGCGAGAGCAGCAGGGTGCCCACCACCCCGAGCACCAGGCCGGTCACCGCCATGCCGCGGCCGCGCTCCCCACGGCGCCCGATCTGGGTCAGCGCGACGATCCCGAACACCAGGGCGACCGGTGAGAGCAGGGTCAGACCGGTGGCCAGGGAGCCGACGGCGAAGCCGTTGGTGCGCGGCTCCGGCCGGGGGGCGTACGGGTTCTGCGGGTACGGCGGCCGGGCGTGCGGGTGCGCGTGCGGGTGGGGGTACGGCTGGGGGTACGGCTGGCCGGGCCGCGGGCCGGACCCGGCGGCGGGCGGCACCGAGGCCCAGCCGCCGGCGGGCAGCGGCGGCAGCGGCGGCTGGGGCGGGGCCTGCGAGGGCGCGGGGGCGGGCGGCGCCCAGGGGTCGGCGGCGGCCCGCGGAGCCGGCTCCGGGGCGGGCTCCGGGGCGGGGGCCACCCGGCCGGGCTCCTCAGCGGCCGTCAACTTCCCTTCCCCGACGTCCGGTTCCTTGCGGAAGTCCACCCGCGGGTCCGGCCCCGGAACGGCGGGCGGCTCGGACTCAGGCTCGGACACGTGGACTCCCCCGACCCGCCGGGGCGGGCCTCGACTCGGTGCTTCGGCTTCGACGCCGCCCCCGGGCCGGAGGGGCCCGAGGCGAACGGTCGCGCGACTTTACCCGATCTTTCCGAAACGCCGCCCGGCCCTCACCGCCCCGGCCCTCACCGCCCCGGCCCTCACCGCCCCGGCCCCTCCGCCCGGACCCGGGCCAGGATCTCGCCGTGGAGCATCGAGAACCAGCCGTCCCCGGCGGCGCTCCACTCCCGCCAGCCGTCCGCGATCCGGGCCAGCTCCTCCCGGTCCGCGAAGCCCCGCTCCACCGCCGTCCGCCCGAACGCCGTGCCGGTCACCCGGTCCGCCCACATCCCGCCCCACCACTCGCGCCGCTCGGGCGTCGCGAAGGTCCAGGTCCCGGTGCTCGCGGTGACCTCGGTGAAGCCGGCCGCGCGGGCCCAGGACAGCAGCCGCCGACCGGCGTCCGGCTCGCCGCCGTTGGCGCGGGCGGTGCGCCGGTACAGCTCCAGCCAGCGGTCCAGCGCGGGCGCCTCCGGGAACCAGGTCATCGAGGCGTAGTCGACATCCCGGGCCGCCACCAGCCCGCCGGGCGCCGTCACCCGGCGCATCTCGCGCAGCGCGGCCACCGGGTCGGTCACGTGCTGCAGCACCTGATGGGCGTGCACCACGTCGAACTCGCCGTCCCGGTACGGCAGTCGGTGCACGTCGGCGAGTTCGAACACCACGTTGGACAGGCCGCGCCCGGCGACGTACCCGGCAGCCTGCTCCAGCACCTCGGCGGAGGTGTCCACGGCCACCACCCGACCGCTCGGGCCGACCAGCTCGGCCAGGTCGGCGGTGATCGTCCCGGGACCGCAGCCGACGTCCAACAGCGCCTGCCCGGGCCGCAGTTCGTCCAGCAGGTAGGCGGCCGAATCGGCCGCGGTGCGGGAGCGGTGCGAGCGCAGCACGGCCTCCTGGTGGCCGTGGGTGTAGGCGGCGGGCCGTGCTCCGGACATGAGTCCCCCTGGGGCGTGGTCGATGTTCGTCGGCGTTCTGCCGGCATTCCGTCGACGTCCCACCGGTGTTCCGGCGGGACGTTTCCGCGACACCCCGACGCTACGCTCCATCCCGCATGACGAGAAGAACCGTCTCACATTCCGGCCGACGGACCGCCCGACCGCACCCGGCCGCCGTACCGTGGAGACGCCCCGACCGAACGGCCCCGACAGAACGGTCCTGCCCATGCCCGGCCCCGGCCAGCGCCCCTTCGTCCTGCTGAGCGCCGCCGTGTCGCTCGACGGCCACCTCGACGACGCCTCCCCCGACCGGCTGCTGCTCTCCAACGCCGCCGACTTCGACCGGGTCGACCAGGAACGGGCGGCCGCCGACGCGATCCTGGTCGGCGGCAACACGCTGCGCGCCGACAACCCCCGACTACTGGTCAACGACCCCGCACGGCGGGCCGCCCGGGTGGCCACCGGCCGGCCGGAGCACCCGCTGAAGGTGACGCTCAGCGCGAGCGGGGCGCTCGACGCCGACCTGCGGTTCTGGCACACCGGCGGCGCGAAGCTCGCCTACACCACGGCGGCCGGGGCGGCGGCGCTGCGGCCGCGACTGGACGGACTGGCCGAGGTGGTCGCACTCGGCGACTCGGTGGACCTCGACGCGGTGCTGGACGACCTGGGCGCGCGCGGGGTGCGCCGGCTGATGGTCGAGGGCGGCGGCGGGGTGCACACCCAGTTCCTCTCCCGGGGCCTGGCGGACGAGCTCCAGCTGGCCGTCGCCCCGCTGCTGGTCGGCCAGGCCGAGGCGCCGCGGTTCGTCCGCCCGGCCGCGTTCCCGGGCGGCCCGGCCCGGCGGATGCGGCTGCTGGAGGCACGTACGGTGGGCGACGTCGTCCTGCTCAGGTACGCCCCGAAGGAGCCCGCGCCGTGAACCGCCCCGCGCCGAACCGTCCCACCGCCACCGACCTGGACCACCTGCGCCGGGCGGTCGCGCTCTCCCGCCGCTGCCCGCCCTCGGCGACGGCCTTCTCGGTCGGGGCGGTGATCGTCGGCGCCGACGGCGAGGTGCTGGCCGAGGGCCACAGCCGGGAGACCGACGCGCACGACCACGCCGAGGAGGCGGCCCTGGCCAAGCTCCCGGCCGGCGACCCCCGGCTGCGCGGGGCGACCGTCTACAGCAGCCTGGAGCCCTGCGGGCAGCGCGCCTCGCGGCCGGTGCCGTGCGCCCGGCTGCTGATCGCGGCGGGCGTGCCGCGGGTGGTGGTCGCCTGGCGCGAGCCGGACCTGTTCGTCACCGACTGCCAGGGCACGGCCCTGCTGGAGGCCGCCGGGGTCGAGGTGGTGGAGCTGCCGGAGCTGGCCGAGGAGGCCCGGGCGGTCAACGCCCACCTGCTCCGCTGATCTTTTGTATCATCGAGGAACAAAGAGCTCACCTTCCCCGCCCCCAGGAGCCACCCCATGACCGCCGCCCCCGTCCGGCTCACCGCCCGCGCCCTCCTCCTCGACATGGACGGCACCCTGGTCAACTCCGACGCCGTGGTCGAGCGCTGCTGGACCCGCTGGGCCGAACGGCACGGCCTCGACCCGGTCGCGGCACTCACCGTGGTGCACGGCCGCCAGGGCCACGCCACCATGGCCGTCCTGCTGCCGGACCGCCCGGTCGAGCTCAACCTCGCCGAGAACGAGCAGATGCTCGCCGAGGAGCGCGCCGACACCGAGGGAGTCGTCCAAGTCCCCGGCGCCGACGCCTTCCTCGCCTCGCTGGCCGACCTCCCGCACGCCCTGGTCACCTCCGCCGACCTGCCGCTCGCCCGGGTCCGGATGGACGCGGCCGGCCTGCCGATGCCGCCCGTCCTGGTCACCGCCGAGTCCGTCGGCGCCAGCAAGCCCGACCCCGAGGGCTTCCTCAAGGGCGCCGCCGCACTCGGCTTCGCCCCCGCCGACTGCGTCGCCTTCGAGGACTCCGGGGCCGGCATCGCCGCCGCCCGCGCCGCCGGCATGCCGGTCGTCGGCATCGGCCCCCGCGCCGCCGCCCACCACCCCGACGCCCTCGCCCCGACCCTCGAAGCCGTCACCGTCACCACCGCCCCGGACGGCACCCTGACCGTCACCGTCCGCCCCTGACCCGCCCCGCTGGCGAGGCCCATGCCTTGTCGCCCCACCGAGGTCGGCGTACAGTTTCCTGTACCTATCGGAGGAGCTGGGCCATGAAGACGATGACCTACTCGGAGTCCCGTGCGCGCTACGCCGAGGTACTCAACGCGGTCACGGACGACCGCGAAGAGATAGTGATCACCCGCGCCGGACACGAACCGGTGGTCATCGTCTCGCTGGAGGACTACCAGTCCCTCAAGGAGACCGCCTACCTCCTGCGCAGCCCCGCGAACGCCCGGCGCCTGCTGGCCTCCATCGAGGAGTTGGAGAGCGGCGGAGGGACCGTACGGGAGCTGGCGGACCCGGAGTGAAGATCACGTTCGCCTCCCGGGCCTGGGAGGACTACCTGTGGTGGCAGGCCCAGGGCCGCAAGACCCTCAAGCGGATCAACACGCTGATCGCCGATGTCACACACAACGGCAACGAGGGGATCGGAAAACCGGAACCGCTCAAGCACGGGTTCCAGGGCTACTGGTCGCGTCGGATCAACGACGAGCACCGCTTGATCTACAAGGTCACCGACGACTCGATCCTGATCGCCCAGTGCCGCTACCACTACGAGAACTGAACCGGCGGCACGGACACCGAAGGGGCCGGACTTCCAGCGGAAGTCCGGCCCCTTGCAGGGAAGTTGCGACACCCGTCAGACGTTGAAGCGGAACTCCACCACGTCGCCGTCCTGCATGACGTACTCCTTGCCCTCGATCCGGGCCTTGCCCTTGGCGCGGGCGTCCGCGATGGAGCCGGTCTCGACCAGGTCGTCGAAGGAGATCACCTCGGCCTTGATGAAGCCCTTCTGGAAGTCGGTGTGGATGACTCCGGCGGCCTCGGGGGCGGTGGCGCCCTTCTTGATGGTCCAGGCGCGGGTCTCCTTGGGGCCGGCCGTCAGGTAGGTCTGCAGGCCGAGGGTGTCGAAGCCGACCCGGGCGAGGGTGGCGAGGCCGGGCTCCTCCTGGCCCATCGACTGGAGGAGTTCGAGCGCCTCGGCGTCGTCGAGCTCGATCAGCTCGGACTCGATCTTGGCGCTCAGGAAGATCGCCTCGGCCGGGGCGACCAGCGCGCGCTGGGCGTTCTTGAAGTCCTCGTCGGCCAGCTCGTCCTCGTCCACGTTGAAGACGTAGAGGAAGGGCTTGGCGGTCAGCAGGTGCAGCTCGCGGATCGGGGTGGTGTCGAAGCCGGCCTCGAAGAGGGTCTTGCCGGTCTCCAGGACCGCCTGGGCGGCCTCGGCGGCGGCCAGCACGGGGGCGGTGTCCTTCTTGAGGCGCGCCTCCTTCTGGAGCCGCGGCAGGACCTTCTCGATGGTCTGGAGGTCGGCCAGGATCAGCTCGGTGTGGATGGTCTCGATGTCGTCCTTGGGCGACACCTTGCCGTCCACGTGCACCACGTCCGGGTCGGTGAAGGCACGCACGACCTGGCAGATCGCGTCCGACTCGCGGATGTTGGCGAGGAACTTGTTGCCCAGGCCCTCGCCCTCGCTGGCGCCGCGCACGATACCGGCGATGTCGACGAAGTCGACGGTGGCCGGGAGGACGCGCTGCGAGCCGAAGATCTCGGCGAGCTTGGCCAGCCGCGCGTCCGGGACGCCGACGACGCCGACGTTCGGCTCGATGGTGGCGAACGGGTAGTTGGCCGCCAGCACGTCGTTCTTGGTCAGGGCGTTGAACAGGGTCGACTTGCCGACGTTCGGCAGGCCGACGATTCCGATCGTGAGCGACATGAAGCGCAGTCCCGTGGGCTTGGAGGAGTTGGGTCGGCACCGTACGGGCCGACCCCCAAGTCTACGGGCAGCGCCTCGACCCGCTCACGCCTCGGTCGGCGCGGGCAGCGGCTCCAGGAACTCCAGCCGGTTGCCGAGCTTGTCCGCGGCGTAGAAGCGGCGGTGGCCGGGGTGGTGGTCGTCCCAGGTGACCTCGTGGCCGTGCGCGGTGAGCCGCTCGGCCAGGGCGTCCAGCGAGGTCACCAGGATGCCCGGGTGACCCTTCCGGGCCGGACGGAAGTCCGGGGTGACGCCGAGGTGCACCTCGACCCCGCCACCGCGGAACCAGCAGCCGCCGCGGGCCGCCAGCACCGGCGGCTTCGGCAGCTCGGTCATGCCGAGCACCCCGGACCAGAAGGCCCGGCACTCGTCCTCGGCGCCGGCCGGGATGTCGAGCTGGACGTGGTCGAGGCGTTCGAAGGTGAATCCGGCAGTCATGGCAGCCCCCGTACGGTCATCGGATGATCAAGGTCGGTCGACTCGGCCGAGCAGGTCAGCGCGTTGAGTGACGATCACAGGAGTACGCCATCCGGGGACACGGGACAAGACCTGAACGGTCCATTACACAGTGTGGCGATGATCGGACCGTACGTTGGGCGGGTGGAGCAGAGCATCCGTACCCAGCCGCCAGGTCCCAGACGCCGTCCGCCGAACGGCGCGGCCCCGGCCTCCGTCCCCGGTCCCGGCCGGGCCCCCGAGAGCGCCGGGGCCTCCGCCGCGTCCCCCTCCCGGCTGCGCCCGGTGGCCGACCGGCCCGCCGCACGGCAGGCCCCGAAGCGCCGGCTGCGGGTGTACGGGCGGCGCCGGACCGGCCGGCCGACCCGGCTGACCGCGATCGGCACCGGCGTGGTCGCGGTGCTGGCCACCCTCGCGGTGGCGGGCCTGGACCGGCTGCTCTTCGACGACCTGGGCTGGCTGTTCGGCCTCGGCTACCTGGTGGTCTGCTTCCAGCTGGCCGTCCGGGTCCGGTACGCCGACCTGCTGGCCGCCCCGATCAGCGGGCCGATCGCCTTCGCGGTGGGCCTGCTGGTGCTCGCGCCGGTCACCTCCTCCGGCGTCACCGCCCAGGTGGTGGCGCTGGCGACCGGGCTGGCGCTGCGGGCCGGCTGGCTGTTCTCCGGCACCGGGCTGGCCGCGCTGATCGTGCTCGCCCGCTTCGTCGCCCAGCGCCGGATCCACCGCTCCCGCTGACCGCTCCGCCCGGCGCGCGGGCCCGGTCGGCCCGCCGCCCGGTCAACCCGCCGCACCCGGTCAGCCGGCCGCCCGGGCCGCCGCCATGGCGGCGCCGACGATGCCCGCGTCGTTGCGCAGCTCGGCCGGCACCACCCGCGCCCCGCGGTCCTTCAGCAGCGGCAGGAACTTCTCGTGCTTGCGGCTCACCCCGCCGCCGATCACGATCAGCTGCGGCGAGAAGAGCATCTCCACCAGGTCCAGGTACTCGTCGACCCGACCGGCCCACTGCTCCCAGGTCAGGTCGTGCCGCTCCCTGGCGGCCGAGGAGGCCCGGCGCTCGGCGTCCTTGCCGCGCAGCTCCAGGTGGCCCAGCTCGGTGTTGGGCACCAGCACGCCGTCCACGAAGAGCGCGCTGCCGATGCCGGTGCCGAAGGTGAGCACCAGGACCACCCCGGGCTCGCCCCGCCCGGCGCCGTGCGCGGTCTCGGCGAGGCCGGCCGCGTCCGCGTCGTTGAGCACGGTCGCGGGCAGGTCCAGCGCCTCCCGGAACAGCGCCTCGGCGTCCACGCCGATCCAGCCCTTGTCCACGTTGGCCGCCGTCCTGGTGCGGCCGCCGACCACCACGCCGGGGAAGGTCAGCCCGACCGGGCCCCGGTGGTCGAAGTGCCGGACCACCTCGCGGACGGCGGCGACCACGGCCGCCGGCTCGGACGGCTGCGGGGTGAGCACCTTGTGGCGCTCCTGGGCGAGCACACCCCGGGCGAGGTCGACCGGGGCGCCCTTGATGCCCGAACCGCCGATGTCCACGCCGAATACCGCCGTCATCACTCCGCCCTCCGCCGTCCGGCCGTCGGACCGGCTTGTCCACAGCCTGTGCACAAAGTTACGAGAGCGGGGGCGGGGGCGCACAGCAAAGCGCGGACGACGGAGGACCCGGCGCCCGCACCGGGCACCGGGTCCTCCGGGAGAGGCCTACCGCGAAGGGCCTACAGCTTGCCCGCGGCCTCGGCGCGCAGGTCGCGGCGCAGCTCCTTGGGCAGCGAGAAGGTCAGGTGCTCCTCGGCGGTCTTGACCGTCTCCACCGTGTCGTAGCCGCGCTTGGCCAGGAACTCCAGCACGCCGTCGACCAGGATCTCCGGGACGGAGGCGCCGCTGGTCAGGCCGACCGTGGTGACGCCCTCCAGCCAGGACTCCTCGATCTCCTCGGCGAAGTCGACCAGGTGGGCCGCCTTGGCGCCGTACTCCAGGCCGACCTCGACCAGGCGGACCGAGTTGGAGGAGTTCTTGGAGCCGACCACGATCAGCAGGTCGGTCTCGGCGGCCAGCTGCTTGACCGCGACCTGGCGGTTCTGGGTGGCGTAGCAGATGTCGTCGCTGGGCGGGCTGACCAGCGCCGGGAAGCGCTTCTTCAGCTCGCCGACGGTGGCCATGGTCTCGTCCACCGACAGCGTGGTCTGGGACAGCCAGACGATCCTGGACTCGTCCCGCACCTGCACGTTGGCGACGTCCTCGGCGCCGTCCACCAGGTGGATCCGGTCCGGGGCCTCGCCCATGGTGCCGATGACCTCCTCGTGGCCCTCGTGGCCCACCAGCAGGATGTCGTAGCCCTCGTCGGCGAAGCGCACGGCCTCCTTGTGCACCTTGGTGACCAGCGGGCAGGTGGCGTCGATGGTGGCGAGCCGGCCGGCCCGCGCCTCGTCGTGGACGGCCGGGGCGACACCGTGCGCGGAGAACACCACGATCGAGCCCTCGGGCACCTCCTCCGTCTCGTCGACGAAGATCGCGCCCTTCTTCTCCAGGGTCTGCACCACGTACTTGTTGTGGACGATCTGCTTGCGGACGTAGATGGGGGCCCCGTACTGCTCCAGGGCCTTCTCCACGGCGATCACGGCGCGGTCGACACCCGCGCAGTAGCCCCGGGGGGCGGCGAGCAGGACACGGCGCTGCGCGGTGTTGGACATGGCTCCATCGTACGGGCGCGCGGGAGTCGCACCGCCCGGGGCGGAGACCCTCGCCGAGCTCGGACACCTTCCGGTCGCAAAGGGTCGGGAAATACCCAACTGTGGTCTCCATGAGCGCCGTGAACGAGCAGCCGCCGCCGAGCGGCCTGCGCCGCACCCTGGGCGTCCGCGATCTGATGGTCTACGGACTGCTGTTCATCGCCCCGATGGCCCCGGTCGGCGTGTTCGGCGTGCTGGACGCCAAGAGCCACGGCGCGGTCGCCACCGTCTACCTGGTGGCCACGGTGGCGATGGGCTTCACCGCCCTCTCGTACGCCCAGATGGTGCGCGCGGTGCCGCAGACCGGTTCGGTGTTCGCCTACGCGCGGGCCGGGCTGGGCGAGGGGCCGGGGTTCGTCGCCGGGTGGATGGCGATGCTGGACTACCTGCTGATCCCCGCGGTGGCCTACCTGTTCTCCGGGATCGCGCTGCACTCGCTGGTCCCGGGGGTCTCGCGCTGGCTGTGGACGGCGCTCGCGGTGCTGGTGACCACGGCGCTCAACCTGATCGGGGTGCGGACGGCGGCCGCGGTCGGCTTCGCGGTGCTGGCGCTGGAGATCGCGGTGCTGGTGGTGTTCGTGGTCGCGGCCGCGGTGGTGCTGGCGCAGGACGGCGCGCGGCGCGGCTGGGCCACCCCGTTCACCGCCGTCGGGGACTTCTCGGCCACCGCGGTGCTCTCCGCGGTGTCCGTGGCGGTCCTCTCCTACCTGGGCTTCGACGCGATCGCCGGCTTCGTCGAGGAGGCGGTCGGCGCCTCGGCCGCGGTGGCCCGGGCGGTGCTCTGGTGCCTGGCGCTGGCCGGGGCGCTGTTCGTCGTCCAGACCTACCTGGCGGCGCTGTTGGAGCCGACCACCCCGCAGCAGCTGGCCGCCGACCCGGCCACCCAGGGCTCGGCCTTCTACGACACCGTGGAGGCCGGCATCGGCCACTGGCTGCACGTGCTGGTGGCGGCCGGCAAGGCGATCGGCGCGGCCTTCGCGGCGCTCGCCGGGCAGGCCGCGGCCGGGCGGCTGGTCTTCGCGATGGGCCGGGACGGGCGGCTGCCGCGGCCGCTCGGCTCGGTCGACCCGGGCAGCGCGGTGCCGCGCCGGGCGCTGCTGGCGGCCGCGGTGGTCACCATGGCGGCGGCGGTCTGGGCGGCGACCCGGGACGACGGGCTGGACCAGCTGACCTCGGTGGTGAACGTGGGCGCGCTGACCGCCTTCGCGCTGCTGCACGCCTCGGTGATCGGCTGGTACACCCTCCGGCACGGCTCGCGGGACCGGCTGCGGCACCTGGTCGTCCCGCTGCTGGGGATCGCGGTGATCGGCGCGGTGGTCTACGAGGCCTCGACCACGGCGCAGCTGGTCGGGCTGGTCTGGCTGGCGGTCGGCCTGGTGGTGCTGGGTGTCCAGGGCAGTACGGCGGCCGGTGTCGGCGGGCGCCGCTAGCCTCGTACGCATGGCCAACTCCAGCTCCCCCGAAGCCCCGATCCCGGTCGGCAAGGTCTCCGCGCTGATCGGCGGCTGGATCGACCGGCTCGGCGCGGTGTGGGTCGAGGGTCAGATCACCCAGCTCAGCCGCCGCCCGGGAGCGGGCGTGGTGTTCCTGACCCTGCGCGACCCGCAGGCCGACGTGTCGCTCACGGTGACCTGCTTCCGCTCGGTGTTCGAGCAGGTCGCGGAGGTGGTGCAGGAGGGCTCGCGGGTCGTCGTGCACGCCAAGCCGGAGTGGTACGCGGCGCGCGGGCAGCTGTCGCTGCGGGCCTCGGAGATCCGCCCGGTGGGCCTGGGCGAGCTGCTGGCCCGGCTGGAGCAGCTGAAGCGGCGGCTGGCCGGGGAGGGCCTGTTCGCGGCCGAGCGCAAGCGGCGGCTGCCGTTCCTGCCGCAGTGCGTCGGGCTGGTCACCGGGCGCGGCTCGGCGGCCGAGCGGGACGTGCTGGAGAACGCCCGGCGGCGCTGGCCGGCCGTGCGCTTCGAGGTGCGCAACGTCCCGGTGCAGGGGGTCAGCGCGGTGGAGCGGGTGAGCGCGGCCGTCCGGGAGCTGGACGAGCACCCCGAGGTGGACGTGATCATCGTGGCCCGCGGCGGCGGCAGCGTGGAGGACCTGCTGCCGTTCTCGGACGAGGGGCTGGTGCGGCTGGTCGCGGCCGCCCGTACGCCGGTGGTCAGCGCGATCGGGCACGAGCCGGACCAGCCGCTGCTGGACTTCGTCGCCGATCTGCGCGCCTCGACCCCGACCGATGCCGCCAAACGGGTGGTTCCGGACGTCGGCGAGGAGCTGGCCAAGGTCCGTCAGCTGCGCGACCGGGCCCGTCGGCACGTGCAGTCCCGGGTCGAGCGCGAGCAGCACGGGCTGGACGGGCTGCGCAGCCGCCCGGCGCTGGCCGCCCCGCACCGGATGCTGGACGGGCGCGGCCAGGAGGTGGAGGGCCTGCTGGAGCGGGCCCGCCGGACGCTGCGGCACCGGCTGGACCACGCCCAGAGCGACCTCGGGCACACCCTGGCCCGGGTGGTCGCGCTCTCCCCGGCGGCCACCCTGGAGCGCGGCTACGCGGTGCTGCAGCGGGCCGACGGCACGGTGGTGACCGACCCGGCGCAGGTCGCGGCCGGGGACGGGCTGCACGCCCGGGTGGCGGGCGGCGGCTTCGACGTGACCGTGGGGCCTCGGTAGTGGGGCCTCAGTAGGAGCGCTGGCGGGAGAGCGCCGTCGAGTGCTCGCCGAAGCCCAGGCTGCGGTAGAGCGCCTCGCCGCCGCTGCTGGCGTGCAGGTCGATCCGGCCGGTCCGGCGGTCGTCGAACCAGTCCAGGAGCGCCTCGGTGCACGCCCTGGCGTGGCCGCGCAGCCGGTGGCCCGGGTCGGTGCAGATGTTGAAGACGAAGCCGAACAGGCCCTCCGGGTTGCCGGGCGAGGGCAGGCGGCGCTCCAGGGTGCCGACGGCACAGGCCGCGAGCCGGCCGGGCCGCCCGGCGTCGTCGACCACGAAGGCGGGCATGGTGAGCTCGCCGGGCGGGGCGGCCAGGCGCTCGCGCAGCAGCCGCTCGGCGGCGGCCTGCCAGGGGCCGGGGCCGGCCACTGCGGCCATGCTGGGCATCGCCTCGAACATCAGGTTGCGCAGCCGGACGAGTTCGGGGGCGTCGTCCGGGACGGCGGGGCGGACCTCGGTCATGCGGCGGAGGCTAGCGCCGGGCGGTGCCCGGCCGCACCCGGGTTTCGGCCCGTGGAACCGGCCGCTGTCGGCGCCAGCCCCTACGCTGGCACGCATGGCAGAGCAGCAGGAGCAGCAGGACGCGGCGGCGCCGACCCCGGACGACGCGCTGGGCTACGAGCACGCCCGGGACGCGCTGCTGGACGTGGTCCGGCAGCTGGAGAACGGCGGCACCTCCCTGGAGGAGTCGCTGGCGCTGTGGGAGCGCGGCGAGCAGCTGGCGAAGGTCTGCCAGCGCTGGCTGGACGGCGCCCGGGCCCGGCTGGACGCCGCGTTGGCGGCCGAGGAGGGCGCGGCCCCGGGCGGGGAGTGAGCACTGCGGGTCCGCACGGCTGCCCGTGAGGCAGGTCACAACGGCTTGGGGAATCGTTGAATCTTCACCTATGTTGGATCGTGTGATCGGCCGCGCCGGTCACTCCGACGAACCCCCCTCCCGCATGAGGTGCAGAAGCATGACCACCGACGCCCTGGTACTCGACGCCGCCGCTCAGGACCTGCTGTTCCGCGAGGCCCGCACCGCGAACACCTTCACCGACGAGCCGGTCACCGAGGAGCAGGTCCAGGCCATCTACGACCTGGTCAAGTACGGCCCGACCGCCTTCAACCAGCAGCCGCTGCGCGTCGTCCTGGTCCGCTCGACCGAGGGCCGCGAGCGCCTCGTCCAGCACCTGGCGGACGGCAACAAGGCCAAGACCTCCACCGCCCCGCTGGTCGCCATCCTCGCCGCGGACAACGAGTTCCACGAGGAGCTGCCGACCCAGTTCCCGCACTTCCCGCAGGCCAAGGACGTCTTCTTCTCGGAGCGCTCGGTCCGTGAGTCCTCCGCCGCGCTGAACGGCGCCCTGCAGGCCGCGTACTTCATCATCGGCGTGCGCGCCGCCGGCCTGGCCGCCGGCCCGATGACCGGCTTCGACGCCGAGGGCATCAACAAGGAGTTCTTCGGCGAGGGCGACCACTCGGTGCTGGCCGTGGTCAACATCGGCAAGCCGGGCGAGGACGCCTGGTTCCCGCGTTCCCCGCGCCTGGCCTACGACGAGGTCGTCACCACCGTCTGATCGCGCCCCGCGACGGCGAAGGGCCCGCACCGGTTCGTCCGGTGCGGGCCCTTCCGCGTGCGCGGCGGCCGGGCGCTACTTGAGCGCCTGGGCGAGCTCGGCCAGTTCCTCGTAGGAGGCGGTGCCGGTGATCAGGGTGGTCGCCGAGCCGGTCTGGGCGGCCAGCGCCCGGGACTTGTCGCCCTGCACCCGGTCCCAGCTGTGCCCGGCCGCGTCCGAGCTGCCGTCCGGCTGGGCGCCGGCGACCTTGTCGGCGAGCAACCGGTCGCGCGGGACGTCGGCCTGCTCGACCGCCGCGTACTGGCCGGAGGGGGTCACGAAGCCCAGGTGCCAGGCGTTGCCCTTGCCGTTGTTGATGGCGGCCGGGGTGTAGCTGACCGAGGTGGCCCGCCACTTGTCGGGCAGCCCCTCCGGGGACAGCAGCGGGTAGGGTGCGGCGCGCCTCGCCGAGGCCGCCTCCACCTTGTACCCGACCACGTGCACCGGGTCGCCGTCCGCGTCGTGCGGGAGGAACAGGTACCCGATCCAGACGACGAAACCGACCGCCAGCATCGACAGGACCATGTCCCGTACGGTCTGCCGACCCCTCATGCCCTTGTTTGCAGCCACCCCCACATGGTGACTCATCCACATCCCGGCCCGGCCACCAGGGGTGGGCACGTACGGGTGAACCGGGACGAACCGGTGGTTTCCGCTCCGGGATGGCGACCCGCGCCACAGACAGTCATCTCGTGGGCAGATACGATCGCACTACCCTCACCACGGCGTTCGACCAGGCAGTAGTCGGGCGCTCACTGGCCGTCGCGTACAGAGAGGTAACGACGATGACCGCGCAGTACCCGCACCACCTTCCCAGTGCCCTGGAGGTCGCGCCCGAGGCTCCGGACCGGAACCTCGCACTCGAGCTCGTCCGGGTCACCGAGGCGGCCGCCATGGCCGCCGGCCGGTGGGTCGGCCGGGGCGACAAGAACGGCGCGGACGGTGCCGCCGTGAAGGCGATGCGCACCCTCGTCTCGACCGTCTCGATGAACGGCGTGGTCGTCATCGGGGAGGGCGAGAAGGACGAAGCCCCGATGCTCTACAACGGCGAGCGGGTCGGCGACGGCACCGGCGCCGAGTGCGACGTCGCGGTCGACCCGGTGGACGGCACCACGCTGACCGCCAAGGGCATGAACAACGCGGTGGCCGTGCTGGCCGTCGCCGACCGCGGCACCATGTTCGACCCCAGCGCCGTGTTCTACATGGACAAGCTGATCACCGGGCCGGAGGCCGCCGACTTCGTCGACATCACCGCCCCGCCGGCCGTCAACATCCGCCGGGTAGCCAAGGCCAAGGGCAGCGCCGTCGAGGACGTCACCGTGGTCGTGCTCGACCGCCCGCGCCACGACGACCTGGTCCGGCAGATCCGCGAGGCGGGCGCCCGGATCAAGTTCATCTCCGACGGCGACGTGGCCGGCGCCATCATGGCCGCCCGCGAGGGCACCGGCATCGACCTGCTGATGGGCGTCGGCGGCACCCCCGAGGGCATCATCGCGGCCTGCGCGATGAAGTGCATGGGCGGCGTCATCCAGGGCCGGCTGTGGCCCAAGGACGAGGCCGAGCGGCAGAAGGCCCTCGACGCCGGACACGACCTGGACCGGGTGCTCACCACCAACGACCTGGTCAGCGGCGAGAACGTGTTCTTCGTCGCCACCGGCATCACCGACGGCGAGCTGCTGCGCGGCGTGCACTACCGCTCGGAGACCGCCACCACCAGCTCGCTGGTGATGCGCTCCAAGAGCGGCACCATCCGCGAGATCAACTCCGTCCACAAGCTGTCGAAGCTGCGGGCCTACAGCGCGATCGACTTCGACCGCGCCAACTGACCCGGCCACGACCGGCCCAGCACGAGGCCCCGGCGGAATCCCCCTCCGCCGGGGCCTCGTGGCGTTCCGGCCACGGTCGCGGCCCGACCGCCCGCCGGGGCGGGTCTTCGGCCCGCCGTCAACCCGCTATCCGACGCCCGGCCGTGGCCACCCGGGCCGCCTCGCGCAGCTCCGCGTCCCGGCGGCGCCGCCGGGCCAGCACCACCCGGCGCTCGGCGGCCGTCAGCCCGCCCCAGACCCCGTACGGCTCCGGCTGGGCCAGCGCGTGCTCACGGCACTCCAGCAGCACCGGGCAGCGGGCGCACACCTGCTTGGCCTGCTCCTCCCGCGACAGCCGGGCCGCCGTCGGCTCCTTCGAGGGCGCGAAGAACAGCCCCACCTCGTCCCGTCGACAGGCCGCACCGGTGTGCCACGGATTGTCCTCGCCCGCGGCCGTGCCCGCCGTGCCGCCCGGGGGCTGCGGCTGGGGGCGGACGGCCGGACGACGCTCCAGCAACTGGGCGGCGGCGACTGGCGAAGTGGTGCGGGACTCGATCGGATGCAGCACGGCCGTACTCCTGACGAGGCTCTCGGACACGGGGAACCCCGCTCCCCTGCACGGCTGCGAGCCCCCGCTGTCCAGCACCCGACACGGCCACGGGGCCGCGTCCGGTGCACAGCCGTTCAAGAAGCGATGTGCGGAAGGAACTACCCCGCCCGGCCGCGATTCATGCACACTGCACGCAATCGACTACGGAGTGCACCGATCACAACGCCGAACGCCCGGCCGGGAGTTGATCCACGGCCGGGCGTTCATCGGGTCAATTCGGGCTAATCCGTGCCGAGTTGCTTACGGACCCACTCCTTGAGCTTCTTGCCCCGGCGCGGCTTCGCGTCACAACCCCCGAACATCGCAACGCCCTTGACCCGCACGACCGGAGCGTACGGGTCCGCCGCGGTCTGCTCACGGACGTCGAACCCGCCGAAGATGCCGACCCCGGAACCGAGCAGGCTGACGTTCTCCGGCACCCGGATCTCCACCCCGCCGAAGATCGCCGTCACCGTGATCTCCACCTCCGGGGACTCGAAGACCGCGTCGGACAGGTCGATCTCCACCCCGCCGAACGCGGCGAAGGCGGTCAGCTGCGAGCCCACCCGCCAGCGGCCCTTGCGGGAGGCGCCGCCGAACACCGCCACCACCGACGGGGACTCGTGCCGCGCGGGCGGCAGCGGCCGGGCGCCCGACGGACCCTGCGCGGGGGCGTCCAGCGGCGGCTTGTCGAAGGACACCGACCGGTGCGCCGGCAGGTCCCTGGTCAGCGGGACCAGATCACCGAAGGTCTTGGCGGCGTACGCGGCCTCGATCCGCTCGGCGTGCTCGTCCGCGTCCAACCGCCCCTCGGCGTAGGCGTCCCGGAGCAGCTCCGCGATCCGCTCGCGGTCGGCGTCCGAGACCCGCATCTCCGCCTGCGCCACCGGGGCGTGCGCGGGCTGCGGCGTGGCCACGGGCTTCGGCTGGGGCATCGGTTCGGGCTTGGTCAGGGGTACGGGCGCCGGCACCGGCGGCTGCCCCGGATCGTCCTGCGACGGCGAGTTGTCCGGCGTGTTGTTCACGGCCCAAGCCTAGTCGGTCGTACTGCTGCCCGAGTGAGCCCCGTCACGCAAGGGCGACCTGTCCGCATGCGTCCCGCGGCCGGGTCCTACCCTGGATGGTGCTTCGCCGACGCAGCCGCACCAACTGGACACCTAAGGACCGCCCCGATGGCTCCCACGCCAGACTTCGAGTACAGCGACCTGCTCCCCCTGGGCGCTGACCCGACCCCGTACCGCAAGCTCACCTCCGAGGGCGTCTCCACCTTCGAGGCCGGCGGCCGCACCTTCCTCCAGGTGGAGCCCGAGGCCCTGCGGCTGCTCACCGCCGAGGCGATGCACGACATCTCGCACTACCTGCGCCCCGCCCACCTCGCCCAGCTGCGCCGCATCCTGGACGACCCGGAGGCCAGCCCGAACGACCGCTTCGTCGCGCTCGACCTGCTGAAGAACGTCAACATCTCGGCCGGCGGCGTCCTCCCGATGTGCCAGGACACCGGCACCGCGATCGTCATGGGCAAGCGCGGCCAGAACGTGCTCACCCCCGGCGCCGACGAGTCCGCCATCGCGCGCGGCGTGTACGACGCGTACACCAAGCTCAACCTGCGCTACTCCCAGATGGCCCCGGTGACCATGTGGGACGAGAAGAACACCGGCAACAACCTGCCGGCCCAGATCGAGCTGTACGCCACCGACGGCGACGCGTACAAGTTCCTCTTCATGGCCAAGGGCGGCGGCTCCGCCAACAAGTCGTACCTGTACCAGGAGACCAAGGCCATCCTGAACGAGGCCAGCATGCTCTCGTTCCTGGAGCAGAAGATCCGCTCGCTCGGCACCGCGGCCTGCCCGCCGTACCACCTGGCCATCGTGATCGGCGGCACCAGCGCCGAGTTCGCGCTCAAGACCGCCAAGTACGCCTCCGCGCACTACCTGGACAACCTGCCGACCGAGGGCAACGCCAAGACCGGCCACGGCTTCCGCGACCTGGAGCTGGAGGCCAAGGTCACCGAGCTGACCCAGAAGATCGGCATCGGCGCCCAGTTCGGCGGCAAGTACTTCTGCCACGACGTGCGGGTGGTCCGACTGCCCCGCCACGGCGCCTCGCTGCCGGTCGCGATGGCCGTCTCCTGCTCGGCCGACCGCCAGGCGCTCGGCAAGATCACCGCCGAGGGCGTGTTCCTGGAGCAGCTGGAGACCGACCCGGCGAAGTACCTGCCGGACACCACCGACGAGCACCTGGACGACGACGTGGTGCGCGTCGACCTCAACCAGCCGATGTCCGCGATCCGCGCCGAGCTGTCGAAGTACCCGGTCAAGACCCGGCTCTCGCTCACCGGCACCCTGGTCGTCGCCCGCGACATCGCCCACGCCAAGATCAAGGAGCGCCTGGACGCCGGCGAGGGCATGCCCAAGTACCTCCAGGACCACCCGGTCTACTACGCGGGCCCGGCCAAGACCCCCGAGGGCTACGCCTCCGGCTCCTTCGGCCCCACCACGGCCGGCCGGATGGACTCCTACGTCGACCAGTTCCAGGCGGCCGGCGGCTCCCTGGTGATGCTCGCCAAGGGCAACCGCAGCAAGCAGGTCACCGACGCCTGCGCCGCGCACGGCGGCTTCTACCTCGGCTCCATCGGCGGCCCGGCCGCCCGCCTCGCCCAGGACTGCATCAAGAAGGTCGAGGTGCTGGAGTACGCCGAGCTCGGCATGGAGGCCGTCTGGCGCATCGAGGTCGAGGACTTCCCGGCCTTCATCGTCGTCGACGACAAGGGCAACGACTTCTTCCGCGAGACCACCGAGGGCCCGCTGATCACCAACCTTCGGATCCGCTCCAAGGAGTAGCCGCCCGGGGAACGCCCCCGCACGCCGGGGGAACACTCCCGAACGCCCCCGAACCGCCCCGGCCGCCCCTGCGGCCGGGGCGGTTCTTCGTCGCATATCGAGGGGCATCCGGTACCGGAAACCCGTACCATTGCGGTACGAATCACCGGTACGTGGATGGAAGGCACCCCGATGGCCATCAGCGCGAGCGAGGCACGCACCCAGCTCTTCCCGTTGATCAAGAAGGTCAACGACGACCACGCCCCGATAAGGATCACCTCGAAGGGCGGGGACGCGGTCCTCATGTCCGCCGAGGACTACGACTCGTGGCAGGAGACGATCTACCTCCTGCGCTCCCCCGCCAACGCCCAGCGGCTGATGGAGGCCGTCGCCCGGGACAGGGCCGGACACCCGGGCGTCACCAGGACCGTCGCGGACCTGGAAGCCCTGGCGGGTGAGGTGTGAGGAGCGTCCACTTCGACCCCGACGCCTGGGAGGACTTCCTGTTCCGGCTCGGCTCCAACCGGAAGATGGCCCAGCGGATCACCCGGCTGATCGGCGAGATCCAGCGGAACCCCTTCGACGGGATCGGGAAGCCCGAACCGTTGAAGGGCGACCTCGCCGGCTACTGGTCCCGCCGGATCGACGACGAGCACCGGTTGGTCTACCGCGCCGACGAGAAGGAAGTGAAGATCCTCAAGGCCCGCTACCACCACCAGTAGCCGGAACCCTGCGGTCCGCCGGTCAGGCGTCGAAGTCGTACTCCAGGACATAGGAGGCGGCGTCCAGGATCATCTCGTTGAGCTCGACGACCTGGCCCTCGTCGGCGAAGGCGGTGCGGCAGATCAGGATGACCGGGGTGCCGGCGGAGAGTTCGAGGCGGGTGGCCTCGTCGGCGGCGGGCATCCGGGAGCGGACCTCCTCGCGGAAGTGCACCGGCTTGGCGCCGATCTCGGCCAGTCGGGCGTAGGTGCCGCCCGGGCCGGTGTCCTCGCGGGTGATCGCGGTGCCGGCGACCAGGACGGCCGGCAGGTAGGAGGTGGAGAGCAGCACCGGCTTGCCGTCCAGGACGAAGCGGCGGTGCCGCACGCACATCGGGACGCCCGGCTCCACCCCGAGCACCCGGGCCACGTGTTCGGGGGCTCCCCGCTCGGTGACCGACACCTGGTCGACCACCAGACTGCGGTTGTCGATGTCCGCGGACCATATCGACCGGCCGGAGCCCCACTGCCCCTGCGCCAGCCGCTGGATGCCGCGCCGGCGCAGCGGCCGGAAGTCCCGGACGAACACCCCCGCGCCCCTGCGGGCCTCCGCGATGCCCTCGCTCTGCAGCACGCCGAGCGCCTGACGGGCGGTCATCCGGGCCACGCCGTACTCGTCCATCAGGTCGTTCTCGCCGGGCAGCCGGTCGCCCGCGCGGTAGCGGCCGGTGTCGATGGCCGCCTTCAGGGACTCGGCGATCCGCTGGTACTTGGGCTGTTTGTCGCCACCGCTGCCGCTCATCGCCGCTCCCTCTCCCTCGGATGAATCGTAGGCGCGCCCGCGGTCGCTGATAAGGAGATACGACCGTTGACATCTCTAGAGATATTAGCTTCTCTAGAGATGTCTGCCAGTCGCTGACCGAGCGAAGGAGCAGTGCGGTGAGCACCCGACAGCGCAACGCCCCGGCCTACCGGCCGCACGTGGGTGAACTCGTCCTCGACCGGAGGACCGGACGCACCGGCATCTACATGGACACCATCGGCGGCGAGTACTACCTGCGCCCCGAGCACGGCGGTCTGGAATGGGCCGCCGAACCGCACGACGTCTCCCCTGCCCCCGAGCCCCGCGATTCGGCTGAATGCGATCAGCCCCGGTAATTGCGGATGAATCCACGCAAGCCATGGCATTCGGAACCCGGTAATCCCCCCGGTGAATCCGGAATTCCGGAACGCCCCGCGCGCGCCGCCGGGCACGTTACGGATACCGACGGTCACCAAGCGTGCACCGGGGGCGGAAATCGGCCACCCGATGGACCCGCACACGAATTGGCGCGCACATCACGACAGCGCCCCCGCGCCCAGGCAGGGGCGCGGGGGCACTCGGTCGGAACGACTTACGGGTGACCCTGGATGATGCTCGCGAAGGCGCCCGTGGCAGTGGCCACGTAGCCGACGGTCACGACAACGGTCGACACGGCGACCACGGCAACCCGACGAAGCTTGCTCATGCAACCCCTCCAACTCCTCAGGTCCGCCCGCTGGCGAACTCAAGTTCGATCCTACGCGCCGTCAGATCCGATATCCGGAGCTGTCGCCAAACGCCCGAGCGCCCGGACGGAGGCGCGGGGCCATCGACCGGAACGGGTTACGGGTGACCGAAGATGATGTTCTCCGGCTCGTACGTCTTGCCGGGCTCACCGGTGGCCGGCGTGTCGGTGGCCGGCGCGCCGGGGTCCTCCGCGCCCTCGCCGCCGAACAGGTCGTTCTCGATCGCCGTCTTCTGCGCATCGGAAGGCGCGGCGTACTCGGAGGGGTTCGAGGACACGGCCACCGCACCCTCGACAGCCTTGCCCGCCTCCACAGCGACGGCCGGGGTGTCGGCCTGCGTCGCGTTCTGCGGCGTCGACGGCACCGGGGTCTCGCTCTGGTCATTGGCCATTGGGCGGCCGCCTTTCGGTCATCAAATGTGTTCGGCCCGACCTCCGTGGCGCGGGCGCGGCGACAGTATCGTAGGGTTGATTAAATGTCCGATAAACATCGTGCGGCTTGCGAGGCGATCCGACAGAGTCGGACGTCCGCCTAAGCTGGACCACTACGGCGGACCGCCGAGCGCCCTTTTCGCGGAATCGACACCACAGGCCATCGGGGGACTTCATGCAGTTTCGGGAGACGCCGCAGACCCCTGCGCTGCGCTTCCAAGTCCTCGGTCCGGTCCAGGCCTGGCTCGACGGCAAGCCCCTCTCCCTCGGATCCCCCCAGCAGCAGGCCGTTCTGACGACTCTTCTGCTGCACTCCGGGCGCCCGGTGACCACCCAGGACCTGGTCGACGCGCTCTGGGGCGAGCGCCCGCCGACCCAGGCCGTGGCGGCGCTGCGCACCTACGTCTCCCGGCTGCGCTCGGTCATCGAGCCCCGGCGGGAGGTGCGCCGGCCCGCCGAGCTGCTGGTCTCGGTCGCCGACGGCTACGCCCTGCGCATCCCGGGCGAGGCCCTCGACCTGTCGGTCTTCGAGCGGCTCTCCACCGAAGCCGCGGCCGCCCGCACCTCGGGCGACAAGCACGAGGCGCACCGGCTGCTGGCCCAAGCGCTGGACCTGTTCAGCGGCCGTCCGCTCACCGGCATCCCCGGTCCGTACGCCGATACCCAGCGGCTGCGGCTGGCCGAGCGCCAGGTCGCCGCCGCCGAAGAGCTGTGCGCCGCCGCCCTCGACATCGGCCTGCATGCCGAGATCGTCGTCGAACTCAACAACCTGACGACCGAACACCCGCTGCGCGAGCGCCTGCGTGAGCTGCTGATGCTGGCGCTCTACCGCTGTGGACGCCAGGCGGAGGCACTCGGCGTCTACACCGACACCCGCAAGCTCCTGATCGAGGAGCTCGGAGTCGAACCGGGCGTGGGCCTGTCCTCGATGCACAACCGCATCCTCGCGGCCGACCCGGCGCTCACCCTCCCCGCCGTCCCGGCTCTCGCGGCACATGAGGACGGCCCGGCCACTCCGCCAGCTCCGGCTCAACTCCCGGCCGACGTATCGGACTTCAGCGGTCGCTCGAACCTGGTGGGCGACCTGTCCGCGGTCCTGATGAACGCCACCGGCCAGGCCGTCGTGGTGACCTCGCTGGCCGGCATCGGCGGCGTCGGCAAGACCACTCTCGCCGTGCACGTCGCCCACCGCGTCCGGTCCGAGTTTCCGGACGGGCAGCTGTACGTCGACCTGCGCGGAGCCGGCGTCTCCCCGGCCGACCCGGTGGCCGTCCTCGGTGACTTCCTGCACGCGCTCGGGGTCACCGAGAGCCCCGACTCGCTCGACCAGCGCGCCGCGCTCTACCGCTCCCTGCTCGCCAGCCGACGCATGCTGATCCTGCTCGACAACGCGCGCGACGCCGAGCAGATCCGGCCGCTCATCCCCGGGGTCTCCGGCTGTGCCGTGCTCGCCACCAGCCGGTCCCGACTCGCCGGCATCCCGGGCGCCCAGTTGTTCGACGTCGAGGAGCTGACCTCGGACGAAGCCCTGGCGCTGTTCGCGGCCATCGTCGGCGAACACCGGGTCACCGCCGAGCCCGAGGCAGCCATGAAGGTGATCACCGCCTGCGGCTTCCTGCCGCTGGCCGTCCGCATCGCCGCCGCCCGCCTGGCCAGCCGCCCGCGCTGGAGCGTCTCCGATCTCGCCAGCCGGTTAGCGGACCAGCGCCGACGGCTGGACGAACTCCAACTGGGCAACCTCGCCGTGGAGACCACCATCGGGCTCGGCTACGGACAGCTGTCCGGCCCCGAGGCCCGTGCCTTTCGGCTGCTCGCCCTGATCGACTCCCCGGACGTCCCGCTGGCAGCTGTCGCGGCGCTGCTCGGCGTGGACGAGGGCACCGCCGAGGACCTCGCCGAGTCGCTGGTCGAAGCGAACATGCTGGAGTGCTTCACGCCCGGCCGGTACCGCCACCACGACCTCCTCCGGCTCTACGCCCAGCGGAAGAACGAGCGGATCGGGGACACCGAGGAGCAGGAACAAGCCGTCCTGCGACTGCTCGACCTGCTGATCCCGACCGTCCGCAACGCGTCCCGGACCATCGAACCGGACGACGCGGAGCCGGAGCTGCTGACCACGCCCTCCTCCCCGGGGATCGGCCTGCCGACCAGCGTCTCCGCTCAGAGCTGGCTCCGAACCGAAGGCGCCCTGCTGCTGAGCGCCATCGCCGCGGCGGCGAACGGGCCCCACGCCTCGCAGCACGCGGCGATCGACCTGCTGATCCTGCTCAACGGCATCGGCCCGGTCCCCGCCCACGGCCCCCGGGTGCGCCCGATCCTGGAAACCGTCGGACGCGAGGCCGAGCGTCGCGGCGACTCCGCCGTTCTCGCCCGCGTGCACTTCGCGCTCGGTGCCCTGCACTACGTGACCAGCGACTTCCAGGGCGCCGAGCAGTCGCTCCGCCGCAGCCTCGACCACCAGGCACCGAACAAGCCGACCGTCCTGCTGTTGGCCACGGCCAACACACTGGGCGTGATCCTCAGCATGGGCAACCGTCCCGGCGAGGCCCTGCCGGTCCTGGAACAGGTCCGCGCCACCAGCCGAGCGGTCGGCACGGCCATGAGCGAAGCACGGATCGTCAGCAACATCGCCCGGGTCCAGCACCGGCTCGGCATGATCGACACGGCGATCAAGTCCGCCAACGACGGCGTCGCCGCCGCCCGGGCGTCCGAGAACGGGCCGCTGCTCGCCCAGACCCTCTACCAGCTCGGCGTGGTGCTCTCCGGCGGCGCGGCCGTCCCCCACCTCCAGGAGGCCCACCAGCTGTACCACGCCCAGCAGAACTCCCTCTGGGAGGGCTACACCCTGGCTCGTCTGGCCTCCGCCCTGCTCGCCGCCGACGAGCACGCCGAGGCCGCCGAGGCCGCCGGCCAGTCACTCGCGATCGGGCAGGACATGGACTCCGCCTACTGCCAGGGCCTGGCCAACGCCGCCCTCGGCGAGGCGCTGCTCGCCCTGGCGCAGCCGGCCCGTGGCCTGGCCTGCCTCCAGGAGGCGCACGCCATCTTCACGCGGCTCGGTGTGCCGGAGGCCTCCCCCGTAGCGGACCTCATCTCCCGACAGCACACCGAGCCCTTCTCATCTCCCCCCGCGCCTTGAGGCCTCCGCTCCCCCTCGGAGCACCTCCCCCGATCCGCGCGTCGGCGCTCCCGCAGCCCCCCGGCTGCGGGAGCGCCCTCAACGCTTCCCCGGCGCTGGGCTCCACTGTGCACCGTGCCGATTGACGTTCGATAAACGTCCGATAGTCAGCCCGCGGACCGGTGAAACCGCAGGTCAGCGCCGCCACCCCGGCGCGCCCTGCGGCGTGCGCGGCCGGACGCACCACCCGGCCCGCACCCCCGTGCTTCCGCGGACCCGGTCCAGATCGGCCCAAGCATGACGAGTTGGCCGGAAAGGCACCCCATGGCGCAGTGATCACGCATATTCTCAGATGCCAGTACGCACACGAGTGTCTGCCGGCAACGTGTCGGGGTGCAGGCCGTCTGTGTGATGCGGGGAGCGTGACGTACCGCCACCGGCAGCGGCCCAGGAGGCTGCGGAGGAGCCGACCGGAGGCCACGGGTGGAAGGGTGTCCCTCAACGTGACGACCGGACAGATATCCGACGCTTTCCCGGTCGGCGAGGACGCCGGCGACGACGGCCCCGACGTGCGACGACGCCGGGCGGCCCGGGCCCTGCAGGCGGTCGCCTTCGACACCATCGGGGCCTGTTACGGCGAGGCGTTCCCGGCCAAGGACGGCCAGTTGGAGTGCGGGCGGCAACTGCTCGCCGAGCTCGAACCCGGGGCCCGGGTGCTGGACGTGGGCTGCGGCACCGGCGAGCCGACCGTCCGCCAGCTGACCGCCGGCGGACTGCGGGTGACCGGGATAGACCTCTCTGACGGGATGCTCACCCTGGCCCGGCAGGCCCGGATCGACGGCCCGCATCCGGCCGAGTTCCACCGCATCGACCTGTACGATCTGGCCACCGAGCGGGCCGACCGGGTCTGGGGAGCCCCCGGGCTGGGCCCGACGGGCCGGGGCGGGTTCGCCGCGATCACCGCGTTCTTCTCGCTGATCCTGCTGCCGCAGGACGAGATCCCGACCGTGCTCGGGCGGCTGCGCGAGCTCCTGCGGCCCGGCGGACTGCTGGTGCTCGGTATGGTCGAGGCGGACCTGGATCACGTTCCGCTTCCGTTCCTTGGCAGAGAGCTGCGGATCAGTGGGTATCTGAGGGAGGATCTGGAGCGGGTTCTGGTCGCGGCCGGTTTCGCCGTCGAGGAGTGCTCGGGGCATCCGTACGCGCCGGCCAGTACCACGCTGCCGCCGGAGGAACAGCTGTTCCTGTGCTGTCGACGCGTCGGCTGACCGACCGCAGGACCGCCGCACGACCAGCAGGCCCACCGACCAGACCGCCCGACCACCACACCGAATCCAGGACAGGCAGCCGTGCGCGACCAGCTCAAGACCGAGGCGGAGCAGCCGCCCGCCGTCCCGGGCCAGCGCAGTGCGGTCCCGTTCCGGGCGCACGCCCCGGTGAAGCCGCCGGCCGCCCGGCCGGACCAGGCCGCGTCGGCGGCGGAGCCGGCCGCGGGCGTGGCTGACCGCCTCGCCTACCTCGACGCGGCGACCCGGCGGATCAACAGCGCCCTCGACCTGGCCGCGACCCTGCGCAACATCGGCCGGGTGCTGGTCCCGACCCTCGCCGACGCCGCGGTCGTCCATCTGCGCGACCCGCTGCCCAACGTCGAGCGCGAGCCGGGCTTCCCGGAGGAGCTGCGGATCCACCACAGCACCGGTACCCGGATCGGCCGGCGCGGCCGCAAGAGCGGCGCGGACGACCGGCACCGCTCCCGGTTCGGCTCCCGCTCGACCGCCGACACCGGCCCGGCCACCCCGGTCACCCGCGGCGGGCCGCTGGCGCACATCCTGCTGAGCCGCCGCCCGGCCGAGTCGGCCGTCCTCGGCACGCCCGCCGCCGAGCGCACCGAGGCGCTGCTGCGCGAGCTGTACGGCACCCGCGGGCTGGCCCGGCTGGCCGCCGGCACCTCGGTGGTGGCCCTGCCGCTGCGCGGCCGCAAGGCCGTCCTCGGCCTGCTGGTGCTGATCCGCCGTCCCCCTGAACGCACCGGCCGCCCGGCCTTCGACGCGGCCGACACCGCGACCGCCGCGCACCTGGCGACCCAGGCCGGACTGGCCGTGGACACCGCGCTGCGGTACGCCCGCGAGTGGGAGATAGCCAACGAACTCCAGCGCAGCATGCTGCCGTTGCGCCTGCCGCAGTCGCACGGCGTCCGACTCGCCCAGCGCTACCTGCCCGGTGAGCGCGGCGCCCAGGTCGGCGGCGACTGGTACGACGCGGTGCCGCTGCCCGGCAACCGGGTCGCCCTGATCGTCGGCGACGTGATGGGCCACTCGCTCACCTCGGCCGCCATCATGGGCCAACTGCGCACCAGCGCCCAGACCTTGGCCGCCCTCGACCTGCCACCGCACGAGGTGCTCTACCACCTGGACGAACAGGCCCAACGGCTCGGCCGGGAACAGCACCTGGCCACCTGCGTGTACGCGGTGTACGACCCGATCGCCAACCGGGTGGTGCTGGCCAACGCCGGGCATGTCCCACCGGTGCTGGTCCGCCCGGACGGCACGGCCGAGTTGGTGGAGCTGGACTCCGGGGCGCCGATCGGGGTCGGCGGGGTGGACTTCAACTCGGTCGAGCTGCCCGCGCCGCCCGGCTCGGCGCTGCTGCTGTTCACCGACGGCCTGGTGGAGACCCGCACCCGCCCGCTCAGCGACGGGCTGGAGGTGCTCCGCGCGCGGATCGAGGCCGCCCGCTGGCAGTCCCCCGAGCAGCTGTGCCAGGAGGCGCTGCGGATCCTGCCGCCCGGGGACCGCGGCGACGACATCGCCCTGCTGGGCGCCTGCTTCGACGGCATCCCGGCCGGGGACGTCGCCCACTGGTACCTGCAGCCGCGCAACGAGACGCCCGGCCGGGCCCGCCGGCTGGCCGCGCACACGCTGCGCCGGTGGGGGCTGGACGAGTTGAGCGAGGCGACCGAGCTGATGGTCAGCGAGCTGGTGACCAACGCCGTCCAGCACGCGACCCGGCCGGTCACCCTGAGCCTGGTGCGCACCGCCCGGCTGCGCTGCGAGGTGGGCGACGACAGCCCACTGCTGCCGCGCCCGCGCCGTACCGGTCCGGAGGACGAACGCGGGCGCGGGCTGCAGATAGTGGCCCGGTGCGCGGACCGCTGGGGCGCCACCCGGCTGGGTACCGGCAAGGTGGTCTGGTTCGAGCAGCGGCTGCCGCAGTAGCTACGAGCGGGAGCTTCGCGCAGCGCCCGACGCAGGAGCGGAGCGGGCCCGGCGGGGTGCGCCGGGCCCGCCGCCGGTCACACCTTCACCGGCTCCTCGGCCCGGTCCTGCTCCAGCCGGGCGATCAGCTGCTCGCCCTCCATGTCGACCTTCGGCACGACCTTCTCCAGCCGCTTCGGGAACCACCAGGCGGCCCGGCCGAACAGCGCCATCGCGGCCGGCACCAGCGCCATCCGCACCACGAAGGCGTCCACCAGCACGCCCACCGCGAGGGCGAAGCCGATCGGTTGGACGATCGGGTCGTGGCCGAGGACGAAGGCGCCGAACACCGAGATCATGATCAGCGCGGCCGCCGTCACCACCCGGGCGCCGCCCTTCACCCCGCCGACGACCGCCTCGCGCGGCGCCTTGCCGTGGACGTACTGCTCCTTCATCCCGGAGACCAGGAACAG
Source organism: Kitasatospora sp. NPDC096077 (assembly GCF_040303245.1). NCBI lineage: Bacteria > Bacillati > Actinomycetota > Actinomycetes > Kitasatosporales > Streptomycetaceae > Kitasatospora > Kitasatospora sp. NPDC096077. The sequence goes on along the minus strand of NZ_JBEOSV010000028.1, from coordinate 70,495 downwards.
CTCGTAGTCCATGGCCAGCCCGAACAGCACGCCGATCAGCAGGATCGGCACGAAGCTGACCACCGGGCCGACCTTGGGCACGTCGATCAGGCCGTCCAGCCAGCCCCACTGGTAGACCGCGACCACCGCGCCGAGCGAGGCCAGGATGCTGAGCAGGAAGCCCAGCACCGCCTTGAGCGGCACCAGTACCGAGCGGAAGGCCAGCGCCAGCAGCACCAGGGCGATGCCGACGATCACCGCGACGAACGGCGGCAGGGCCTGGCCGAGCTTGTCGGAGACGTCGATGTTGGCGGCGGCGGTGCCGGTGACGGCGATGCTCGCGCCGGTCGCGGACTCGATCGCGGCGCGCTGGTCGCGGATCTCGCCGACCAGCGCCACGGTGGCCTGGTCGTCCGGGCCGGTCTTCGGGATGACGGGCAGCAGGGCGGTGCCGCTGGCCTGGTCGACCTTCGGCGGCAACAGGGTCTGCACGCCCTTCAGGCCCTGCAGCCGGCCGGCCGTCTCCTTCACCGCCTGCTCCGGGTGCGGCGCGCCGTGGGCGTCCACGACCACCACCAGCGGCGCGTTGAAACCGGGCCCGAAGCCGTCGCTGACCAGGTCGTACGCCTTGCGGGCGTCCGTCCCGACGGCCTGTGAACCGCCGCCCGGCAGACCCAGGTCGAGGCTCGCGGCGGGCACCGCCATGGCACCCAGCCCGGCCAGGCCGACCAGCAGCACGGGCAGCGGGCGGCGGACCACGAAGCGGGCCCAGCGCTCGCCCAGGGTGACCTTGCCGTTGGTGGTCAGCGCCCGCTTCCAGATCGGCAGCCGGTCGATCGCCCGGCCGGTGAAGCCCAGCACCGCGGGCAGCAGGGTGATCGCGACCAGGACGGCCACCACGACGGCCCCGGAGGCGGCCAGGCCCATCACGGTGAGGAACGGGACGCCCGCGACCGCGAGTCCGGCGAGCGCCACCACCACGGTCAGCCCGGCGAAGACGACGGCGCTGCCGGCGGTCGCGGTGGCCCGGGCGGCGGACTCCTCGGGCTCCAGGCCCTCGTCCAGGTGGCGGCGGTAGCGGAACAGGATGAACAGCGCGTAGTCGATGCCGACCGCGAGGCCGACCATCAGCGCCAGCACCGGCGCGGTGGTGATGATCTCGAACGAGCCGGTCAGCGCGAGCAGTCCGGCCATCGCGACGGCCACCCCGATCAGCGCGGTCAGCAGCGGCAGCCCGGCCGCGACCAGGGTGCCGAGGGTGATCACCAGCACCAGCCCGGCCACCACCAGGCCGATCGCCTCGGAGCCGCCCTCGATCTGGGCGAACCGGTTGTAGGCGTCGCCGCCGAAGGCCACGTCCAGCCCGGCCGCGCGGGCCGGTTCGGCGGCGGCCCGGACGGCGTCCCGCTGCTGGTCGGTGACCTCGGCGAGCTTGTGGTCGAAGGAGACCAGCGCGATCGCGACCTTCCCGTCCGGGGAGACCGCGCCGGTGGCGTACGGGTCGGGCGCCGCGGCCACGCCCGGGACGTGGGCGATCCGGGCGACGGCCTCGCCGACCGCCTTGGCCGACGCGGGCGAGGTGATACCGCCGGGCGCGTCGGCGGCGAAGACCACCTGGGCGGAGCCGTGGCCCTGCTCGGGGAAGGTGCCCTTGATCCGGTCCAGGGTGGCCTGCGCCTCGGTGCCGGGGACCTTGAACTCGTCGCTGGTCTTGCCCGCGAAGGCGCCCGCGGCCCCGCCGATCGCGATCAGCAGCGCGACCCACACGGCCAGCACGGCGCGCCTTCTCCGGAAGCAGTGGCGGCCCAGTCGGTACAGGTACGTGGCCAAGGTCTGACCCCTCGCGGTGCGGTCGGCGGACAGGCGGATGCCTGAGCGAACCCCTCCCACGGTAGACCTAAGTTTGTCGGGTGACAAAGTTGGGTGACAAGATCGACCGACACAGTTGTCCGATCGTGGCGCTACCCTGGCCCAATGGCTCATGTCCCCGCCTCCGAACGCCGACCCCAACTGGTCCGGGCCGCGATCGACCTGATGACCCGGGAAGGGGTCTCCGCCGGCAGCACCCGCGCGATCGCGGCCGAGCTGGGCGTGGCACAGGCGACGGTGCACTACACCTTCGGCACCAAGAAGGACCTCTACCGGGCCGTCGTCGAGGAGGTCGCCGCCCAGTTCATCGGCCAGGTGCGCGCCGCCTCCCCGGGCGACGGCCCGTTCGGCGAGCAGGTCCGCACCCTGGTGCACGCGCTCTGGGACGCCGCCACCGGCGAGGAGGGGCGCTGCGTCCTGCTGAGCGAGTTCGGCACGCTGGCGATGCGCGACCCGGACGTCCGGGAGATCATGCTCGGGCTCCAGTGCGCGATCGAGGGCACCGCCACCGAGATGCTCGCCACCCTCGCCGCCGCCCACGGGCTGACCCCGGCACTGCCCGCCGAGCGGATCGCCGTCCACTTCCTCAGCGGCTTCGACGGCCTGACCGCCCGCCACCTGATCCGCCGGCAGCCCGGCGAACAGCCCGACCGGGAGACCGTGGAGGCGCTGGACCTGCTGGTGGCGAGCACGGTCGGGCTCTGCCTCGGCGAACCGGCGGCCGAGGACCGGCCGCAGGCCCAGGGCCGGGCCCGGTCCGCACCCCGGGCCCAGCCCTAGTCCTCAGTCCTGATCCTGGTCCGCGGCCCGATCCTGGTCCGCGGCCCGATCCTGGTCCGCGGCCCGGTCCTGATCCGCGCCCCGGTCCTCGCCGCCGTCGACGATCCGGACCGGCAGTTCGGCCAGCACCTCGCGCAGCGCGGCGGCGAAGCGCTCGTACTCGGCGCTGCGGGCCGAGCCGGGCCGGGTGGCCAGGCCGATCCGGCGGCCGGGCGCCGGGGCGGCGAAGCGGACGGCGGCCAGCCGGTCGGCGCGTCCGGCCTCGACGTCCAGCGCGGTGGCGGGCAGCAGGGTCACCCCGAGGCCGCCGGCGACCAGCTGGACCAGGGTGGACAGCCCCGCCGCCCGGGTGGTGGAGCCGGCCGGGTCGGCGCCGACCTCGCGGCAGATGTCCAGCGCCTGGTCACGCAGGCAGTGGCCCTCCTCCAGCAGCAGCACGTCCAGGTCGAGCAGCGCGTCGCGCGGGACGTCGACCCGCCCGGCGAGCGCGTGCCCGGCCGGGGTGACCAGCACGAAGTCCTCGTCGAACAGCGGGATGTCCCGGGTCGGCGAGGAGCCGCCGGCCGGCAGGGCGAGCATCAGGACGTCCAGCCGTCCGGCGGCCAGGCCCTCCAGCAGCGAGGGGGTGCGCTCCTCGTGGACGTGCAGCTCCAACTCCGGGAAGCGGTCGCGGACCAGCCTCAGCACGGTGGGCAGCAGGTACGGTGCGACGGTGGGGATCACCCCGAGGTGCAGCGGCCCGGTGAACGGGCGGCGGGCGGCCTCGACCTCCTCGGTGAGGGCTTGCAAGGAGGCGAGCACCCGGCGCGCGTGAGCGTGCACACGCTCCCCCAGGGGGGTGACAATCACCTTGCGCGTCGTACGCTCGACCAGCTGCGCGCCCAGCGACTCCTCCAGCGCCGCGACCGCCCCGGACAGCGCCGGCTGGCTGGTCCCGGTCGCGGCGGCGGCCTCCCGGAAGTGCCGGTGCTCGGCCACCGCGACGAAGGCCCTGAGCTGGGCCACCGTCGGGGTGCGCGGATTGCGGAATGTGGCGCTCCCCACAGTCGGCTCGGGTTTGCCGGCGGCGGCCCTGCGGGGGCGGGGACGGGACGTGGGCGGTTCGGTACTGATAGCAATCTCCGATCAGACACATCCAGTCTAGCTATTTCCCTGATCAGTCCACGATGTGGAATTGTGGGTGGTGTCCGGAATCCGGACAAAACTCCCCTCAGTCTCACTTCAGGAGAAGCGAACGTGCTCACGATCGGTGACAAGTTCCCCGAGTTCGACCTCAAGGCCTGTGTCGACCTGGATGCCGCGAGCGCCTTCGCCGACATCGACCACAAGACCTACGAGGGCAAGTGGAAGATCGTCTTCTTCTGGCCGATGGACTTCACCTTCGTCTGCCCGACCGAGATCGCCGCGTTCGGCAAGCTGAACGACGAGTTCGCCGACCGTGACGCCCAGATCCTCGGCGTCTCCGGCGACTCCGAGTTCGTGCACCACGCCTGGCGCAAGGACCACAAGGACCTGCGCGACCTGCCCTTCCCGATGCTGGCCGACATCAAGCACGACCTGATGCGCGCCTGCGGCGTCGAGGGCGAGGACGGCACCGCCCAGCGCGCCGTGTTCATCGTCGACCCGAACAACGAGATCCAGTTCGTCATGGTCACCGCCGGCTCCGTCGGCCGTAACCCCAAGGAGGTCCTGCGGGTGCTGGACGCCCTGCAGACCGACGAGCTGTGCCCGTGCAACTGGACCAAGGGCGAGGACACCCTCGACGCCCAGGCCCTGCTGGCGGGCTGACCCATGGCCCTCGACGACCTGAAGGCCGCCCTCCCGGACTACGCCAAGGACCTCAAGCTCAACCTGGGCTCGGTCATCGGCAACTCCGACCTCCCCGCCCAGCAGCTCTGGGGCACCGTGCTGTCCTGCGCGATGGCCACCCGCAGCCCCGGCCTGCTGCGCGAGCTGGAGCCCGAGGCCAAGGCCAACCTCTCCCCGGAGGCGTACACCGCCGCCAAGGGCGCGGCCGCGATCATGGGGATGAACAACGTCTACTACCGGACGCTGCACCTGCTCTCCGACAAGGAGTACAGCACGATGCGGGCCGGTCTGCGGATGAACATCATCGGCACCCCGGGCGTCGAGAAGGTCGACTTCGAGCTCTGGTGCTTCGCCGTCTCGGCCATCAACGGCTGCGGCCAGTGCCTCGACTCGCACGAGGCCGTGCTGCGCAAGGCCGGCGTCGAGCGCGAGGTCGTCCAGGCCTCGATGAAGATCGCCGCCGTCCTGCAGGCCGTGGCCGGTGTCCTCGACTCCGAGGCCGCCCTCGCCGCCGCCGGCGCCTGACGCACCCCGCACTCCCTGACGGGCCCCTCCGCTTGCCGGAGGGGCCCGTCGGCGTTTCCGCAGGCCGCGGGCGGGCCCAACTCCGCTACAGTGCAAGGCGATCCGTGCACGACACCACTGCGGGCAGGGGGCCGACGGCCATGGACCTCGCGACGCTGCGCGACACCGACTTCGCCCTGCTGCACGACACCGCCGACGCGTACGAGCGACTGCGCGGCGACTTCGGACGGCACCTGGAGAACTGGCGCGACGGCGTCGAGCGACGGCTGACCGCCGCCGACTGGACCGGCCCCGCCGCCGACGCGGCGGCCCCCGCCCTCCGGCGCACCACCGGCGGACTGACGGCGGCCCGCACCGAACTCGGGCAGATCGGCCAGGCCCTCCGGACCGGTGCCGACGCCCTCGTCCTCGCCCAGTCGGCCCTGCGCAAGGCCCTGGAGGACGTACGGGCCGCGGGCATAGCGGTCGACGAACACGGCGCCGTCGACCCGGCGGCCGCCTCCCCCGCCGACCGGCACGACTCCGCGGACGAGGGCGCCCGCGCCCGGACCGCCGAGGCCCTCGCCGCCCGCATCGGCACCGCCCTCACCGAGGCCGACACCGTCGACCGGGCCCTCGCCGCCCGGCTCCGGCACTACACCGCCCGCGCCCGCGACGGCACCGGCCTCGACCCGCACCGCGCCCTCGGCGACCGGCTCGACCTCGGCCTCGCCCCGGACAACCTGCTGCTCGGCGGCGTCCCGGCGGACGGAGCGTCACCCGTCGAGGTGAACGCCTGGTGGAACGCGCTGCCCGTCGACCGGCAGCGCTGGCTGATCGAGGAGCACCCGGACCTGGTCGGCGACCGCGACGGCGTCCCCGCCGCGGCCCGGGACCGGGCCAACCGGATCCTCCTGCCGCGACTCATCGCCGGGTACCGGCCCGGCGGGCCGTCGTCCGACCCGTACGGCGATCTGAAGCTGAGCGGGTACCGCCGGATCGCCGAACGGCTGCGCCGGACCGACGGGACGGACCCGCCGGTCCTGCTGCTCGGCATCGGCGGGCGCGGGCAGGGCCGCGGGATCATCTCCTTCGGCGACCCGGACACCGCCGACGACGTCACCACCCTGGTCGGCGGCCTGGGCACCACACTGCGGCGGATCGGCGGCGGGGACGCCGACCGGGCGAAGGCCGTGTACGACGCGGCCCGGCGCGCCGACCCGACCCGCAGCACGGCGTCCATCGCCTGGCTGGGCTACGACGCCCCGCTCACCTTCCCGGAGGCCGGCGACCGGGCCCGCGCCCGGGGCGGCGTCGACGCCTACCGCAGGTTCCTCGACGGACAGCGCGTCACCCACCGGGGTCCGCCGGCCCACGTCACGGCCCAGGGCCACAGCTTCGGTTCGCTGCTGGTCGGCCTCGCCGCGCGGGGACCGGTCGGGATCGCGGCCGACGACGTCATCCTGGTCGGCAGCCCCGGCACCGACGCGTCGCACGCCTCGGAGTTCTCGGTGGGCGCCGGTCACACCTACGTCGGCGCCGCCGCCTGGGACCACGTCTCGCACCTCGGCTGGTACGCCCGGGACCCGGCCGGCGCGGACTTCGGCGCCCGCCGCTTCGCCGTGGACGGCGGCTCCCCCGACTTCACCGCGCACTCGTCCTACTGGGACGACGGCCCCGGCGACGACCGCACCTCGATCGACAACATCGGCCGGATCGTCAGCGGCCACGGCGACCGGATCAGCCCGGACGACCCCCGGTGACGGACCGACGCCCTAGTCCACCACCGGCTGGGCCGCCGTTGGCTGGGCCGTTGTCGCCGGTGTCGGCTGGGCCGCGGCGGTGCGTTCGGCGGCCTCGCGGGCGGCTTCGAGGGCCGTGAACACCGCCTGGCCGGCTTCGTTGCGGCGCCGCAGATGGGCGACCACGGTGTTGATGACGGCGATCAGCGGGACGGCGACCACCGCACCGCCGATGCCGCCGATGATGCCGCCGGCCGCGACGCCGAGGACCACGCCGAGCGGGTGGACCCGGACGGCCCGGCCGAGGATCAGCGGCTGGAGGATGTGGCTCTCCACCTGCATCACCGCGATCAGCACGACCAGCACCATCAGCGCCGTCCACGGCCCCTGGGTGACCAGCGCGATCAGCACCGCGACCGTTCCGGTGACCAGGGCGCCGACCAGCGGGACGAAGGCGCCGAGGAAGATGATCACGGCCAGCGGCATGGCCAGCGGCACGCCCAGCAGGTCGATGCCGACGCCGATGCAGACCGCGTCGATGAAGGCCACGCAGACGGTGCCGCGCACATACGCGGTGAGCGTGATCCAGGCCTTCGGGCCGGCCCCGGCCATCGCGAACCGGGACTGCCGGGGCAGGCCGCGCAGCGCCCAGTTCCAGATCTTCGCGCCGTCGTAGAGGAAGAAGAAGGTGGTGAAGAAGGTCATCAGCAGCGCGGTCAGGATCTCGACGGCGATCTGCGCGCCGGTGATCGAGGCCGAGGTGATCTGGTCGGTGTTGGTGGTGATGGCCTTGGTGATCTGGTTGGCGAAGTCGGTGATCTGCTGCTGGGTCAGGTGGAACGGCCCGGTGATCAGCCAGTCGCGCAGCTGGTTGACGCCGGTCTTCACCTGGTTGGTGACGTCCGGCAGGTTGGTGGACACCTGCCAGACCACGAACCAGCCGACCAGCCCGATCCCGGCCAGACCGCTGAGGAACACCCCGCCGGCCGCCAGCGAGCGCGGCACCCCGCGCCGGCGCAGCCAGGAGACCGAGGGCTCCAGCAGTGCGGTGATCAGCAGCGAGGCCAGCACCGAGAAGGCGACCAGGCGCAGCATGTCGACGACGTAGAAGAGGACGTAGAGCGCGGCGCCGAGCAGCAGCAGTCGCCAGGTCGACTCGGCGGCCACCCGCAGGCCCCAGGGCACCGCCTCGGCGGGGGTGGCGGGCCGTCCGGGGTGGTGCTCCCGGCCGAGTCCGCCGGGCGCGGCGGGTGCGGGGGCCGTGGGCGCCGGGGCCGCGTCGGCGACCGGCACAGGAACGGGAGTGGCGGGGACGGCGGCAGGGACGGGAGTGGGAGCGGGAGCCGGGTCGGCGCGCGGGACCGGCACCGGGCCCGGCACCTCCGCGTGGACGGGAACCGGGAGCTCGTGCGGATCGGCCGCCATCCCGGCGCGTCGGCGCCGTTCGATCACGGCGGCCGCGCTCGCCACCACGGCCATGCCCTTGGCCACGGCCTTCAAGGCCTTTCCGCCCCGCGCCATCCGCACTACCACCGCTTCCCTGCCGGACCCGCCGAGTCCGGCGGTACGCCGTGGGTCCCGCCACGGCCGTCAGGGATGACGCTACCCGGCAGGGGTGGGGCGAGTCCGCCCGCCAGGGGTGTTCGACTCGACGGGTTCTTTCCACAAAGTGGGACAAATCGCCGGATTCACGATGGTTTCGCCCAGGTTTCGCTGGGGAGGAGTCCGAACGGGACGACGAGTCGTTCCTGCGGAACCACTCGTCCCCGTCGGACCAACCGTCGGCGGACCGGCCGGTGCGGGAAGCATCCAGGACCCCTTCCCGCGCCCCGCGTCCGCACCCAGGACCGCACCGCCCGCGGGCGCACTGGTCAGCGCAGCCCGGGCGGCGCGGCCCGCCCTGCTCCGGCGTCCGCCGGAGAACGCCACGGCCCCCGGCCGCCCGTCGAACGGGACGAGCGGCCGGGGGCCGTGCGGAAGGGTGCGCCGCCCGGGGGCGGCGGTCCCTCCTAGTACCAGCTGTGGGCCTGCCAGAACGACCAGGCACCGCAGGGGCTGCCGTAGCGGCTGTTCATGTAGCCGACACCCCACTTGATCTGGGTCGCCGGGTTGGTGCGCCAGTCGGCACCGGCCGAGGCCATCTTGGAACCGGGCAGCGCCTGGACCAGGCCGTAGGCACCGGAACCGCTGTTGGTCGCGGTGTAGTCCCAGCCGCTCTCGCGCTTCACGATCTGGCTGAAGCACTGGAACTGGGCGTCGTTGCCGACGATCTGCCGGGCCATGTCCTGGACGGAGCCGGGGCTGACCGAGACCGGCGGCGCGCTGTTGTCGACCGCGGACATCGCCGAACGCGCCTTGGAGCGGTTGGCGGCGGCGTCGGCGGCGGCGCGCTGGTCGGCGGCGGCCTTGGCGGCCTTGTCCGCGTCGGCCTTCGCCTGCGCGTCGGCCTTGGCCTGGGCGTCCGCGGCGGCCTTCTGGCGCGCGGCCTCCTCGGCGGCCTTCTGCTCGGCGGCGGCCTTGGCGGCCGCGTCGGCGGAAGCCTGCTGGGCGGATGCCTGCTGTCCGATGTTGTCACTGGCGGTCTGTGCCTGGGCGCCTGAGGGGACTTCGGCGAGCAGGGTCGCGCCGGCGACGTCGACCGTCTGCGTGGTCTTGCCCTCGCTGCCCGAGGCCATACCCACGACGGCACCGACAGCGGTGACGGCGGTGGCGGAGGCCACAGCAACTCCCCGGACCGAGATCCGAGTCACATGGTTTCCTTCCAGCATCGCCCACGCGTGACCGTGCGGACGCAACATGCCCCTTGGCACGGACCTCCGTAGGTGCTCTGGTCACGGGAGGTGCTGACCCGGCGTCCGGTCGGTTGAGGCGACCGGGCGTTGGAATCGGGCGGCGTACGGCTCTCGGTCTTCAATTGTGCGTCCACCGACCGGAGTTGGCGGACCTTCCGGGGCCGGACTCCCGGAGTCCGGAAGCCCTGCCGCGCCGTACGCGGGGCCTGACAGAACCCTCACCATGCCGCACCGGGCACTGTCGACGCAATTCCCGCCTGCGTGGCGCATGTCACATTCACCGTGCGGGAGTTCTCCGGACAGAAAGCACTCGATGTGATGAAAGGGACGGGGCCTGCCCCGTCAGGAGCAGGCCCCGCGCCGCGAGTTGACCCTATTGTCCGACTATGCCCCGATCAGGGGCAGTTCACGGGTTGATGTCCTCCAGCATCTCCGTGACCAGCGCCGCGATCGGCGAACGCTCCGAGCGGGTGAGGGTGATGTGGGCGAAGAGCGGGTGCCCCTTCAACTTCTCCACCACCGCCACCACGCCGTCGTACCGGCCGACCCTGAGGTTGTCCCGCTGCGCCACGTCGTGGGTGAGCACCACCCGCGAGCCCTGGCCGATCCGGGACAGCACCGTCAGCAGGACGTTGCGCTCCAGCGACTGCGCCTCGTCCACGATCACGAAGGCGTCGTGCAGCGAGCGCCCCCGGATGTGGGTCAGCGGCAGGACCTCCAGCATCCCGCGGGCGATGACCTCCTCGATCACGTCCGGGGTGGTGACCGCCGAGAGGGTGTCGAAGACCGCCTGCGCCCAGGGGCCCATCTTCTCCGCCTCGGAGCCCGGCAGGTAGCCGAGCTCCTGGCCGCCGACCGCGTACAGCGGCCGGAAGACCATCACCTTGCGGTGCTGCCTCCGCTCCAGCACCGCTTCCAGTCCCGCGCACAGCGCCAGCGCCGACTTGCCGGTGCCGGCCCGACCGCCCATCGAGACGATGCCGATCTCCGGGTCGAGCAGCAGGTCCAGCGCCACCCGCTGTTCGGCGCTGCGACCGCGCAGCCCGAACGCCTCGCGCTCACCGCGCACCAGCCGGACCCGCCCGTCGCCGGTCACCCGGCCGAGTGCCCGGCCGCGCTCCGAGGTGAGCACCAGTCCGGTGTGCACCGGCAGCTCCTCGACCCCCTCGACGTCCACCGCGGCGTCGTGGCCGGCCGCGAACAGCGCGTCCACCTGGTCCGCCGCGACGTGCAGCTCGGACATCCCCGTCCAGCCGGAGGTGATCGCCAGCTCGGCCCGGTACTCCTCGGCGAGCAGGCCCACCGAGCTGGCCTTGATCCGCAGCGGGAGGTCCTTGGAGACGACGGTGACGTCGTACCCCTCGGCCTGTAGGTTGCGGGCGACCGCCAGGATCCGGGTGTCCGCCTCGCCGCCGCCCGCCCGGTAGCCGACCGGCAGTATCGAGACGTCCGAGTGGTTGAGCTCGACCCGGATCGTGCCGCCCAGCTCGCCGACCGGGATCGGCTCGTCGAGCCGGCCGTGCCGGATGCGGTAGTCGTCGAGCAGGCGCAGCGCCTGGCGGGCGAAGTAGCCCAGCTCGGGATGGTGGCGCTTGGCCTCCAGCTCGGTGACGACCACCACCGGGAGGACGACCTCGTGCTCCTCGAAGCGCGTCATGGCGAGCGGGTCCGCCAGCAGCACGCTGGTGTCGAGAACGTACGTGCGCCGGTCTGGTGTCCGGCGGCTCTTGGAACTGACCACTAGGCCTCCAGAGCGGATGACCCTGCGTCATCCGCGGCATGCCGGCCCCCGCTGCCCCGGTGGCCTCGGGACCGGACTGACTGGAGTATTCCCAGGCGGGGGGCGGTGCATTCGCGCCCCCGGCGAACTGACGGATCATTGCCGGTGAACGTTTGGCCTCGCGCGGGGCCCGGGTAGGCCATCCCAACGGCGGTCATTCCACCCGGATGCGCCGCCCGGAATGCCCGGACGGGCGCCCCGGGTCAGAGGCCGAGCCGCCGGTTCCGCTGTTCGAAGGCGCGCAGCGCGCGGAGGAAGTCGACCTTGCGGAAGGCCGGCCAGTACGCCTCGCAGAAGTAGAACTCGCTGTGGGCGCTCTGCCAGAGCAGGAATCCGGACAGCCGCTGCTCGCCCGAGGTGCGGATGATGAGGTCCGGGTCGGGCTGGTTGCGGGTGTAGAGGTGCTCGGAGATGTGTTCGACGGTCAGGATCTCGGCCAGTTCCTCGATCGCGGTGCCGCGCCCGGCGTGCTCCTGGAGCAGCGAGCGGACGGCGTCGGCGATCTCGTGCCGGCCGCCGTAGCCGACCGCGACGTTGACGGTGATGCCGTCGATCCCGGCGGTCTCGTCGGCGGCGCGCTTGAGCACGTCGGCGGTGTGCTGCGGGAGCAGGTCCAGCGCGCCGACCGGGTTGACCCGCCAGCGGCGGGCGGCGGCCAGGCCGGTGACGGCGTCCTCGATGATGCCGAGCAGCGGGACCAGCTCGTCGGCCGGGCGGTCCAGGTTGTCGGTGGAGAGCATCCACAGGGTGACGACCTTGACGTGGGTCTCGTCGCACCAGCCGAGGAACTCGCTGATCTTGTCGGCGCCGCGCTGGTGGCCGTACGCGGTGGAGCCGCCGGCGGCCTTGGCCCAGCGGCGGTTGCCGTCCAGGATCACGCCGATGTGGTGCGGGGTGCGCGCGAGGTGGACCTCGACCCGGCGGCCGTAGAGCCCGTACATCCCGCCCAGCAGGGTGCGGAGCCCCGGCGTCCGTTCGGCGACATCGCGCAGACCCATGCTTTTCCCGGCCCCTCCGTGCTCGTTCGGGCTGGTGCGGCACCGCCCCGGCGCAGCCTACTCCCGCGTGCGGGTACTGGGTAAAGCAGCAGGTAGCGGTCTGGTCACGGTCCTGTACGAAGTCTGTCCCGACGGGCGTGTCCGGGCCTCCGGGGCGGGGCTCCTGTCGTGGACACGGAACGGTCTCCGGTTCCTTAAGGGAGCCGTAAACCGGTCCACCGATGCTTGACGGCCGGCAATGGTCTAGTCCAGCTTTTGACCCGGGGCGGAACGAAACCCGAACCGCCCCGTGAGTCACCTGCGGACCCCTCCCCCACACGCGGCCGCCGCGCCCCCCACCGCGGCGGCCGCTCCTTCCCCAGGAGCGTCACCCCATGGCCCGTACGCCGAACCAGCCCGCGCACCGGCGCCGGCGCATCCCCCTCCCGGCCCTCGCGGCCGGTGCCACCGCCCTCGCCCTGGCCGGCGGCGGCCTCGCGCTCTTCGCCGGCGGCGCCAGCGCGGCGGACGGCAACCTGGTCACCAACGGCGGTTTCGAGTCCGGTCTGAGCGGCTGGTCCTGCACCGGCGGCGCGGCCGCGGTGTCCTCGCCGGCACACTCCGGCAGCGGCGCGCTGCAGGCCACCCCGGGCGCGGGCGACACCGCCGAGTGCACCCAGACCGTCAGCGTGCTGCCCAACACCAGCTACTCGCTGAGCGCCTGGGTGCAGGGCCCGTACGTCTACCTCGGCGCGCGCGGCACCGGCGGCACCGACCCGTCCAGCTGGTCGAACCAGAGCAGCTGGAACCAGCTGTCCAGCACCTTCACCACCGGGGCCAACACCACCAGCGTCACGGTCTACCTGCACGGCTGGTACGGGCAGAGCGCCTACCTCGCCGACGACGTCGCGCTGGTCGGCCCGGGCGGCGGCGGCTCCACGCCCTCGCCGACGGCCACCCCCAGCTCCACCCCGACGCCGACGGCCACGGCCAGCCCGTCCCCGACGGTCACCCCCACCGTCACCCCCACGGCGACGCCCACCCAGACGCCGACCTCCACCCCGACCCCCACGGCCACCCCGACCGCGACCCCGACCGGCACCCCGCCGGCCACCGGGCTGCCCGCGCACGCGCTCACCGGCTACTGGCAGAACTTCGACAACGGCTCCACCCCGCAGCGCCTGAGCGACGTCCAGAACGCGTACGACATCATCGCGGTCTCCTTCGCCGACGCCGTGCCGACCCAGACCGGCGCGATCAGCTTCACCCTGGACCCGGGCCTGTCCAAGGCGCTCGGCGGCTACACCGACGCCCAGTTCCGCGCGGACATCAAGGCCAAGCAGGCGGCCGGCAAGAAGGTCGTCCTCTCCATCGGCGGCCAGAACGGCGCGATCAGCGTCGGCGACGGCACCGCCGGGGCGAACTTCGCCAACAGCGCCTACTCGATCATCAAGGACTACGGCTTCGACGGCATCGACGTCGACCTGGAGAACGGCGTCCAGGCCGGCCCGCTCGGCGACGCACTGCACACCCTGCAGGCCAAGGTCGGCCCCGGCTTCGTGCTCACCATGGCCCCCGAGACGATCGGGATGTACAGCACCGCCGGCGCCTACTTCCAGCTGGCGCTGAACACCAAGGACATCCTGACCGTCGTCAACACCCAGTTCTACAACTCGGGCGGCATGAACGGCTGCGACGGCAAGGTCTACAACCAGGGCACGATCGACTTCATCACCTCCCAGGTCTGCACCCACATCCAGGGCGGCCTGCGGCCCGACCAGGTCGGCATCGGCGTCCCGGCCTCCGGCAAGGCGGCGGGCGGCGGCTACGTCGACCCCTCGGTGGTGAACAACGCGCTCAACTGCCTGGCCACCGGCAACAACTGCGGCAGCTTCGTGCCGCCGGCCAAGTGGCCCACCATCCGCGGCGCGATGACCTGGTCCACCAACTGGGACGCCAACAACGGCAACGCGTTCTCCAACGCGGTCGGCCCGTTCGTCCACAAGATGCCGTAACCCGCTCCCCGATCCGCAACTCCCTTCGGCGCGCCGCTCCTTGAGGGTGGGGCTCGCGCGCCGACGGCGGGGCCCGTCGTACCGGAACCGGTACGGCGGGCCCCTTCCGCGTCAACGGGCCTTGGGTGTCGGCGAACCCTTGCACGTCAGCGGGCCCTTGTGCGTCAGCGGGCCCTTGTGCGTCAGCGGCCCCTTGCGCGTCAGCGGGCCAGCACCGCCGTGAGGGCGCCGAGCAGCAGGAACGGGCCGACCGGAACGTCGAGCCCCCGCCACGGGCGGCGGCGGACCAGCAGGGCGAGCGCCCGCAGGGTGCCCCACAGCCCGGCCAGCACCACCGCGGCGACCAGCCCGCCGATCGCGACCCACCAGCCGTACCAGCCGAGCAGTCCGCCCAGGACGAACCCGAGCGGGGAGTCGCCGGGCCCCAGGGCCCCGATCTGGACGGCGACTTCGAGCAGCGCCCCGACCGCCAGCGCGACCAGCAGGCAGCGCAGCAGCACGCCCGGGCGCCCCTCGGCCAGCGCCGCCGCCGTCAGCAGCACGGCCACCCCGGCCAGCAGCGGCCCGGTCAGCCGGTACGGCAGCCGGCGCACCCGGACGTCGGTGAAGCCGAGCGCCACGCCGAGCGCGCCGGCCCAGGCGAGCGCCGCCACCACCGCCCCGTCCGCCGCGTACGCGACCCCGACCGCGACCGCCGCCGTGACCGCCTCCACCGTTCCCGCGCCCGCGCCCAGCCGCCCCCGGCAGCCCGGGCAGCGACCGCTCGGCGGCAGCAGCAACCCGACCGCCCGGTCGCACAACGGGCATGCCCCGCACCGGGGTTCGCCCTCGGGCACGGCGAAGCGGGCGATCAGTCCGCGCAGCAGCGGAGCCAGCAGGAGCCCGACCAGCACCGCCCCGGTCACCACCACGACCACCACCGGCGCACCCCCTCCTCGTCGACGCACCGGGCCCCATCTTCCCGTCCCGTCCGGACGGACGGTGTGCCGTCCGTCTCGTTCGGGGCCGGATTCCATCCGAGGATTCGCCGGCCTTCCTCACATACATGAGCATTCCGGACATTCGGCCAGCGGTTTGGAAGGCGGTTCGACGCCCCCACCTGTCGATCCAAGGAGGCCCTTCCGGGCCCGGCGAGCCACCCTCCCGGACTCCCCGCGCGGGGTGCCAAGGTGCCCCTAAAGTAGGCAGGCATGCAGGTCATCCAGTCCAGCAAGCTCGCCAACGTCTGCTACGACATCCGCGGCCCGGTGCTCGACGAGGCGATGCGGCTGGAGGAACAGGGCCACCGCATCCTCAAGCTCAACACCGGCAACCCGGCCGTCTTCGGCTTCGAGGCGCCCCCGGAGATCCTCCAGGACATCCTCCGCAACCTCTCGAACGCGCACGGGTACGGCGACTCCAAGGGTCTGCTCTCGGCCCGCCGCGCGGTGGTGATGCACTACGAGGACCGCGGGCTGCACGGGCTCTCCGTCGACGACGTCTTCCTCGGCAACGGCGTCTCCGAGCTGATCCAGCTCGCCATGACCGCGCTGCTGGACGACGGCGACGAGGTGCTCGTCCCGGCGCCGGACTACCCGCTGTGGACCGCCTCGGTCTCACTGGCCGGCGGCACCGCGGTGCACTACCGCTGCGACGAGCAGGCCGAGTGGTACCCGGACCTCGCCGACATCGAGTCCAAGGTGACCGACCGGACCAGGGCGATCGTGGTGATCAACCCGAACAACCCGACCGGCGCGGTCTACCCGCGCGAGGTGCTGGAGGGCATCGCAGAGATCGCCCGCCGGCACCAACTCGTGGTCTACGCGGACGAGATCTACGACAAGATCCTCTACGACGACGCCGAGCACGTCCCGCTGGCCACCCTGGCCCCGGACCTCTTCTGCGTCACCTTCAACGGACTGTCCAAGTCCTACCGGGTCGCCGGTTTCCGCTCCGGCTGGATGGTGCTCTCCGGCGACCGCCAGCGCGCCCGCAGCTACGTCGAGGGCCTGACCGTGCTCGCCTCGATGCGGCTGTGCGCCAACATGCCCGCCCAGCACGCGGTGGCCGCCGCGCTCGGCGGACGGCAGTCGATCAAGGACCTGGTGCTGCCCGGCGGCCGGCTGCTGGCCTCCCGGGACGCGGCGTACGAGCTGCTGAACCAGATCCCCGGGGTGAGCTGCGTCAAGCCGAAGGGCGCGCTGTACGCCTTCCCCCGGCTGGACCCGAAGGTCTACAAGATCAAGGACGACGCCCAGATGGTGCTGGACCTGCTGCGCTCCCAGCGGATCCTGCTGGTCCAGGGCACCGGCTTCAACTGGCCCGAGCCGGACCACTTCCGGCTGGTCACGCTGCCCCGGCCGGAGGAGATCACCGACGCGGTGACCAGGATCGGCGACTTCCTCAGCGGCTACACCCAGCCCTGACCCCCTCGCCGGAGGGGGAACACCCGGCGAGGGTCCAGGGGAAAGCACTACGGCCGGAGTCCCGGCCCGGGCGGTCTCCTTGGTCGGGGAAAGACCGCCCGGCGGAACTCCGGCCGTCCTGTCACTCGGTCGGCGCGCCGTTCGTGCGGCGCGCCGACCTCTCGCTCGACTGAGGCTCAGGCTCAGCCGAGGCGCGCGACGAGGCTCCGGTACTCGTCCCACAGCTCCTTCGGGGTGTGGTCGCCGAACAGCTCCAGGTGGGCCGGCACCAGCGCGGCCTCCTGGCGCCAGATGTCGGCGTCCACGGTGAAGAGCAGGGCGAGGTCCTCCTCGGACAGCTTCAGGTCACCCAGGTCGAAGCCGTCGACCTTCGGCAGGACGCCGATCGGGGTCTCGACGCCCTCGGCGGTGCCCTCCAGGCGCTCGACGATCCACTTGAGCACGCGGCTGTTCTCGCCGTAGCCGGGCCAGACGAAGCTGCCCTCGGAGTTCTTGCGGAACCAGTTGACGTAGTAGATCTTCGGCAGCTTGGCGGCGTCCGCCTCGGCGCCGACCTTCAGCCAGTGGGCGAAGTAGTCGCCCATGTTGT
Source organism: Kitasatospora sp. NPDC096077 (assembly GCF_040303245.1). Lineage (NCBI taxonomy): Bacteria > Bacillati > Actinomycetota > Actinomycetes > Kitasatosporales > Streptomycetaceae > Kitasatospora > Kitasatospora sp. NPDC096077. The sequence continues at coordinate 53,254 of NZ_JBEOSV010000028.1, read as the reverse complement.
AGCCGCAGAACGGCAGCATCGCGAACGGGTCGCGGCGCAGCTCGCCCACCGTGCCCTCGGCGGCGGCGGTCTTCTCGGAGGCGATGTTGGCGCCCAGGAAGACGCCGTGCTGCCAGTCGAAGGACTCGGTGACCAGCGGGACGGCGGTGGCCCGGCGGCCGCCGAACAGGATCGCCGAGATCGGCACGCCCGCCTGGTCCTCCCACTCGGGGGCGATGGTCGGGCACTGCGCGGCCGGGACGGCGAAGCGGGCGTTCGGGTGGGCGGCCGGGGTGCCGGACTCGGGGGTCCAGTCGTTGCCGCGCCAGTCGGTCAGGTGCGCCGGGGGCTCCTCGGTGAGGCCCTCCCACCACACGTCGCCGTCGTCGGTGAGGGCGACGTTGGTGAAGACGGTGTTGCCCCAGAGGGTGTCGATGGCGTTGGCGTTGGTGTCCACGCCGGTGCCGGGGGCGACGCCGAAGAAGCCGGCCTCGGGGTTGATCGCGTAGAGGCGGCCGTCCCCCTTGTTGAACCGCATCCAGGCGATGTCGTCGCCGATGGTCTCGACCTTCCAGCCCGGGATGGTCGGCTGGAGCATGGCCAGGTTGGTCTTGCCGCAGGCCGACGGGAAGGCCGCCGCGACGTACTTGACCTCGCCGGACGGCGGGGTGAGCTTCAGGATCAGCATGTGCTCGGCCAGCCAGCCCTCGTCGCGGGCCATGGTCGAGGCGATGCGCAGCGCGTAGCACTTCTTGCCGAGCAGGGCGTTGCCGCCGTAGCCCGAGCCGAAGGACCAGATCTCCTTGGTCTCCGGGAAGTGCGAGATGTACTTGGTGCTGTTGCACGGCCACGGCACGTCCGCCTGGCCGTCGGCCAGCGGGGCGCCGACGGTGTGCACGGCCTTGACGAACTCCCCGTCCTCGCCGAGCTGGTCGAGCACGGCCTGGCCCATCCGGGTCATCACGCGCATCGACACCGCGACGTAGGCGGAGTCGGTGATCTCGACGCCGTACGCGGCCAGCGGGGAGCCGACCGGGCCCATCGAGAAGGGCACGACGTACATCGTGCGGCCCTTCATCGAGCCGCGGAACAGGCCCTGCTCGCCACGGAAGATCTCCCGCATCTCGGCGGGGGCCTTCCAGTGGTTGGTCGGGCCGGCGTCCTTCTCCTGCTCGGAGCAGATGAAGGTGCGGTCCTCGACGCGCGCCACGTCCGAGGGGTCCGAGGCGGCGTAGTAGGAGTTGGGGCGCTTCTCCTCGTTCAGCTTCCTGAAGGTGCCCTGAGCCACCAGCAGGTCCGCGAGGCGCTGGTACTCCTCGTCGGAACCGTTGCACCACTCGATGCGGGCCGGCTGGGTGAGCTCGGCGATCTCGCTCACCCAAGCGAGCAGCTGCTTGTGGCGGGTGGGCGCGGATGCGCTGAGAGCAGAGATCTCGTACGACACGATCGCTCCGTTTCACGCCATCCCGGCGGGGAGATGGCGTTGCGGGGGTCTGAGGGTGCTTGCAGCGTAGCTCCGGGTCTGAGCCCTCAACGCGGCACTGCGGCGAAATTGACGCATCTTTTACTACACTAAGTACGATTACTGATCGGTAACCAGCCGTCCGCACCGGAGCCAGAGTGCGCGGCGCCACACTCCAATTGCTCCAAAACGTCTAAGAGTGATGAGCGCCACTTCATTACGCGCTAGTAACCTACGGTTCCGTAGGTCACGGGTAGCATGCTGCCCATGACTGCTGCTGCGCTCGCGGAGAGCACTGGGGAGGGCCCGGCCGGACACCGGGAGGACAAGCCGAAGTGGCGCGGCTGGCTGCACGCCGGGATGTTCCCCGCCACCGTCGCCGCCGGGATCGTGCTGATCTGCCTGGCCGACTCCACGCCGGCCAAGATCGCCTGCGCGATCTACTCGGTCAGCGCCTGGCTGCTGTTCGGCGTCAGCGCGGTGTACCACCGCTTCACCTGGGGCCCGCGCGGGGACGCCGTGCTGCGCCGGCTGGACCACGCGAACATCTTCCTGATCATCGCGGGCACCTACACGCCGTTCACGATGCTGCTGCTCAAGGGCGCCGACCAGCAGATCCTGCTCTGGGTCGCCTGGGGCGGAGCACTGGCCGGCATAGCCTTCCGGGTGTTCTGGGTCGGCGCGCCGCGCTGGCTCTACACCCCCGTGTACATCGCGCTGGGCTGGGCCGCCGCGTTCTTCCTGCCGGACTTCCTGCGCACCGGCGGGGTGGCCGTCCTGGTGCTGATGATCGTCGGCGGGGTGCTCTACAGCATCGGCGGCGTGGTGTACGGGCTCAAGCGGCCCAACCCCTCACCGCGCTGGTTCGGCTTCCACGAGGTGTTCCACGCCTTCACCCTCGGCGCCTTCATCGTGCAGTACGTCGGCGTTTCACTGGTGGCGTACAGCGCGACCGGCTGAACCCGGCGCACCCCGACGGGCGGTCGTCCGGTCCACGGACCGGGCGGTCGCCCGTTCCGCCGTCCAGGGCCGCTCGTACCCGGCCCGGCCCTGCGGGCGGTACGGGAGGGACGGGTGCTCGGCACCGTCCGAGGCCGACTGCACCGACCGCGCCGACGACCGGGCATCCGGGAAGTGCAGCGCGTCGGCCGACTCCAGCGGCTCCAACGCCTCCGGCAGCTCCGACTCGATCTCCGGACGCACCGCCCGGGCGGCCGACCCGCCCCGCCCGCGCGCCTGCCGGGCGTCCAGCGCCTCGCGGGCCCGGCGGCAGCGCTCGCAGTGGGCGGCGTCCGGGATGCCCCGCCGGGACCGGTGCCCGGCCGGGGAGGCCTGCCGGTGCATCGCCCGCCAACGCCGGCCGACGTACACCATGAGCAGCAGCGTCTCGACCCCGGCGACCGCGAGGACCAGCGGCGCACCCTTGATCAGATAGGCCGCGACCACGGCCAGCGCGGACCCCACCACCACGACCGCGCCCCACATCTGGGCCATCGCCTGCCTGTCGTCACTGTCGGCCACTTCGGCTCCCCTTTCCCGGCGCCGGGCTCGTGGTCGGCTCCTGCCGCCCCACCCCTTCTCCGCTCTCGGCACGCGTCCGGTCAGCACTGACCGATTGCCACATGCTATCTACCGTCAGTCACCCGTCACCGCCCCGGGGCGGCGAACGACAGATCAACGTTGCGTCAATTCCTTGTGCGGAAGCCGCACTTCCAGGACACATCACGGAGCGTGATCGCTCGGTCGGCCCTATCGGGGCGCCCCGGACGCCGCAGGGGCCCGGCTCTGGTGAGCCGGGCCCCTGCGTGGTGCTCCGTCCGTCAGCCGGCGCTCCGCCTGCGCCGCAGCGCCGCCCCCGCGCCGACCAGCGCGGTGGCCCCGAGCGCCGCGGCCGCCGTCACGGCCGGCAGCGTCGAGCCTCCGTCCGACCTGCCCGACCCGGTCGCCGTGGTCACCGTGGCGTTCGCGGCCTGCCCGGCTTGCCCGGCTTCCCCGGCGGCGTTCACGTCGTACCCGCCGCCCTTGCCCGCCCGGTCGTACGCCGAGCCGGGCAGCTTGTCCCCGTACCGCTGGTGCACCAGCTTCTGGTACGCGGCCAGCGACACCCCACCCGCGCCCACCGAGCGCCGGGCCTCGTCGTCCAGCGGCAGCACCCGGCCGTCCCGCAGCACGTACCAGGCGTTGACCTGCGGCTCCCGGAAGGCCGTACCGCCGCCGTCCGCCGCCTTCGCCGCGTAGTCGCTCTCGTCGCCGCCGGAGGCGATGTTCACCACCCGCCAGGCGTCACCCTGGCGGACCGTCCAGACCGAGGCGCTCTGCCCGTCCGCCGCGACCACCTTGCTCGCCGTGAACTCGGCCTCGGCCACCGGTGCGCCCGGGGTGCCGGCCACGAAACCGGCGTCCAGGGTGTAGACCGGCACGGTGTCCCCGGCCAGCCGAGGCGCCGCGTCACCGGCCGCCTTCGCCTCCTCGGCGGCGCCGATGGTCAGCTGCTGGGTCGGCGGGACGCCCTTGCGGGCGAAGAAGTGGCCCACCTTGTCGAGCACCGACGGGTCCTGGACCGCGCTGCGGGCCTGGGCCAGCTCACCGGCGGGCACCGGTACCGGGGCACCCGGCGCGGCCTGGGCGTCGGCTCGGGCGTCGGCCTGGGCGACCGGGGCGAGCCCCAGTCCGAGGCCGGCGGCGAGCAGGACGGTGACGGCGGCCCGACGGGCCTTGCTGAGCTCGGTCATGGTCGTCCTCACGCGCCGATCCGGTACAGGGAGTGGGTCCAGGAGAACGTGTCGTTGTTCACGTAGTACCAGTAGTCCGCCCAGTTGTAGCGGTAGTTGGACGGCCACGGGTCGCCCCAGTAGACCCAGTTGTTGCCGGTGTCGTAGCCGTACAGGACGTGCATGTGCCCGCCGCCCGAACTCCACTGGATGCGCGTCTCCACCGGCCGGTTGGCGTCCACCTCGGACTGCACGGTGCTGTAGCGCAGGTAGCCGGTGACGTACGAGCCGGGGGTGATGCCCACCCAGCTCAGCCCGTTCTGCACATCGGCCAGCGAGGCCTGGCTGTTCGGGCAGTTGGAGTCGACCGAGCGGCCGAACGCGGCGTTGCAGAACTGGTTCTGGCTGTAGTTGTAGCCGAACCAGGTGGCGATGGTGTTCCCGCTCGCCGCCCAGCACCAGTTGGTCTGCTGTTGCTGCTGCATGGTGATGTTGAGCTTCTTGAACGTGCCGGCCAGGTCGGCCGTGCTGCCGGGCGCGGCCGCCGGGCGGACCTGGGCGGGTCGCCCCTGGGCGCCGGCCGGGTCGGCGAGCGCCGGGGTGGCCGTCGCGGCGGTCAGCGCCGGGCCCAGCACACCGAGGGCCAGCAGGGAGACCGCGCGGCGCAGCCGGACCCCGGGCGCGGTCCGCGCCCGGGTCCGTATCCGTGGAACTGGCATGGGGGAATGCCTCCTTGCACGAGTGGAGCGAAGTGCCGTGTGGGGGACGCGGTCCGGATCGCGCCCCGAGCATCGCGCCGTTGACGGAGGCTGGTCAACGGCCCCGGAACGGGCCGGAACACGGTGTGAACGCGACGGCGTGAATGTGAACGGCACCCCGGAAACCACCGCGCGAGCTGCCCGGACCGGTGACAAACCGCCGTACGGATGTGAATATTCACGGTCAAAACCCGGTCCGCGACCGGCCGGTACCAGCCAGGAGGCCGCCATCCACCGAAGCGACCCAGCCGACCTCGCCGCCGCCCTGCGCACCGGCCCCTTCCACCTCGCCCTGCGCACCGCCATCACCGCCCGCGGCCTCGCCCTGCACCGCATCCGCCGCCGCCTCGCCCTGCGCGGCGTCAACGTCGGCCTCACCAGCCTCAGTTACTGGCAACAGGGCCGACGCCGCCCCGAACGCCCCGAATCACTGCGCGCCGTCGCCGCCCTCGAAGACGTCCTCGAACTCCCCGAACACTCCCTCACCCGACTGCTCGGCCCCCGCCGCACCGCCACCACCCCCACCCCCGGACCGCCCGTCCGCCCCTACCGCGACCTGATCTCCCCGCCCACCGCCGTCGACGACCTCCTCGCCACCCTCGCCGGCCCGCGCGACACCGGCCTGCACACCATCACCCACATCGAACGCATCCGGATCGGCCCCGACCGCCAACTCACCCGCCGCGACTCCCAACACGCCCTCCGCGCCCACCGGGACGGCATCGACCGCTACCTCGCCCTCTACCAGGGCGACCCCGGCAGCGACATCACCCGCGTCGGCGTCCGCGCCGAGGAGAACTGCCGCCCCGGCCGCATCCGCCGCGACCACACCCACCACCTGCTCGCCGCCGAACTCCTCCTCGACCGCCGCCTCCGCGCCGGCGACACCCACCTCCTCGGCTACGGCTTCGACGACGCCCCCTCGCCCGAACCCAGCTGCGAATACGTCCGCGGCTTCAACTCCGGCGCCGGCCAGTACGTCCTCCAGATCACCTTCCACCCCACCGCCCTCCCGGTCCGCTGCCACCGCTTCGCCCTCCACTCCCCGGGCGAAGCCCCCTACGAGACCGAGGAGTTGACCCTCGACGGACACCACTGCGTACACCTGGTGGCGACGGCCCTACGGCCGTGCATCCTGGGGATCCGGTGGGACTGGGAGTGAGGCGTGGGGCGGTCAGTGCGACCAGTACGGATCGTCGAGGGGGTCGAACTTGGCGCCGAACGGTGCTCTGGCGAGCGGGGGCACGGGCTGGTACTCGTGGGCGGGCCGGTAGAGCACTCCACCGGCCTCCGCCCTGAACGTCACCAGGTAGGTCGAGTCCTGTTGCGCCCTCGCATAGAACGTCAGGTAGGTCTCACCCCCCGCCTGTCCCACCCCCCGCAGCTCCCCGGTGTCATCCGTGGGGTCCGACCTGTCGACGGACCGGCTTCCGAGTGCCGTCCAGGCCTGAGTCACCTGATCCATCAGAGCCGGCAGCTTCGCCTTCGAGATCGTGGTCCGAACCGTGACGATCTCGGTGACGTCCGAGACCATGCTCGGCTCGCCGTCCCAGCGGTCACGCTCCCGCTCCACCTCGAAGTCGGCACCCGCATACGTCAACGACGGCGAGATCGCCCCCATCGTGGTGCGCAGGGCGTTGTCGATCCGGCCTTTCGCTTCACCGGCATTCACCCGACCCCGACGATCGGCCAGAGCGAGCGGCCCGTAGCCGTTGAAGAACAAGGCCGTGCCGACGGCCACCAGAACGACGGAGGCCACGACGATCGAACCGGCCACCTTCCAGCGGGCGCTCATCGGCCCTCGGTCAGGTGAACGTCGCTGTCCTTGCCCGTGACGATGGAAGCGATGTTGCCCAGCGAAGGACCACCGAACTCCGGGGTGAGGTACTTGGTGTGCGCTCCCAGGAGGTTTGCTCCCTGGCTGTAGTCGGAGACCGTGAAGCGCTTGGCGCCGAAGGACTCGCTCGCGGGATCCCGTCCGAACCAGTTCTCGTCCGGATGGGCCCCGAGAGGCCAGGGAATGATGCCCCGACCCGACACGATGTGGGTGACCGGATCGTTGTCCGCCGCTGCCGCCCAGACGTGACCCGGAAGCCGAAGGTCTGCGGCGCGGTCCACGCCGGCGCCAGGACTGCCGATGAGCACCACATCGTCCGGCAGTTGGTAGTTCCCCTGGTGGGTGGCCAGCTTCGTGGCCTGCCCGACCACGACGGAACCGTAGCTGTGCCCGATCGACGTGATGTGGGCACACTGGCCGCTCGCGTTGGTCGCCCGGAGCCCGGTCACGAATCTCGCGTAGTCGGGCGCACCCTTGATCGCCTGCTCCGGTGAGGCCGTGCGCGTGTCCACCCCGGGCGGGTCGTACCCCAGCCAGACGATGGAAGCCACCGACCCACCCGGCTTGACCCTCTTGTTGGCCTCCCGCCAGACGTTCAGCGCGTTCTCCGACTCGTTGGTGCCAGGCGTGTCACCGGAAGCGGCCTTACCGAGTGAGCTGGCATCGGTGGTGATTCCGGGGACGTAGGACGAGATGTCGGTGGCGGTGTCGGGGTTGCCGAAGGAAAGGATCGCGCGTCCCTGGCCTTCGGCGCCGATACCGAGAACGTAGGTGTGAGGGCGGCCGTCCGACGCCCTGGAATCCTGGTCGAGTCGATCCTGGATCGGCTTCAGCTTCTTGTACTCGGCGTCCTCCGCCGCACTCCGGGGATGCTTCTCAAGCTCCGAGATCCGCCTGTCCAGGTACTTCCGATTGACCTGGTCCCGCACCTCCGCCGGAATCCCGTCCAGGTTCCCGATCTTCTCCGGGTGCTGGTCGATGAACCACTGCCGGCCGTCCGGCCCGAGGCTGTTCCACCAGCTGTTGACCTCGGTCGGGGGTGCCCCCACCGCCGGCATGTCCTTCAGGTACGGCGCGTTCGCCCCGCTCGCCGCCTTCTGATCGGCCTCGGCGACCGCGAGGGTGAGCCCGGACTTGTCAGTGGCGTGCCGGGTGAACCCGTTGAGCAGTCCGGCCAGCGCCTGGTCGGCCGCGCCCGCCTCGGTGATCGCGGCGCCGATCCGCTTGGAGATCTCGTCGGCCGCTGACTTCTGTCGCGCCTCCCAGCCCGCGTCCACCGGACCGCTCGCCGCCGGCCAGCCGACCGCCCCGTCGTCGCCGACCGTCAGGCCCTTCGCACCGGCGTCCTCGACGGCCTGCCGAAGCTTCGACTGGGCGAGCGCGAAGAGGTCCGCGTAGTCCCGGACGGTCTGGCCGATCGCGGCCAGTTCCGTTTCCGCGGCGTGCAGTTGGGTGGTGGTGGCGTCCAGCGAAGGGATCGCGGCATCGGCGGCCGGCCCGCTCCAGCCGGAGCCGTGCACCCGGTCGGTGGTGCCGCTCTTCCAGTCCGCGGCGTGCTGCGCGTACGCCTTGTGCAGCGCGTCGAAGGCGTCCCCCGCCGCATGCAGGTCCGCCGGCTTGGCGTTCTTCAGGCTGGCGAAGTCGAGGCGGCCCAGTCCCGCCTTCTGGTCCGGATCTGCCATGAGTGTTCCCCCCACTACTCGGCGCTACCATAGCCCACGACTGCCACGACGGCACCGGGGGGACATGATGGCGGACGGCAAGGGATTCACGGTCAAGCCGGGCGAGTTGACCGCCGCCGGGAACAACGCGCTGACGGTCGCCGGGAAGATCCCCGACGAGACCGCGAAGCTGGCGGAGCCCAGCAGTGCGGCCGCCGGGAGCCTGGCCGGCTGGCAGAGCGGGGCGGCGCTGACGGGGTGCAGCAGTGCGTGGAAGACGCTGCTCGACGGGCTCGCCACGGACCTGAAGACGGCCGGGGGCAATCTGATCACCTGCGCGCAGGGCTACCAGAACGCCGACCACCTGCCGGCGCCGACCGCCGCGAGGACGGTCTCCGACCCCTTCGGGACGAAGGTGGTCGGTGTGACCGGCGGCCACCTGACCAAGGATGCCTGACCGCCCTACCCCTCCTCCCCCTCCCGGAAGTCCAGCACCAGGCAGTCCTCCACCGGCCGGTAGCCGATCTGCTGGTAGATGGAGTTGCTGGTCGGGTTGGCGAGGTCGGTGTAGAGCAGTGCCTCCGCCGCCCCGAGCCCGAGGGCGTGGGCGGACGCCGCCGCCGTGACGCCGCTCGCGTAGCCCCGGCCGCGGTTCTCGCGCGGGGTGTAGACCGGGCCGATGCGGGACATCCCGGCGAGGACGGGACTGGCGCCGGCCATCGCGACCGGGCGGCCGCCGTCCTCCCAGAGGTGGAGGCCGCGGGCCGCGATCCGGTCGTCCACCACCCGTGCCACGTCGGCGAGTTCGGGGACCCTCGCCTCGGCCGCGAACTCCTGGTACCAGCGGATCAGCAGCTCCCGGTCGGCCGCTTCGGCGAGCCGGTGGCGGCCGGCCGGCGGGCGCGGCGGGCGCGGCGGGCTGGCCAACTCGCCCAGCCGGTAGAGCCGTTCCTCGACGCTGTCGACCCGGACCGCCCCGGTGGCGGCCGTCCAGGCCGCGGCGAAGGCCCGGACCACCCCGGCTTCGCCGCCGACGCCCGTCACCTCGGCGAACTCCCCCTCGGCGGTGGCCAGTCGGGCCGCCAGTTCGGCGGCCGCGGCTTCCGGCATGCAGGAGAGCCGGTGGGCGTACGGCGGGGTCCGCAGGAAGGCGCCGCCGATCGGGCCGCCCGGTTCGGCCTGCCACCAGCCGAAGACCGGCGGCCGCTGCCCGAACACGTCCAGCCCGGCCTCGGCGAGCCGGTGGGCGATGGTGAGCAGCACGGTGTTCTCGGCCGGGCGGGCGGCCAGAAAGCGACCCGTCCGGGCCCGGAACTCGTCGAGCGAGGTGCTGAAGGTCCAGGTCATGGCCCATCGTCGCCCCACGCGCCGCCCGCCCGCCAGCGATTATCCGAGCGCACCGACCACGCAGGCCGCGCAGGCCGCCCCGACCACGCAGGCCACACCGACCGCGCGCCCACACCGGGTCACTCGACCACGACCCCCAGCCGCTCGCCGAGCACCCCCGGATCGGTGGTCGGCGCCTCGCAGACGAAGTGCCGGCACACGTACGCCGTCGCCGCACCGCCGACCAACGGCCGGTCCGCCAGCAGCGGCACCTCGGCACCGTCCCCGTCAGGCAGCTCCCCACCCGGCTCGCGCCCCGGCTCGCCGACCGCGACGACCGCCCCCGGCGCCGTCCCCAGCAGTGCCGCCCGCCGCAGCGCCGCCGTGGCCGGGTCCCCGGCCGGGCCGACGACGGCGACCTCGCGCGGCCCGTCCAGCAGCGCCTCGGCGACGGCGAGGCCCCAGCCGATGAACCGCGGGGCCCGCCCGGCGAGCGCGCCGACGACGCCGAGGGCGCGTTCGGCGGCGCTGCGGTGCCGCTCGGAGCCGGTGTACGCGGCGTAGCCGAGCAGGGCGCCGGCGGCGGCGGTCCAGCCGGACGGGGTGGCGTTGTCGGTCGGGTCCTGGGGGCGGCGGATGAGCTCCTCGGCGTCGTCGGCGGTGTCGTACAGGGCGCCGGAGGCCTCGTCGGTGAAGTGCTTGAGGACGGTGTCGAGCAGGCCGCCGGCCAGCTGGAGCCATTCCGGCGCACCGGTGACGGCGTACAGCGCGAGGAAGCCCTCGGCGGTGTCGGCGTAGTCCTCCAGCACGCCCGCGTTGGTGCCGGCCCGGCCGTCCCGGGAGGTGCGCAGCAGCCGGCCGTCGGGGGTGAGGTGGACGGCGAGCAGCAGGTCGGCGGCGCGTTCGGCGGCCTCGACGAGGTCGGGGCGCTCCAGCAGGGCGCCGGTCTCGGCGAGGGCGGCGATGGCCAGGCCGTTCCAGGCGGCGACCACCTTGTCGTCCCGGGCCGGTGCGGGGCGGGCGGCCCGGGCCTCGGACATCCGTCGCCGGAGCTCCTCGAATTCGGCGAAGTCCTCGGGATCGGCGAGGAGTTGGAGCACCGACTTGCCGTCCTCGAAGGTCCCGGTGGCGGTCACCGTGAACAGCCGGGCGGCGGTGGCCGCGTCGGCCGGGCCGAGCAGGTCGACCAACTGGCCGGGCTCCCAGGCGTAGTACGCGCCCTCGGCCATCGCCCCGGTCTCCTCGTCCAGGCTGTCGGCGTCCAGCGCGGAGGCGAACGCGCCTTCGGGCGTGCGGAGTTCGCGCAGCAGGAAGTCGGCCGTGGACAGTGCGACCCGCCGCCACAGGCCGGTCCCGGTGGCCCGCCACAGGTGCAGGTAGGCGCGCAGCAGCAGGGCGTTGTCGTAGAGCATCTTCTCGAAGTGCGGCACCACCCAGCCGGCGTCCACCGCGTACCGGGCGAAGCCGCCGCCGAGCTGGTCGTGGATGCCGCCGCGGGCCATCGCCTCGCCGGTGCGGACGGCCATCTCCAGCGCCGCCTCGGAGCCGGTCCGGGCGTGGTGGCGCAGCAGGAACTCGATCACCATGGCCGGCGGGAACTTGGGCGCCCCGCCGAAGCCGCCGCGGGTCTGGTCGAAGTCCCGGCTGAGCGTGACCAGTGCCTGGTGCAGGTCCCCGTCGGCGGGCGGGTGGTGGGCGCCGGCCGAGTAGACGGCGGCCCGCTCGGCCAGGTCCGCCCTGATCCGCGCGGCGACCTCCCCGACCTCCTGCCGCCGGTCCCGCCAGGCCGCGTCCACCCCTTCCAGCACCTGCCGGAACGAGGGCATCCCGTGCCGGGGCTCCGGCGGGAAGTACGTCCCGAAGTAGAACGGCTCCTTCTCGGGCGTCAGGAACACCGTCATCGGCCACCCGCCCTGCCCGGTCGCCGCCTGCACGGCCTCCATGTACACCGCGTCGACGTCCGGCCGCTCCTCCCGGTCCACCTTGACCGCGACGAACCGCTCGTTCAGGTACCCGGCGAGCCCGGCGTCCTCGAAGCTCTCGTGCGCCATCACATGGCACCAGTGGCACGCCGCGTAGCCCACGCTCAGCAGCACCGGCACCCCCCGCCGCCGCGCCTCCTCGAAGGCCTCCACCCCCCAGGGCCACCAGTCGACCGGGTTCTCGGCATGCTGCTGCAGGTACGGCGAGGTCGCGTCCGCGAGACGGTTCGGCATGCGCCCATCCTCCCGCATCGGACGGTCCGTCGGGCGCCCGCACGCGCCGGGCGGGGCCCGCCGGCCGAGCCGGGACCCGGGAGGGCGCGCGGACCGCCGGACCGGCTCACGGGAAGCCGGTCCGGCGGTCGTCGGGCCCTCGTGTCCTCACCCGCGGGCGGGTGGGGTCACTCCTTGGGTGCCTCCGGCTCCTCGGCGAAGTCGACCTTCTTGAACTGCCGGTTCATCGACTTGGCCAGGAACCACGTCGCCACGCCGAGGGCGGCGAAGACGACGAAGCCGAGGAGACCGGGGGTGACCTTGGCGTCGTCGACGGCGAGGTCAGCGGCGAGGTGGATGAGGTTCACGGGGGCGCTCATATCTCTATGGTGGCCCGGCTCACGCCGAGCCGGACCGTCGGGGGTGGGTCAGTCGCGCGTGTCGGCGGCCTCGGCCGCCAGGGTGGGGGTGCGCAGTCCGGCGAACAGGTCGTCCTCCGGGAGGTCCACATCGATCAGGGTACGGGCGAGCTCGTAGTCCTCGGTGGGCCAGACCTCGCGCTGGACGTCCAGCGGGACGCGGAACCAGGGGCCGTCCGGGTCGATCTGGGTGGCGTGGGCGATCAGCGCGCGGTCGCGGGTCTCGAACCAGTCGTCGCAGCGCACCCGGGTGGTGATCTCGCGCTCGGTGCGGCCGCTCTTCTCCCAGCCGGCGATCCACTCGCCGTACGGGGAGTCGTGGCCGTGCTCGGTGAGGTACTGGTGCAGGGCGCGGATCCGGCCCATCGGGAAGCCGTGGTTGTAGTAGAGCTTGAGCGGCTGCCAGGGCTCGCCGGCCTCGGGGTAGGCGTCCGGGTCACCGGCGGCGTCGAAGGCCAGCATGGTGATCTTGTGGGTCATGATGTGGTCCGGGTGCGGGTAGCCGCCGTTCTCGTCGTAGGTCGTGATGACCTGCGGCTTGAACTCGCGGATCAGCCGGACCAACGGCTCGGCCGCCTCCTTGACGTCCTCCAGGGCGAAGCAGCCCTCGGGCAGCGGGGGCAGCGGGTCGCCCTCCGGCAGGCCGGAGTCGACGAAGCCCAGCCAGGCCTGCTCGACGCCGAGGATCGCCCGCGCCTCGTCCATCTCCTTGCGGCGCACCTCGTGGATGTTCTCCTCGACGTACGGGTCCCCCTGCAGCTTGGGGTTGAGAACCGACCCGCGCTCGCCCCCCGTGCAGGTGGCCACGAGCACGTCCACACCCTGCTCGACGTACATGGCCATGGTGGCCGCGCCCTTGCTGGACTCGTCGTCCGGGTGAGCGTGCACCGCCATCAGTCGCAACTGCTCAGTCAACGCCTTGCGTTCCTTCCACATTGTCGGGCGTTCCGCGAAGTCCGGTCTGCCCACCGTACGAACCGCTCACTTCGGGACCACGTCGCCGCGAGGCCGGCTCGCGCCGGTCTCCGGCGCGGCCGGGCCCCGCCCCCGCCGGACCGGCCGCGGGCGTGCCCCTCCTATAGTGACGGACTGGAGGACCGTCGCATTCCCCGCACCGCCCGCACGGCCCCTCCCCAGGAAAGGACGGAGTCCGATGACCGCACAGAGCACCGCCACGCAGCCTCCCGCGGGCCGTTACGGCCGCAGTGGCAACGGCGAGTCGGACCGCCGGCTGAAGGTGATCGGCGCGGTCTGCGGCGTGCTGGGCCTGGGCCTGGTCGCCTGGCTGGGCGGCTCCTACATCCTCCGCGAGTCGAAGATCAACGGTTCGGTGCCGACCTTCCAGGTGCTCTCCGACTCCGAGGTGCAGCTGCACCTGACCGTGCGCAAGAGCGACGGGACGGCCGGCACCTGCACCGTCCGCTCGCAGAGCGACGACCACGCGGTGGTCGGGGTGGCCGACTTCCCCGTTCCGGCGGCCGGGTCGAGCTACGAGGCCACCGTCACCCTGCGCACCACCGCCCGGGGCACCACCGCCGAGCTGCTGGGCTGCACCCCGGCGAAGTGACGCGCGGGGCGCGGCCGCGACCGGAGAACCACCGGGAACCCGCCGGAGAACCACGGCGAAACCACCGGGGAACGCCCCGAGGGCGCATACTCGTTCGGCAGAACGGGCATCCGTAGGGAGTCCCGTACCCGGTTGCCGTACACCGTGGCGTAACGCCCGCGTCAATGGCGCGACAACACCTCTCCCGCTTGTCGGCAGGACTTGTTAGGCTCGTGGTTTCGCCCCTTCCGTACCGGATGGCACGGGAGCGGGCGTTGCTTTGTAGTTAAGACCGTTATCACCGTCATCACCGTCGACCCTGCTGACGACTCACACCCTCAGCACAGCCCCAGCACCTACGAGGAGCACCTGTGACCCAGACCAGTGAGAACGTGACCTGGCTCACTCAGGCCGGCTACGACCAGCTCAAGGCCGAGCTGGACCACCTGACCGGGCCCTGGCGCATCGAGATCGCCCAGAAGATCGAGGCGGCGCGCGAGGAGGGCGACCTCAAGGAGAACGCCGGCTACCACGCGGCGAAGGAGGAGCAGGGCAAGTACGAGCTCCGCATCCGCCAGCTGAACCAGCTGCTGGAGCGCGCCAAGGTCGGCGAGGCCCCGGCGGACTCCGGTGTGGTCGCCCCGGGCATGATCGTCACGGTCGCCTTCGACGGTGACGAGGACGACCTGATGGAGTTCCTGCTCGCCTCCCGCGAGGTGGCGTCCGCCGCCGACCTGGACGTCTACTCGCCGCAGTCGCCGCTGGGCCGCGCGATCGACGGCAAGACCATCGGCGACGAGGCCACCTACGAGCTGCCGAACGGCAAGCCGGCCATGGTGAAGATCGTCAAGGTCGTCCCGCACGCCGGCTGACCGGCCCCCGAACACCGCACGACACCGCATGACACCGCCGAGGGCGGTCGCCCGGTCCTGGGACCGGGCGACCGCCCTCGGGCGTTTCCGGCGGAAACGCCAGCGGAAACGGCGGCCGAAACGGTTCAGCCCGCGGCCGAGCGGTACTTGCGCACCGACAGCCAGGAGAACACCGCCGTGATCACCACCGACCACAGCACCGACACCAGCGCCGCGTGCTGCATCGGCCAGGCGCTGTCCACCGGCCCGACCTGGTTGCCGAAGAGGTCCCGGCAGGCCTGCACCGTCGCGCTGAACGGGTTCCAGTACGCGACGCCCTGCAGCCAGCCCGGCATCGAGCTGACCGGTACGAAGGCGTTGGAGATGAAGGTCAGCGGGAACAGCCAGATCAGCCCGGCCGAGGTGGCCGCCTCGGGGCTGCGCACCGACAGCCCGATCAGCGCGCCGATCCAGGAGAAGGCGTAGCCGAGCAGGAGCAGCAGCGCGAAGGCGCCGAGCGCCTTGAGCGGACCTTCGTGGATCCGCCAGCCGACCAGCAGCGCGACCAGGGCCAGCACGACCAGGGTGAACGCGGTCTGGCACAGGTCGGCGAGGGTGCGGCCGACCAGCACCGCCGAGCGGGCCATCGGCAGCGAGCGGAAGCGGTCCACCAGGCCCTTGGTCATGTCCTCCGCGATGCCGGCCGAGGCGCCGGCCACCGCGAAGGTGACGGTCTGGGCGAAGATGCCGGCCATCAGGAACTGGATGTACGTGTGGGAGCTGGAGTTCGTCCCGGGGATCTTGATCGCCCCGCCCATGACGTACGAGAACAGCAGCACGAACATGACCGGCTGCATGAGCCCGAACACCACGATCTCGGGGATCCGGGACATCCGGCGCAGGTTGCGCTTGGCGACCACCCAGGAGTCGTGCAGGGTCGCGGACAGGCCCCGGCGCTGCGTGGGCATCGCCGGGCCGATGGCGTGCTCGGTGGCGGTGGTCATCTCAGCGCTCCGTTCCGGCCGTGACGGCCTGCTGCTGGTCGGGATCCTGACCGTCGCCCTCGCCGCCGGACCGCCCGTGGCCCCGGCCGCCCCGGCCGCGGCCCTTGGCGCCGGCGCCGTCGCCCTCCTCGGCCGTCTCGGCGACATGGCCGGTGAGGGTGAGGAAGACGTCGTCCAGGGTCGGGCGGCGCAGGCCGATGTCGTCGATCTCGATGCCCCGGCCGTCCAGTTCGCGGATCGCGTCGGCGAGCATCCGGGCGCCGCCGCTGACCGGCACGGTGATCTTCCGGGTGTTCCGCTCCACCGCGGGCTCGCCCAGCGCGTACCCGGACAGCGCCGCGACCGCGTCGGCGACCAGGCCCGGGTCGTGCACCACGACCTCGATCCGCTCGCCGCCGATCTGCGCCTTCAGCTGGTCGGCCGTGCCGCGGGCGATCACCCGGCCGTGGTCGACCACCGCGATGTCGTGGGCGAGGCGGTCGGCCTCCTCCAGGTACTGGGTGGTGAGCAGCAGCGTGGTGCCCTGCTCGACCAGGGTCTCGATGACCTCCCAGAGCGCGATCCGGTTGCGCGGGTCGAGCCCGGTGGTCGGCTCGTCCAGGAACATCACCGGCGGCCGGACGACCAGCGCGGCGGCGAGGTCGAGGCGGCGGCGCATGCCGCCGGAGTAGGTCTTGGCGGTGCGGTCCTTGGCCTCGGTGAGGTTGAACCACTCCAGCAGTTCCAGCGCGCGGGCCTTCGCGTCCCGGGTGCGCATCTGGTAGAGCTCGCCGACCATGGTGAGGTTCTCGAAGCCGGTCAGGTACTCGTCGACCGCCGCGTACTGGCCGGACAGCCCCATCAGGCTGCGGACCCGGTTCGGGTGCTTGAGGACGTCCACGCCGGCCACCACCGCGCGGCCGGAGTCGGGGCGGAGCAGGGTGGTGAGGACGCGCACGGTGGTGGTCTTGCCGGCGCCGTTCGGGCCGAGCAGCCCGAGCACCGTGCCCTCGGGGACGTCGAGGCTGACGCCGTCCAGGGCCCGTACGTCGCCGAAGGTCTTCACCAGGTTCTCGGCTTGGATGGCTGGCGCCATGGCCTGCCTCATCTCCTTGGACGAATGTGAGCGATCTGTCCCACTTTGCCCCCCATGGGCGCACGTGGGCGACTCGGTTCCCAGCACCGACACAGAACGCGATGTATCGCGAGTCTGGCAACTCGCGATACATCGCGTCAAGGGGATTTGTCGACGGGCCCTCGGCGGACCGGGGCGGACGGCCCGAAGCCCTCACCCGGAGACCACGTACCCCGCCTCCCGCAGCTCGCCCGTCACCAGCGCGCAGTGCTCCGGCCCCTTGGTCTCCAGGTGCAGGTCCACCTCGACCTCGGTCAGCCCCAGTCGCGGGTCGATCCGCACGTGCGCGACGTCCAGCACATTGGCGTCCACCCTGGTCAGCACCCCCAGCAGGTCCGCCAGCGCGCCGGGCCGGTCCGCCAGCCGCACCCGCAGCGACAGGTAGCGCCCGGCCGCCGCCAGCCCGTGCCGCAGCACCCGCTGCATCAGCTGCGGGTCGATGTTGCCGCCGGACAGCACCGCCACCACCGGCCCCTCGAAGGAGTGCGGCTGCTCCAGCAGCGCCGCGATCGGCGCCGCCCCGGCCGGCTCGACCACCAGCTTCAGCCGCTCCAGCCCGAGCAGCAGGGCCCGGGACAGCGCGTCCTCGGAGACCGTCCGGATGCCGTCCGCCAGGGTGTTCACCACCTCGAACGGGATGTCCCCGGGCCGCCCGACCATGATCCCGTCGGCCATGGTGGCGAAGTGCTCCAGCGAGACCGGCCGCCCGGCCGCCAGCGAGGGCGGGTACGCGGCCGCGGCCGCCGCCTGCACCCCGACCACCCGGACGTCCGGCCGCAGCGGCTTGACCGCCGCGGCGATCCCGGCCAGCAGCCCGCCGCCGCCCACCCCGACCAGGATGGTGCGCACCTCGGGGCACTGCTCCAGGATCTCCAGCCCGACGGTCGCCTGGCCGGTGACCACGTCCCAGTGGTCGAAGGGGTGGATGAACACCGCGCCGGTCGCCTCCGAGTACCGCTGCGCGGCCTGCAGCGCCTCGTCCACGGTGGCGCCGTGCAGCCGCACCTCGGCGCCGTACTCCCGGGTGGCCGCGACCTTCGGCAGCGGCGCCGCGACCGGCATGAACACGGTCGAGCGCACCCCCAGCAGCGAGGCCGCCAGCGCCACCCCCTGGGCGTGGTTCCCGGCACTCGCCGCCACCACCCCGCCGGCCCGCTGCACCGGCGAGAGGCCCGCGATCCGCACATACGCCCCACGCAGCTTGAAGGAGCCGGTGCGCTGCAGGTTCTCGCACTTCAGGTGGACCGGCGCGCCGATCAGCCCGGACAGGTGCCGACTGCCCTCCATCGGGGTGACCCGGGCGACCCCGGCGAGCATCTTCTGGGCGCCGCGGACGTCGTCGAGGGTGATCGGCCAGTTGTGCATGATCCCAGCCTAGGGCCCGTCAGGCGGGGGTACCCCCCGGCGCGCGACACCGGCAATCCGGGACGTCCGCGCTGTTCCCGGGCCCGCCCCGCCCGCGTACGCTGCTGCTTCTGAGCTTCTCTCACCGCATGACGATCGTGAGCCGCGATGACGACGACCTCGCCCCAGGCCACCGACCGAACCGAGCCCGTGCACACCCAACTCCAGTACCAGCTGGCGCTGTTCGCCCGCCGGATGGAACAGGTCCGGACCTCCGGCGGCGGCGTCGCCGCACTGGACCGGGCCGCCTACCTGCTGCTCGACCGCCTGGAGCGGCACGGGCCGGCCAACGTCAAGGCGCTGGCCGAGGCGCTCGGCGTGGACTCCTCCACGGTGACCCGGCAGGTCGCCCCGCTGGTCGCGGCCGGGCTGGTCGGCCGGGTCCAGGACCCGGCCGACCGCCGCGCGGTGCGGCTCGCACTGACCTCCTGCGGCGCCGGCCGACTCACCGAAGTCCGGGACGGCCGGGCCGAGTTGACCCGCCGCCTGGTGGCCGGCTGGCCACCCGAGGAACAGCAGGCGTTCTGCGCCCTGCTGGCCCGCTTCAACCTCGCGATGGAGTCGTACACGGCGGACCAGCAGGGGCAGTGACCGGCAACTCCCTCAGCCCAGCGCCTGCTTGAGGTCGGCCAGCAGGTCGTCGATCGACTCGATGCCGACCGAGACGCGCACCAGGTCGGCCGGCACCTCCAGCGGCGAACCGGCCGCCGAGGCGTGGGTCATCCGGCCCGGGTGCTCGATCAGCGACTCCACGCCGCCCAGCGACTCGCCCAGGGTGAACAGCTGCGCGCGGTTGCAGACCTCGACCGCCGCCTCCTCGCCACCGGCGACCCGGAACGAGACCATGCCGCCGAAGGCCTTCATCTGCTTGGCCGCGATGTCGTGGCCGGGGTGCTCGGGCAGGCCCGGGTAGAGCACCTGGCTGACCTTGGGGTGGCTCGCCAGCAGCTCGGCGACCTTCTCCGCGTTGGAGCTGTGCCGGTCCATCCGGACGCCCAGGGTCTTGATGCCGCGCAGCACCAGCCAGGCGTCGAACGGCCCGGAGACCGCGCCCATCGCGTTCTGGTGGTACGCCACCTCCTCGCCGAGGCCCGCCTCGGCCAGCACCAGCGCACCGCCGACCACGTCCGAGTGGCCGCCCATGTACTTGGTGGTGGAGTGCACCACCGCGTCCGCGCCGAGCGCGATCGGCTGCTGCAGGTACGGGCTGGCGAAGGTGTTGTCGACCACCAGCAGCGCCCCGGCGCCGTGCGCGACCTCGGCCAGCCCGGCCAGGTCGGTGATGCCCAGCAGCGGGTTGGACGGGGTCTCCACCCACACCGCGCGGGTGTTGGGGCGCAGCGCGGCGCGGACGTCGTCCAGCTTCTGGGTGTTGGCGACGGAGAACTCGACGCCCCAGCGGGTCAGCACCTTGGCGAACAGCCGGAAGGTGCCGCCGTAGGCGTCGTTGGGGATCACGATGTGGTCGCCCGGCTTGAGGATGGTGCGCAGCAGGGTGTCCTCGGCCGCCAGGCCGGAGGCGAAGGCGAGGCCGCGGGCGCCGCCTTCGAGCGCGGCGAGGCACTCCTCCAGCGCGGTGCGGGTCGGGTTGGCGCTGCGGCTGTACTCGTAGCCGCCCCGCAGGCCGCCCACCCCGTCCTGCTTGTAGGTGGACACCTGGTAGATCGGCGTGACGACGGCCCCGGTCTGGGGGTCTGCTTCCTGACCCGCGTGGATGGCGAGGGTCTCGAAGCCCTGGGGAAGCTGGTGCTCGGTCATGGCTCCGAGCCTAACGGCCGTACGGCGGTGCGCCCGCCGGAACCGGAACGGCGGCCGTAAACCGCCGTCGCCCGCCGCGAACCGGCACCGCCGGAATCCGCGGACCGCCCGGTGCGTTGAAGACGGGGCAACCCTCCCTACCCCGCTGGAGCAGGCCGTGCTGTTCGATCGCCGCCACAAGACCTCGCTCGTTCCCGCCGACCAGGCGCTGCCCGGCCGCCCGGCCGCGGCCTTCACCCTGACCGAGCCGCACACCGTGCTCGGCCACCCGCTCACCGGCCCGTACCCGGAGGGGCTGGAGGTGGCCGACTTCGGGCTGGGCTGCTTCTGGGGCGCCGAGCGCACGTTCTGGCGGCTGCCCGGCGTCTGGACGACGCTGGTCGGCTACCAGGGCGGCCACACCCCCAACCCGACGTACGAGGAGGTGTGCAGCGGCCTGACCGGGCACACCGAGGCCGTGCGGGTGGTGTTCGACCCCGCGGTGATCTCCTACGAGCGGCTGCTGAAGACCTTCTGGGAGGCCCACGACCCGACCCAGGGCAACCGCCAGGGCAACGACGTGGGCACCCAGTACCGCTCCGCGGTGTACACCCACTCCCCCGCCCAGGCCGCCGCCGCGCTCGCCACCCGGGACGCCTTCCAGCCCGCGCTGACCGCGCTCGGTCACGGTCCGATCACCACCGAGATCGCCCCGGCCGGCCCGTTCCACCCGGCCGAGCCGTACCACCAGCAGTACCTGTCGGACGCCAAGAACCCCAACGGCTACTGCGGCCTGGGCGGCACCGGCGCCTCCTGCCCGATCGGGGTGGCCCGCACCCAGGGCTGAGCCCCGGCTGAGTCCCGGCGGAGCGGTCCGGGGCGCGGACACCCTAGGTGACCGCGCCCCGGTCCGGGCGCAGACTGGAGACACCGGCAGGGGGGGGGGGGGCCCCCCCCGGGGCGGGCGGCGCCCCCGGTGGAGATGGTGGGGGTCAGGGGGGGGGGGCGGCGGGGCAAAGAGCAAACCCGCCGACGACGCCCCCCAGCAGAGGT
>NZ_JBEOSV010000028.1:0-32187 GCF_040303245.1 Kitasatospora sp. NPDC096077 | reverse complement strand
GCCACCCACTGCACCCCCCCCCGGCCCGCCCCGGCCACCCCCGGTGGCCGGGCCGCCCTCGTGGAGAGGAGTCGTGCCATGTCCGGTCTGGTCCGCAGGAACTTCGACGATCCCGAGGAAGTCCGCCCCTTCGAGGAGGGCACGGGGGAACTGCGCCTGGTCAACCTGGACGCCGGGCCGGTGGGGCGGGCGGTGTTCCGGCCGGGCTGGCAGTGGTCCAAACACGTCAAGCCGCTCGCCAGGACGGACAGCTGCGAGGCCGCCCACACGGGGTACGTGGTCTCGGGCCGGATGAAGATCGTCATGGACGACGGTGAGCAGGCCGAGTTCGGGCCCGGCGACCTCATGATCTGCCCGCCCGGGCACGACGCCTGGATCCTGGGCGACGAGCCGTGCGTGATCGTGGACTGGCAGGGCTTCGCGGACTACGCGAAGCGGCGGTGAGCCCTCAGAGGGTGGCCGGCGCGTGGTCGTGCCCGCCGTCCCGGCGCGGGAACGGGTTCTCCGCGATGAGCTTCCCCTGGGCGTCGTAGGCCGCCATGACGAAGGAGTCCACCTGCGCGGGGTCCATCGGAGGCAGTTCGACGTAGTACGCCGCCCAGCCCTTCATCCCGGCGGTGGTGACCAGGGTGGCGACGGTCGGCCTGCCGTTGCGGAAGGCCACCACCCGGGCCGGCATCGGGCCGAGGTACATGCCCGAGAGGCCCTGGCTGTAGAGCTGGGGCTTGAAGTGGTCGAGGTTGTCGCTGGTGGCGTCCCGGCAGCCGAAGGAGGGGCGCCAGCTGCCGTCGCTCTGGCGGGTCTCGTCACAGCGCTCGGTCGCGGTGACCCAGATCCGGGTGTCGTCGGCGATCGTGATCTTCTCCCCGGGCGCGACCTGCCGCACCGGCGAGAGCGGCAGCGGTGTCGCCGCCGAGCTCGGGGCGCCGGTCGGGGCCGGGCTCGGGGTCGCCGTCGGGCTCGCGCCCGGGGCCCCGGTCGGGCCCGGGGTCGCCGTCGGATCGGAGCTCGGGCCCGCCACCGGGCCCGCCACCGGGGCCGCCCCCGAGGCCGCCGCCCCGACCGTGCCGCCCCCGTCGTGCCCGGCCCCGACCGCCGTCACCGCGGTGGCCCCGCAGACCAGGGCCACCGCCAGGGCGGCCGCCCCGGCCCCCACCCGGCGCCGGGCGCGCCGCCGTCGGGCGCCGGCCAGCACCACCACCGGATCCGGCCCGGCCGCCCCCGGGTCGTCGTCGTCCTTGAGCAGGTCTCCGAGTCTGTCCTCGAAGCTCATACCGTCACCTCGATGTGCGTCGTGGTACCCGCCGTGCCGTCCGTCCGGTCGGCGAGTTCGGGGTGTGCGCGCAGCTTCGACAGCGCCCGGTTCAGGGTGCTCTTGACGGTCCCCCGGGCGATCCCGAGTTCGGCCGCGATGCCCGCCTCGGTGAGGTCCCCGTAGTACCGCAGCACCACGACCGTCCGCTCCCGGCGGGTGAGCGTGCCCAACGCCTGCTGCAGCAGCGCCCGTTGGGCCTGCCGCTCGGCGAGGTCCTCGACCTGCGGCCGGTCCGGGGTGTGCTCGGTGGGCAGTTCGCGGTTGCGCAGCCGTCGCCACCAGTCGCGGTGCTGGTTGACCACGATCCGGCGGACGTACGCGGTCGGGTCGTCGGCGGTGATCCGGTGCCAGTGCAGGTAGGCGCGCTCCAGCGCGGACTGCACGATGTCCTTGGCCCGGTCCGGGTCGCCGGTCAACAGCTCGGCCAGCCGGAGGAGTTGGCGACCGCTCCCGGCGACGAACGCGCTGAACTCGGCGTCCTGTCGCTGTCTCTGCTCGCGTTTCACACCCACCTGACTCCTCGGGCGGACCGCGAGGTTCGGTCCGCCCGGGAGTTTTCTCCGCAGGAGTGCGCCGGAGGGGTGGTGCAGGGCCGGATCAGACGGCGCTGCCGGCCTTCCAGTCGGCCCAGCTGAGGTTCCAGCCGTTCAGGCCGTTGTCCGCGGCGACGGTCTTGTCACCGGAGTTCCGGACCTCGACGACGTCACCGACCATCGAGGACTTGTAGAACTTGTAGCCGTCCGTGCTGCTGTCCTGGGCGCCCTTGGCGTCCTGGAGGCCGACGCAGCCGTGGCTGGTGTTCTGCCCGCCGAAGATCGACGGCGAGGACCAGTAGTTGCCGTGGATGAAGGTCCCGGAGGTGGTCAGACGCTGGGCGTGCGGGACGTCGGCGATGTCGTACTCGCTGCCCAGGTTGACGGTCTGCGAGTTCATCCGGGTCTGGGTGAACTGCTCGGAGATGACCATCTTGCCGCCCCAGGTGGTGTGCTCGGAGGAGCCACCGGAGATCTTGTAGACCGCGCTGACCTGGCCGTCCGTGGTGACGGTGAGCTTCTTGGTGGCGAGGTCGGCGACGCTGGTCTGGGCCCGGCCGATGGTGAAGGAGACGTCCTTGGACTGGGTCCCGAAGACGCCCTTCGCGCCCTCGACGTCCTTGAGCCGCAGCTTGAGGGTGACCTTGGTGCCCTTGGCCCAGTACTCCTGCGGCCGGAAGTCGAGGCGGGTGCTGGAGAACCAGTGGCCGACGATCTCGACCCCCGGCTCCGCTATCACCGTGATCGCCGACTGGACGGCCTTCTTGTCGGTGACCGGCTTGCTGAAGTTGATCGAGACCGGCATGCCGACGCCGACCGTCGAGCCGTCCTCGGGGGTGAAGTAGCCCACGAAGGTGTTGGCCGGGGTGGCGGTGCTGAAGCTGGCGTTGGCGTCCGCCTCCAGCTTGTCCTTGTCGACGCCGCTGGCGGTGACGGAGTACTTGGTACCGCTGGCCGGGGCCGCGGCCGAGGTCCAGCTGGTGTTGTCGGCGGAGAGCTGGCCGGCCAGTTCCTTGCCGGTGGAGTCGGTGACCTTGACGCTGCTCAGGGTGCCGTTGCTGACGGTCACCTTGACCGGCTCGCTGAAGCTGGCGCCGGTGGTGCCGTCCGCGGGGCTGACGGTGATCACCGCGGCCGAGGTCTTCGGGGTGCTGCCGCCGCCCGAGCTCGGGGTGCCGCTGGTACCGCCGCCGCCGGAGCCGCCGCTGCCGCCGCTGTTGTCGTTGCAGGCCGCGAGCAGCAGGACCGGCGCGCCGATCAGACCCGCGAGCACTCCGCGCCGGCTCCAGCCGCCTCCGGCCACCCGCCCCTGACCGTCCCGTGCCGTCACGTCGCGTCTCCCTGCTGATCATCCCGGGCTGTTACGGATACAGAAACGCGATCCGACCGCCCACGGTTCCATCACCGAAGGGTAAGCGATCGTATGAGATGACCCAACTTCCCGCTGAACATGGACAAAACACCCGGCCCGCCGAGCGGCGGACCGGGTGTCCACGGGCGGGTACGACGCCCACGGCCGTCGGCGGCCGCTACTCGGCGGGCTCCTCCACCGTGTACTCGTCCCACTCCTCGCTCTCGGGGTCGAACTCGGTCTGGGCCGACTCCCACGTCGCCGAGGCGAGCTCCACGCCCGGGACGTCGCCGAGCAGCGCGACCGGGTCGATGAAGTGGGCGAGCGAACCCGACGGGTCCACCTCGATGGCGTCGACGGACTGGGCGCGCTCGTCGTCGTCGAGGTACTCGTCCTCGGCGACCTGCTGCAGGGCCGCCGCCTTGAGCGCGCCCTCGTCGGTGATCTCCGCGATGAGCTCGATCTTGAGCTTGACGTAGCGCGGGGCGTCGGTCGTTTCAGTGCTGGTCATGCCAGCGAGCGTACGGGACCGGAGGTCCTCCGGTGCGCACGGGAACACCGGGACCGCCGGGAACCCCGGGGCCGCCCGGGCGCACGGTCGGGGCCGGTCCCTCGGAACAGGACCGGCCCCGGCCGCTCTCCGCCTCGGCTCCCCCACCCGGGAGCCGCGGAGCCGCGCCACAGGGGCGCGGTGGTCGCCGCGGGAGCCGCCGCACCCTGTCGACCGGCCGGAGCCGGACAGGGGCGGGACGACGGCGTCCCCCGCGGAGGGCCCCTCCCTCCGATACCGGTCGGGGAGGGCGGACACGGCGGCCGGGTCAGGACCGTCCGTCGCGTCCGGAGCCGGCCGCACCCACCGGGGAGCCGCTCCCGGTGGACCGCTGCCGTCTCGCTCGGCTTCTTGCCGTTGACCACCACGATGCCGGAGCGTTGTTAACCACGTGCTGCGGACAGATGACGCCGGTGTACCACTTCGCCCGTGGACGAATCCTCCGGATCCGGCCACGGGCGGGTGGTGGTGAGCAGGCGTCAGCCCCGTCGGCGCACGGACGTCAGGCCCGCGCGGCCACCGGCGTCAGTGCGCGGCCCGGCCGGTCAGGTAGCCCAGCAGGTCCTGACGGGTGACGATGCCCTGCGGCTTGCCCTCCACCAGCACGACCGCCGCGTCGGCCTTCTCCAGCACGGTCATCAGGTTGGTGACGGTCTCGCCCGAGCCGACCACCGGCAGCGGCTTGGACATCACCTTCTCCAGCGTGTCGGTCAGCTCGATCTCCTTGGCGAAGATGCCCTCCAGCAGCAGCTTCTCCACCACCGAGCCGATCACCTCGCCGGCCATGATGTCGGGGTGCCCGGCGCCCGGGGAGACCACCGGCATCTGCGAGACGCCGTACTCGCGCAGCACCCGGACCGCCTCGGCGACCGTCTCGTTCGGGTGCATGTGGACGAACTGCGGGACGCCGCCCTGCTCGTTGCCCTCCTTGCGGGCCAGCACCTCGCTGATGTGCGCCTCGTCGGTGGCCGAGGGCAGGAAGCCGTAGTCGGCCATCCAGTCGTCGTTGAAGATCTTCGACAGGTAGCCGCGGCCGCCGTCCGGCAGCAGGACCACCACGACGTCGTCCGGCCCGAGCTTGCGGGCCACCTCCAGCGCGGCCACCACGGCCATCCCGCAGGAGCCGCCGACCAGCAGGCCCTCCTCCTTGGCCAGGCGGCGGGTCATCTGGAACGAGTCCTTGTCGGAGACCGCGACGATCTCGTCCGCGACGGTCTGGTCGTACGCGGTCGGCCAGAAGTCCTCACCGACGCCCTCGACCAGGTACGGACGGCCGGTGCCGCCCGAGTAGACCGAGCCCTCCGGGTCGGCGCCGACGACCTTGACCTTGCCGCCGGACACCTCCTTCAGGTAGCCGCCGGTGCCGGAGATGGTGCCGCCGGTGCCGACGCCCGCCACGAAGTGGGTGATCTTCCCGTCGGTCTGCTCCCACAGCTCCGGACCGGTGGAGTGGTAGTGCGAGGCCGGGTTGTCCGGGTTGGAGTACTGGTCCGGCTTCCAGGCGTTCGGGGTCTCGCGGACCAGGCGGTCGGAGACGTTGTAGTAGGAGTCCGGGTGCTCCGGGGCGACGGCGGTCGGACAGACGACCACCTCGGCACCGTACGCGCGCAGGGTGTTGATCTTGTCGGTGGACACCTTGTCGGGACAGACGAAGATGCACTTGTAGCCCTTCTGCTGGGCCACGATCGCCAGGCCGACACCGGTGTTCCCGGAGGTCGGCTCCACGATCGTGCCGCCCGGCTTGAGGGCACCCGAGGCCTCGGCGGCCTCGATCATGCGCATCGCGATGCGGTCCTTCACCGAGCCGCCGGGGTTGAAGTACTCGACCTTCGCCAGCACGGTCGCGCTGATCCCGTCGGTGACCTTGTTCAGCTTGACCAGCGGCGTGTTGCCGACCAGGTCGATGATCGAGTTGTGGTACCGCACGGGGGTCCTCCCGGTCTATGGGCATGCGAGTGCATTCGGTACGGCAAAGCCTAGGGCGTGGGACCTGCCGCACACCTCCCTTCCCGCGCCTCCCGCGCTCCCCCAATGGCCCACCCGCGCCCCCACCCCGGTACTCCCGCCCTCCGCGCGGGTAAGAGCGCTGTGCAGACATGGCCGCGCCCCGGAGGGTTCGGCACGAGGACGCGAAGGGGGCACCGGATGTCAGGCGCACAGGACTCCCGGGCCCGGGTGGCCCGCCGGATCGCCACCGCCGCGGCGTACGGCGGCGGCGGGCTCGGCCTGCTGGGCGTGGGCCTGGTCGGTCTGCTGCTGACCGAGAGCAGGCTCGCCGTCCAGGCCATCGGCGTCCTGGAGACCGTCCCGCCCAAGGCCGACGGGGTCTACGGCGAGGCCTTCGCCGACCGCCTCGCCGCCCCCCGGCCGCCGCTGGTGCTGGCCGTGCTCGGCGACTCCACCGGCGCCGGCCTCGGCGTGACCCGCGGCCGGGAGACGCCGGGCGCGCTGTTGGCGGCCGGGCTGGCCTCGGTGGCCGAGCGCCCGGTGCGGCTGGTCAACGTGGCCCGCTCCGGCGGCCGCTCCGCCGACCTCTCCGGCCAGCTGGAGCAGGCCCTGCGGCACCGCCCGGACATCGCCGTGATCATGGTCGGGGCCAATGACGTGACCCGGCACAGCCCCGCCCAACTCGCCGTCCGGCAGCTCGGCGAGGCCGTCGCCGCCCTGCGGGCCAACGGCTGCGAGGTGGTGGTGGGCACCTGCCCGGACCTCGGCACGATCAAGCCGGTGCGCCCGCCGCTGCGCTGGGTGGCCCGACGGCTGAGCCGCCAGCTGGCCGCCGCCCAGACCATCGCGGTGGTGGAGGCGGGCGGGCGCACCGTCTCGCTGGGCTCGCTGCTGGGCCCCGAGTTCGCGGCCCGCCCGGAGATGTTCGCGGCCGACCGCTACCACCCCTCCGCCCAGGGCTACGAGACCGCCGCGATGGCCGTGCTGCCCTCGGTCTGCGCCGCACTGGGCCTGTGGCCGGAGGAGGAGCGCCCGAGCAGCACCGTCCCGGGCGAGACGGTGCTGCCGGTCGCGGTGGCCGCCGCCGCGGCGGCCGGGCGGGCGGGCACCGAGGTGGCCGCCGCGACGGCGGAGGGCGCGGGCCGGCGCTGGGCCCTGCTGCGGCACCGGCTGCGGGTCGGCCCGGAGGCCGCCCGGGACCCCGGCGCGGCCTCCGGAGACACGTCGGCCAGCTCACACGCCGGCGCCGGTGACGCTTGAGCTACCAACCGGTAGCTTTCCTCCCGGACCACCGGTCCGCCGTCACTCAGCGAGGAGCCCCGCCATGCCCGAAGCCGTCATCGTCAGCGCCACCCGTTCGCCGATCGGCCGGGCCTTCAAGGGCTCGCTCAAGGAGGTCCGCCCGGACGACCTGACCGCCCACATCATCCAGGCCGCCCTGGCCAAGGTCCCGCAGCTCGACCCGCGCCAGATCGACGACCTGATGCTCGGCTGCGGTCTGCCGGGCGGCGAGCAGGGCCACAACCTGGCCCGCATCGTGGCCGTGCAGATGGGCATGGACTACCTGCCCGGCACCACCATCACCCGCTACTGCTCCTCCTCGCTGCAGACCACCCGGATGGCGCTGCACGCGATCAAGGCCGGCGAGGGCGACGTCTTCGTCTCGGCCGGCGTCGAGACCGTCTCGCGCAGCGTCAAGGGCACCTCGGACGGCATTCCGGGCACCCTGAACCCGCTCTTCGACGACGCGATCGCCCGCACCGCCAAGCGCGCCGAGGAGGGCACGTGGGGGGCGGCGCAAAGCGCCTCGAACGAGGGTGGTGGTGGGCGACGGGCGGGCTGGCACGACCCGCGGGAGGACGGGCTGCTGCCCGACGCCTACATCGCGATGGGGCAGACCGCCGAGAACCTGGCCGCGCTCAAGGGCATCACCCGCGCCGACCAGGACGAGTTCGGCGTCCGCTCGCAGAACCTCGCCGAGGCCGCCATCGAGGCCGGCTTCTGGGAGCGCGAGATCACCCCGGTCACCCTGCCCGACGGCACCGTGGTCAGCACCGACGACGGCCCGCGGGCCGGCGTGACCCTGGAGGGCGTCTCCGGCCTGAAGCCGGTCTTCCGCCCGGACGGCACGGTCACCGCCGGCAACTGCTGCCCGCTGAACGACGGCGCCGCGGCGCTGGTCATCATGTCCGACACCAAGGCCCGCGAGCTGGGCATCACCCCGCTCGCCCGGGTGGTCTCCACCGGTGTCAGCGCCCTCTCCCCCGAGATCATGGGCTACGGCCCGGTCGAGGCCTCCCGGCAGGCGCTCAAGCGGGCCGGCCTGACCATCGACGACATCGACCTGGTCGAGATCAACGAGGCCTTCGCCGCCCAGGTGATCCCCTCCTACCGTGACCTCGGCGTCGACCTGGACAAGCTGAACGTCAACGGCGGCGCGATCGCGGTCGGCCACCCCTTCGGCATGACCGGCGCCCGGATCACCACCACGCTGATCAACTCCCTGCAGTGGCACGACAAGCAGTTCGGTCTGGAGACCATGTGCGTCGGCGGCGGCCAGGGCATGGCGATGGTCGTCGAGCGCCTCAGCTGATCACCGCGGACCGCTCCGAAGGGTCTGGACCACCCGTTTGGAGTGACACAGCGTAATTGAGGGCCGGATCACACCGAGAGGTCGATCCGGCCCTCGAAACCGTCGTTTCCGGCCCGGAAATCGACAGTGCGGAGCGGATCAACTGCACTGCGTAGAACGGTGTTACCTAACAATTTGGGGACAAGAGCGAAAGTCCCGGACGAATTAGACATTCGCCACTGCGGTAACAGCCCCGCATGGGGCAGTGTGGAGACGTAACCCCGTTCCGCTCCTCGCTAGGAGTACGTTCCGTGAGCGCCGTCTACACCATCCTGCTGCTGATCCTGATCACCGTGTCGACCGCCGTCCTGCTCCGCCTCCGGGGGCTCTCCCGGCGGCTGGACGCCCAGGCCCAGGCCGGGCCCGCACCGGTGGACGAGGCCGCGATACGCCGGGCCGTCGCCGAGGCGCTGGCCGCCGACCGCGAGCGGGAGATCACCGAGGCCCGGGCCTTCTGGGCCGAGCAGGAGGCCCGCGCGGCCGAGGACGCCCCACTGTTCGACTCCCCGTTCACCGGGGTCTTCACCGGCACCGACGAGTGGCCTCTGTTCTTCCCCCGCCCCACCGGCCCGCAGGACGCCGCCGACAACTCCGGGACGATGGACCCGGAGTTCGGCGAGGCGCTGCGCTCCGCGCTGGAGGACCTGATCAACGAGGACGGCGCCGGCCCGGCCGGGTCCGGCCCCGAGGGCGGCGCGCCGCTGCGCCCCGGCCACCCGGTCGGCGAGACCGCCAAGGACGCCCGGGCCCGCCGCGAGGCCGACCTGCTGGCCACCGGCCTGGAGGCCGGGCTGCTGGACGCCGAGCCGGCCGTGGAGGAGGCGCCGGTCGCCGCCCCCGACCTGCGCCGCCACCCCTCGCACCCCGACTTCGTGCCGAGCCAGGCACCCTCCCGCGAGTGGACCGACACCCGGCTCGCCGCCCTCGCCGAGCAGGCCGTCGCCCTGATCGACGTCCGCCCGGGCCCGCTGGGCACCCTGGACGTGTACGCCTTCGCCGACGGCACCACGCTGTGCGTGGCCCCGGGCGACCGGGAGGCCGCCTACCGGCTGATCGACGCGGTCCGGGCCGGTGAGCACGTCCGACTGCTCGGCGGCTCGCGCTTCTCCGGGTCGTACTCGCTGACCTTCTCCACCGACGAGGAGGCCGTCTACGTGCTCGCCGACCGGGTGGTCGCCAGCATCTGACGCCGACTCCGCCGCAGCAGGACCGAAGGCCGCCCGGGCCACAGGGGTTACCGACCCGGGCGGCCTTCGGCGTGTCCGGGGCCGGGCGCCGTGGGCTGCGGCCCGTTCGCCGTGGGCTGTGGCCCGTGCGCCGCACCCGGCGTCAGGCGCAGAGCGCGGACGTCCCCCGCACCGCGGCCACCGCCCCGGCCAGCAGTTCGCCGACCGCCACCGACCCGTCCGGCAGCGCCACCCGGGCCCCCTCGGGCAGCGCCGCGAGCGCCGCCGCCAGGTCGTGCCCGGCGACGGCCAGTTGGTCCCCCGCCGCGAACGCGCCCGCGTCCGGGAACTCCCGTGCCGGCCCGCCCTCCGCCGCCAGCGCCAGCGCGGCCAGCCGCCGGGCCAGGTCCAGCGCGGCCGCCGCCCGCGAGGCGTGCCCGGGCACGGCGCCCAGCAGCTTGCTCTGCGGCAGCGAGCGGAAACGATGCGCCAGGGCGTCGACGGCTTCGACCAGGGGCTGTACGTCATGCATGCGGACGAGCCTAAGCGAGAACGCCGCCGGGCCCCGGAGCGAGGTGCTCCGGGGCCCGGCGGCAGTGGTACGGCGAAGGGGGTGGGTCTAGTCGTCGCCGCGCAGGATCGCGATCAGCCGCAGCATCTCCATGTAGATCCAGACCAGCGACAGGGTGAGCCCGAAGGCCGCCCGCCAGGACTCCCGCTGCGGGGCGCCCTGGGCGATGGCCTCCTCGATCGACGCGAAGTCCAGCGACAGGAAGAAGGCGCCGAGGCCGATGCCGATCAGGCCGACCACGATGCCCAGCGGGCCGGAGCGCAGGCCCATGTCGGCGCCGAAGGCCATCGCGATCACGTTGACGAACATCAGCAGCACGAAGCCGAGGGCGATCGCGATGCCGATCCGCTGGTAGCGCGCGGTGACCCGGATCCGACCGCTCTTGTAGGCGAACAGCATCGCCGCGAAGACCGCCGCCGTGCCCAGCACCGCCTGGATCACGATGCCGTTCAGCATGGTGTTGAAGGCGTGCGAGACGGCGCCCATCGCGAAGCCCTGGAGGGCCGCGTAGGTCAGGATCAGCGGCGGGCTGACACTGCGCTTGAAGGAGATCACCAGGCCGACGACCATGGCCACCAGGCTGGCGCCGATCGCGAAGCCGAAGTTCTCGAACGGCAGCGTGAACCAGGCCACCGCGCCCGCGGCCACCAGGGTCAGCAGCGTCATCGCGGTGCGGGCGACCACGTCGTCGAGCGTCATCCGCCCGGTGGCCGTCGGGCCGGCGGACGGCCCGTTGTACATCTGGTAGAGCTGCTCGTCCGTCAGCGGGCCCTGCCCCTGCGGCTGGGCGTAGGGGGTTCCCGCGTAGGGGTTGCCGTACTGGCCCCCGGCCTGCGCGGTGGTACCGAACCCCGCGTAGCCGGACTCGCGGGTGAAGGACCCCTCCCGCGAGAAGACCGGGTTGCTGCTTCTCATTGCTCATTCCCTCCGTGGCGGCACTGCACCGCCCGTGTACCAGGGTAATGGCTTGGCAAAAATTTCGGGATACGCCGCGAGGAGGATCCGGTGAACGACTCCCGGCGGGGACGCCGGAGGCGCCCCCGCGGGTCGATGCGGTGCCCGGAGCCGGACTCGAACCGGCACGGCCTCGCGGCCAAGCAGTTTTAAGCTGCCCGTGTCTGCGTTCCACCATCCGGGCGTCCTGCGAACCACCCCTGAGAGTAGTCGCCCGGATCACTCTTTCGCATGTTCCCAGCCCGGGAAGTTGTCATGTTTCCTTGCCATCTGACGAACAGTTCGCAATTCGGCCACGAAGCACGGTGATTCCGGCCACGGCGTCACCCTCAGGGTTCCGTCATACCGCAGGAGGAGGGTCCCGCACCTCCCGTACGCCCTGCGGTGGTCGGGCCAACCGTCCGGCGGAGCGACGCAGAACCATGATCACGTCACGGAGCATGGAATCACGAATCCGCGAACCCGCAAGGAGCTCCCCGTGACCACGTCGACCGCAACCGCCGTCCGTACCGGCCTGGCGGCCGCCCGCGCCACCGGCCTGAACAAGGTCTACGGGGAGGGGGAGACCCGGGTCGTCGCCCTCGACAACGTCAGCGTCACCTTCCCGCAGGGCGAGTTCACCGCCATCATGGGCCCCTCCGGCTCCGGCAAGTCCACCCTCATGCACTGCATGGCCGGCCTGGACACCGTCTCCTCCGGCTCCACCACCATCGGCGACACCGAACTCGTCGGCCTCAAGGACAAGCAGCTCACCCAGCTGCGCCGCGACCACATCGGCTTCATATTCCAGGCCTTCAACCTGCTCCCCACCCTGACCGCCCTGGAGAACATCACCCTCCCGATGGACATCGCCGGCCGCAAGGCCGACCAGGCCTGGCTCGACCGCGTCGTCGACACCGTCGGCCTCTCCGGCCGCCTCAGCCACCGCCCCTCCCAGCTCTCCGGCGGCCAGCAGCAGCGCGTCGCCTGCGCCCGCGCCCTCGCGAGCAAGCCCGACATCGTCTTCGCCGACGAGCCCACCGGCAACCTCGACTCCCGCTCCGGCGCCGAGATCCTCTCCTTCCTGCGCAACTCCGTGCGCGAACTCGGCCAGACCGTCGTCATGGTCACCCACGACCCCGTCGCCGCCTCCTACGCCGACCGCGTCGTCTTCCTCGCCGACGGCCGCATCGTCGACGAGCTCCACAACCCCACCGCCGACACCGTCCTGGACCGCATGCGCCGCTTCGAGGCCAAGGGCCGCACCAGCTGACACCCGGCCGCCCGCCCGACGCCCTCGAACCTCCCAGGACACCTCATGTATCGCACCGCACTGCGCAACGTGCTGGCCCACAAGGGCCGACTGCTGATGACGGCGCTGGCCGTCATGCTCGGCACGGCGTTCGTCGCCGGCACCATGGTCTTCTCCGACACCATCGGCAAGGCCATGCGGGACAGCAACTCCACGAGCTACTCGGACGTCTCGGTCCAGGTGGTGGACCGCGCGGCCGGCTCCGCGGCCTCCGCCCGGCAGAAGGGCGAGGACGCCTCCGCCCCGCTCACCGACGCCACCGTCCAGCAGCTGGCCGCCCTGCCCGGCGCCGCCGGCGCCCGCGGCGTGGTCAGCGGCTTCACCGGGGTCGCCGACCGCCAGGGCAACCTGATCGGCCAGGTCTGGTCCGCCCGGGGCGTCAACTTCGCACCGGGCCAGGACGGCAAGGACGCCCGCTACCCGATGGCCGAGGGCCAGGGCCCGAAGAACGCCAAGGAGGTCGCCCTCGACCGCAGGACGGCCGACAAGGCGGGCTACAAGGTCGGCGACACCGTCCGGGTGGCCGCCAACGGCCCGGTGATCGAGGCGAAGCTCACCGGCGTCTTCACCACCGACGACCCGGTGGTCAACAGCGGCGGCACCCTCACCCTGTTCGACCGGGCCACCGCCCAGCAGATCCTGCTGGAGCCGGGCCAGTACAGCAGCGTGGTGCTCACCGCCAAGCCCGGCACCTCCGAGGACGCGCTGCTCGCCCAGGTCCAGCCCAAGCTGCCGACCGGCGGCCGGTTCGACGTCGAGACCGGCGCCAAGCTGAAGGCCGACGATCAGGCCATGATCGCCAAGGGCACCGACAACCTGCGCATCGTGCTGCTGGTCTTCGCCGGCATCTCGCTGTTCGTCGGCATCTTCATCATCGCCAACACCTTCACCATGCTGGTCGCCCAGCGCACCAAGGAGCTGGCGCTGCTGCGCGCGATCGGTGCCAGCCGCAAGCAGGTCACCCGGTCGGTGCTGGTCGAGGCGCTGCTGATCGGCGCCGCCTCCGCGGTGGCCGGTCTGCTGGCCGGCATCGGGATCGGCGCCGGCATGCGGTCGCTGATGGGCGCGATGAACGAGAACATGCCGACCGGCTCGCTGGTGATCGCACCGGCCACCATCGTGGTGACCCTGGTGGTCGGCGTCCTGGTGACGGTCCTGTCGGCCCTGCTGCCGGCCGTGCGCGCCGCCCGGATCGCCCCGGTGGCCGCGATGAGCAGCGGCGACCAGCCGGCCAGCCAGAAGAGCCTGATGGTCCGCAACACGATCGGCGCGCTGTTCGCGGCCGGCGGCCTGGCCCTGATCGGCTACGGCGCCTCCACCGGCAACGACTCCGGCCGGCTGCCGGTGGGCGCGGGCGCCTTCCTGGCCCTGATCGGCGTGTTCGTCCTGCTGCCGCTGCTCTCCCGCCCGGTGGTCGCGCTGGCCGGCCCGCTGCTGCGCGGCCTCGGCGGCACGCCCGGCAAGCTCGCCCAGCAGAACGCGGTCCGCAACCCGCGCCGCACCGCGGCCACCGCCGCCGCTCTCACCATCGGCCTGACCCTGGTCAGCGGCCTGACGGTGATCGGCACCTCGGTCGGCGCCACCGTCGACCGGGCCGTCACCAGTTCGATGAAGGCCGACTACATCGTCTCGGTCGCCAACGGCATGAGCCTGTCCCCGCAGGTGTCCGAGCAGATCGCCAAGACCCCGGGCGTGGCGGCCTCCTCCCCGGTGACCACCGCCGCCGGCTGGAAGCTCAACGACACCCGCCAGGAGATCAACGGCCTGAACCCGGACGGCTTCGAGCAGCTCCTCGACGTCAAGCTGACCAGCGGTTCGGCCGCGGCGCTCGGCCAGGGCCAGCTGCTGGTCTCCCAGGACGTCGCCACCAAGTCCGGGGTCGGCACCGGCTCGACGATGACCGTGACCTACCCGGACAAGTCCACCGGCCGGCTCACCGTCGGCGGCGTGTACGAGAAGGGCGGCATGCTCGGCTCGGTCCTGCTGGCCAACAGCGAGATCGCCAAGCACGAGTCGAAGCCGTACACCGCCGACGTCCTGGTCAAGGGCAAGGACGGCGCCACCGCGGGCCTCAAGCAGGCCCTCAAGGACGCCACCGGCGCCAACCCGGTGATCGAGGTGAAGTCCAAGCAGGAGGTCCGGGACGACTTCAGCCAGACCATCACCAACGTGCTGAACATCATGTACGGCATGCTGGCGATGTCCGTGCTGGTCGCGGTCCTGGGCGTGGTCAACACGCTGGCGATGTCGGTCTTCGAGCGCAAGCGCGAGATCGGGATGCTGCGGGCGATCGGCCTGGACCGCCGGGGGATCAAGCGGATGGTCCGGCTGGAGTCGGTGGTGATCTCGCTCTTCGGCGCCGGGATCGGCCTGCTGCTCGGCTGCTTCATCGCCTGGGCGATCAACGGGACGCTGAAGTCCAGCCTGACCGGGCTGACCACCGTCCTGCCGTACGGCCAGCTGGCGCTGTTCCTGGGCCTGGCCGGGCTGGTCGGCCTGGTGGCCGCGATCTGGCCGGCCCGCCGGGCGGCCGGGCTGGACATCCTGTCGAGCATCAAGACCGACTGACGGACCGTTCGTCCGCCGCCGCCCCCGGTCGCACCCGCGGCCGGGGGCGGCGGCGTCCGGAACACAGCGGGAGCCCCTGCCGAAGGATCGGCAGGGGCTCCTCAACTGCTGTACTCCGCCCGGTCGCACGGCCGGCTGAGCACCACGGAGGTCGTGGTCCGGCGACACTGCCGGGCGGAGGGCCTCCGACTCATACCCCGGCGCTCCCACACCGGGGTCCAGTCGCTTACTTGCTGGCGAGCTCCTTGTCGGCGGCCGGCTTGGCGGCCTCGACGGGCTTGGTGGGCGGCGTGACCTCCTGGATCGGAAGCTGCGGGTTCTCCATCTGGGAGAGGCCCACCGCCTCGCGCTTCAGGAACATCGCGAGGGTCCAGTCGGTGAAGACGCGGACCTTGCGGTTGAAGGTCGGGACCATCGCGCCGTGGTACAGGCGGTGGAACCACCAGGCCGGACGGCCCTTCAGCTTGTACTTGCCGAAGAGGATCGCCACGCCCTTGTGCAGGCCGAGACCGGCGACCGCACCCAGGTTCTTGTGCTTGTACTCCTTCTGCGGGAAGCCCCGCATGCCGGAGATCACGTTGTCACCGAGGACGACGGCCTGGCGGCAGGCGTGCTGGGCGTTCGGCGGGCACCAGGCGCCCTCGCCGGCGGCGAGGTCCGGCACCTGGGCGTTGTCGCCGGCCGACCAGACGTAGTCGAAGCCCTGGACCTGGAGGGTCGGAGCGGTGTCGACGTGGCCGCGCGGGCCCAGCGGCAGGCCGAAGTTGGCCAGCACCGGGTTCGGCTTCACGCCGGCCGTCCACACGATGGTGGCGGCGTCCATCTCCATGCCGTTCTTCAGCATGACGTGGCCGTCGATGCAGGAGTCCATCGAGGTCTCGATGTAGACCTCGATCTTCCGCTCCTCCAGCTTCTCCTTGGTCCACAGACCGAGGTCCGGGCCCATCTCGGGGAGGATGCGGTTGGCGGCCTCGACCACGACGAAGCGCATGTCGTCGCGGCTGACCGTCTTGTACAGCTTCGCGGCGTCGCGCGCCATGTCCTCGACCTCGGCGACCGTCTCGATGCCGGCGAAGCCGCCACCGATGACGACGAAGGTCAGGGCCTTGCGGCGGATCTCCGGGTCGGTGGTGGACTCGGCCTTGTCGAGCTGGGCCATGACGTGGTTCCGGAGGCCGATGGCCTCCTCGACCGTCTTCATGCCGATGCCGTTCTCCGCCAGACCCGGGATCGGGAAGGTGCGGGAGACCGAGCCGGTCGCGACGACCAGGTACTCGAAGGGCAGCTCATAGCTGTCGCCGGCCGCCGGCTGGATGGTCGCGACCTTGCGGGCGTGGTCGATGCCGGTGACGGACCCGGTCAGCACCTCCGCCTGCTTGAGGGTCTTGCGCAGCGGCGCGACGAGGTTGCGAGGCGCGACGTTGCCGCCGGCCGCCTCGGGGAGGAAGGGCAGGTACGTCATGTACGACCGCGGGTCCACGACCGTGACGGTCGCTTCGCCGTAGCGCATCTTCTTGAGGATGCGCATCGCGGCATACAGGCCGACGTAACCACCGCCGACAATGAGGATGCGAGGACGCTCCGTGGTGCTCATATCCGAAAGTATCCAGCACCGTCCGGAGCAGCCTTCGTGAGCCCGGTCACAAGTTGCTGGACACCCCGTGCTATACTCCGCGCCCACAAAAACGGCACGGACGCACCGGCTCACGGGCCCCGACGGTCCCTCGTGAACGTGCGCCGGAGCACCACCCGGCTGAGCAGCAACGATCCGTACAGCGCCCGGGTTCCCGCTCGTGATTTCGATTTTCAAACCTCAGCCGAGGCCTGACCTGCGATCCAGCGGGCCGTGCGCCGGGCGGGCCTTCGGTCTCACAATTCGGGCGTAGTGGGCCACGGGGTGCGACGAATGGCCGGATCGCCATGTGAAGAAATTCACGAACTTTCCGCCACGCACCCGGGCGCGCCCCGGCCCCGGCCCCCGGGAAGGGGTACCGGGGCCGGTTAGGTAAGTCCCGGAGCGGCTCAGGAGGCCGTACTCCAGGCGATGCCGTCCAGGATGTCGTGCTCACTCACGACCACCTCGGCGGCGCCGGTGCGGTCCATGATCTCCAGCAGCTCCAGCGCGCCGGCCGCGATCACGTCCACCCGGCCCGGGTGGACCGCCGGGATGGCCGCGCGCTCGGCGTGGGTGGCGGCCAGCAGCTCGGCGGCGATCTCCGCGACCCGCTCGCGGCTGATCCGGGAGTGGTGCACCGTCATCGGGTCGTAGACCGGAAGGCCCAGGGCGATCGCGGACACCGTGGTGACCGTGCCCGCCAGGCCCACCAGGGTGGCCGCGCCGGTCAGCGGGACGGCCTCCTCGGCCTTGTCCAGCTCGGCCCGCACATGCGCCCGGGCCTGCGCGATCTGCTCCGCGGAGGGCAGCTCGGCCCCGCCGAAGTGCCGCTCGGTCAGCCGCACGCAGCCGATGTCCACCGAGCGGGCCGCCTGCACGTCCGCCGCGCCGAGCACGAACTCGGTGGAGCCGCCGCCCAGGTCGAAGACCAGGTAGGGGGCCGGGAACTGCCCGCCGGTCAGCTCCTTGGTGGCGCCGACGAAGGACAGGTGCGCCTCCTCCTCGCCGCTCACCACCTCCGGCTCGACGCCCAGGATGTCCCGCACGCCCTTGACGTACTCGTCGCTGTTCTCGGCGTCCCGGGAGGCGCTGGTGGCGACGAAGCGGGTGCGCTCCGGGCCGACGCCGAAGCCGTCGATGACCTCCCGGTACTCCCGGCAGGCCGCGAAGGTGCGCTCCAGCGCGTCCGGGTGCAGCCGGCCGGTGCGGTCCACGCCCTGGCCCAGCCGGTTGACGATCATCCGGCGGTCGAGGTCGGTGATCTCGCCCGTCTCCGGGTCCAGGTCGGCGACCAGCAGTCGGATCGAGTTGGTGCCGCAGTCGATCGCGGCCACGCGGGTCATGCTCACTCGGACTCCTGCTCCGCTGCGCCGGCGTCCCGGTCCGCGGCCTCGGTGGCGCGCTTCTTGGCGGCCCGCTCGGCGGTCTTCTGCTGCTTGGCCGCGATCACGGCCTCGTGGTCCTGCTCCTTGACCCGGTTGCGCAGGACCCGCTCACCGGCCGCCTCGACCTCGGCCGGGGAGACGCACGGGCCCTTGGCCCACCAGTCCTCCAGCATGCCGATCGCCTCGTCGCCGAGCGGGTTGACGCCCTCGCCGGCCGCCAGCGAGTGGCCGACCAGCACGTGCAGGCACTTCACCCGGTCCGGCATGCCGCCGGCGCTCGGGAAGCCCTCCAGCACCTCGATCGCGTCGCGCCGGGCGATGTAGTCCTCGTGCGCCTTCTGGTAGGCGGCGGCCAGCTCCGGGTCCTCGGCGAGGCGCGCGGTCTGGTCCTTCATCACGCCGTCCGCCTCCAGGGTGCCGATCAGCGAGGCGGCCTTGGGGCAGGTCAGGTAGTACAGCGTCGGGAACGGCGTGCCGTCCGGCAGCCGGGGGGCCGTCTCCACGACGTCCGGGTTGCCGCAGGGGCAGCGGTGCGCCACACCGCGCAGGCCGCGCGGCACCCGGCCGAGCTGGGCGGCGATGGCCGCGACGTCGGCGTCGGAGACGGTGGGGTGGTTCTCAGTGGTCATGGGGGGTGGGGTCTCCAACGGGGGACGGGGGGAGCGGACGGGGGGTGGCGGGGGCCAGCGCGACGGTGTCGGCGGCGTCCACCGAGTCCCAGACGCTGGTGTACCAGGGCTTCGCGGCCTTCGCCTGGCCGCCCGCCGCCTCGGCGGAGGGGGTGGCCGAGCCGGCCGGGGCCGAGGGCTTGGCGGCCGCGCCGGACGGGTCCACCGCGATGTACGGGGTCTCCCCCGGCACCGCGTAGTGCAGCCGGGCGCGGGCCTGCGCCTTGACGTACTCCGGATCCTGCCAGCGGGCCCGGTCCCGGCGCAGCTGCTCGACCTGCTGGCGCGAGTGGTCGGCCTTCGCCCGCTGGGCGGAGATCTCGGCGCGCTGGGAGATGAACTGCCGCGTCGGGTACGCCAGGATCGCGACCAGTGAGCAGAGCACCAGGACGAGGACGGTCGCCCGGCTCGTGAACCGGGGCCGGGCCGCCAAGCCCGGGATCCTCCAGCCAGCCATCTCCCGTTTCCCCTCCTGGTCGCGACGGTGCCCCGCCGGACACCCTACGGGGTGTGCGGCGGGGCACCGGTCAGGCTTGCGCTACCGGGGACCTTCGGCCCCACGGTTTCCGGCCTCGGAGGCTCAGGCCTCGTACTTGAAGCGCGGGAAGGCGCCGCGGCCGGCGTACTCGGCGGCGTCGTCGAGGATCTCCTCGATGCGCAGCAGCTGGTTGTACTTGGCGACGCGCTCGGAGCGGGCCGGGGCACCGGTCTTGATCTGGCCGCAGTTGGTGGCGACGGCCAGGTCGGCGATGGTGACGTCCTCGGTCTCGCCGGAGCGGTGCGACATCATGCAGCGGTAGCCGTTGCGCTGGGCCAGCTCGACGGCGTCCAGGGTCTCCGTCAGCGAGCCGATCTGGTTCACCTTCACCAGCAGGGCGTTGGCGGTGCCGGTCTCGATGCCCTTGGCCAGGCGGGCCGGGTTGGTGACGAACAGGTCGTCGCCGACCAGCTGGACCTTGTCGCCCAGCTTGACGGTCATGGCCTTCCAGCCGTCCCAGTCCGACTCGTCCAGCGGGTCCTCGATGGAGACCAGCGGGTAGGCGGCGACCAGCTCGGCGTAGTACTCGATGAGCTCGGCGGCCGTGAGGGCCTTGCCCTCGAACTGGTAGGCGCCGTCCTGGTAGAACTCGGAGGCGGCGACGTCCAGGGCGAGCGCGATGTCGCGGCCGGGCACGTAACCGGCCTTCTGGATGGCCTCGGTGATGAGGTCCAGGGCCTCGCGGTTGCTGTCCAGGTTCGGCGCGAAGCCGCCCTCGTCACCGAGGCCGGTGGACAGGCCGCGCTCCTTCAGCACGCCCTTGAGGGTGTGGTAGACCTCGACGCCCCAGCGGACGGCCTCGGAGAAGGACTCCGCGCCGATCGGGGCGATCATGAACTCCTGGATGTCGACGTTGGAGTCCGCGTGCGAGCCGCCGTTGAGGATGTTCATCATCGGGACCGGCAGGACGTGGGCGTTCGGGCCGCCCAGGTAGCGGAACAGCGGCAGGTCGCTGGCCTCGGAGGCGGCGTGCGCGACGGCCAGCGAGACGCCCAGGATGGCGTTGGCGCCGAGCGAGGACTTGTCCGGGGTGGCGTCCAGGTCGAGCATGGCCTGGTCGATCAGGCGCTGCTCGGTCGCGTCGTAGCCGACCAGCTCCGGGCCGATCTGCTCGATGACGGCCAGGACGGCCTTCTCCACGCCCTTGCCGAAGTAGCGGTTCTTGTCACCGTCGCGCAGCTCCAGCGCCTCGAAGGCGCCGGTCGAGGCACCCGACGGCACAGCGGCACGACCCGTGCTGCCGTCGTCGAGGCCGACCTCGACCTCGACCGTGGGGTTGCCGCGGGAGTCGAGGATTTCGCGGGCTACGACGACATCGATGGACGGCACGAAGCATCTCCTTGCGGAAGCAGGGTCCGGCCCACGGTGGTGCGGTCGGCCGGATGATTGCGGAGTCGTTACGACCAGAGCCTAACCGCCCGGGCTCCCGGGGCCACCTCGACCTCGG
This sequence comes from Kitasatospora sp. NPDC096077, assembly GCF_040303245.1. Classification (NCBI taxonomy): domain Bacteria; kingdom Bacillati; phylum Actinomycetota; class Actinomycetes; order Kitasatosporales; family Streptomycetaceae; genus Kitasatospora; species Kitasatospora sp. NPDC096077. Next base: position 11,656 of record NZ_JBEOSV010000028.1, on the reverse strand, counting down.
CTCCGTCTCAGCGTGTGGCCCCGCTACCCACCGGTAGTTCACCTGCTCGTCCCAGCCGGTCCGGCCGGAGCGGGCGAATGCGGACGAAGGGGGCCGCGCCGGGCGCGACCCCCTCGGAATGCGTCCGGGGACGGCTCAGCCGAGGTGCAGGACCTGGCCGGGCATGATCAGGTTCGGGTTGCCGCCGACCGTGCCGCGGTTGCCGTCGTAGACCGCCTGCCAGCCGCCGGACACGCCCTGGGCGGCGGCGATGGTCGACAGCGTGTCGCCGGCGCGGACGGTGTAGTCGTGACCGCCCTGGGCGGCGGCCTGCGGGGCCTGCTGCGACTGGGCGGCGGCCTGCGGGGCGTACTGCTGGTAGACGCTCTGGTGGCTGGTCCAGTACCAGGAGCCGCCGTTCTGGTACCAGTACACCTTCGAGTCGGCGTCCCAGCCGGCCTTGCCCGGGAAGCCCTGCAGCTGCGGCTTGGCCAGCTGCGGGGCGGCCGGCTTGGCGTCGTCCTGCTGCGGGGCGGGCTTCGCGGCGGGCTTGGGGGCCTGGGTCTTGGGAGCCTGGGTCTTGGGGGCCTGCTGCTTCGGGGTGGACTGCTGCTGGGCGGACTGCGGCTTGGCGTCCGAGGAGGTGTCCACGGCCGCCGGGGCGCCGCCCTTGCTCAGCCCCGCCTTCTTGGAGCAGACCGGCCAGGCGCCCGGGCCCTGCGAGGCGAGCACCTTCTCGGCGACCGAGATCTGCTGCGCCCGGCTGGCCTGGTTGGCCTGCGCCGCGTACGCGGTGCCGCCGTACGCCTTCCAGGTGCTGGAGGTGAACTGCAGGCCGCCGTAGAAGCCGTTGCCGGTGTTGATGCCCCAGTCGCCGCCGCTCTCGCACTGGGCGACGGAGTCCCAGGCGGAGGCCGGGGCGGCGGACGCGCCGGTGGCGGTGAGGAGCGGCAGCGCGAGTCCGACGCCGGCCACACCCGCGACGGCGATGGCCTTCTCGGCCTGGGTGCGACGACGGTGACGGCCAGATCCAACGAGCAGCATGAAGGGTCCCTCTCCGCACGCCTGCGAGGTGAGCTGTCGGGTTCGGACCGGGAGGTGGCCCGGCCGCCGGGTGCGGGAACGGTCCCGCGTGGGCGGCTTCACCCCGAGCCGTGGGAGAACGGCAACAAACCTGGTTCCCCCGCCCCTGCCCAGGGTTCTGGTCGGTTTCCCGTGGCGCGGCGGGCAGGACTCGGCGTTCCGCGTTCGGGGTCCGCAGCTGCGAACTCCAGGGAGACTAGACAGATCCTCAGATCAATCACAAGCTCATATCGCCGACATCACACAAGAATTACGGCGCGTGTTCGATCGCCTACGGACGGCGGGGCTTTGTCCGGTTTGATGGGTGTTCATACCGTCGCCGAGGGGCCGTTCGCGACCCCGCGTCAGTGTGTCGGAGCCTCCGGACGGGCGTGCGGCGAACGCACTTCCGGACTGAATTCGACCGGAAGTTCACGCAATCCACGCATGATCAGGCCACCGCGCCAGCGCAGGTTCTCCGGGCTTTCGGCCAGGCGCAGATCGGGCAGCCGGGAAAGCAGCGTGGCCAGCGCGGACCGTCCTTCGAGCCGGGCCAGCGGGGCACCGATGCAGTAGTGGATGCCGTGCCCGAAACCCAGGTGGGGATTGTCGGTCCGGGCCAGGTCCAGGGTGTTCTCGTCGGAGAACCGGGCCGGGTCGCGGTCCGCCGCGGCCAGCACCACCAGCACCGGGTCGCCGACCGGGATGTCCACCCCGCCGATGGTCAGCGGCCGGGTCGCGAACCGCCAGGTCGCCAGCTCCACCGGCCCGTCGTAGCGCAGGAGTTCCTCGATCCCGGTCTCCAGCAGCGCGGTCTCGCCGCGGGCCACCGACTCCTGCAGCAGCGCCCGCTGCCCGGGGTTGCGCAGCAGCGCGTACGTCCCGTTGCCGATCAGGTTGACGGTGGTCTCGAACCCGGCGAACAGCAGGATGAAGGCCATCGCCGCGGCCTCGTTCTCGCTCAGGTGCTCGCCGTGGTCGCTCGCCCGGATCAGGCCGGAGATCAGGTCGTCGCCGAGGTCCGCCCGCTTGCGGTGGATCAGCTCCAACAGGTACGCCCGCATCTTCTTCACCGCCCGGCCCACGCCGCCGCGTTGGCCGCCGCCGTGTCGGATCATCATGCCCGCCCAGTCGCGGAAGTCGTCCTGGTCCTCGGCCGGCACGCCCAGCATGTCGCAGATCGCGTAGATGGGGAGCGGGAAGGCGAACTCGTGGATCAGGTCGGCCGATCCGCGCTGCGCGAAGCCGTCGATCAGCCGGTCGGTCAACTGCTGCACCCGCGGCTCGAACTCGGCCACCCGGCGCGGGGTGAACGCCTTCGACACCAGCCGGCGCAGCCGGGTGTGGTCCGGCGGGTCGATGTTCAGCAGGTGGGTCATCAGGTCGGCCTGCCGCTCGCCCGGGATGCCCACCCGGCCGGTGCGGTGCGCCTGCTCGCTGTGGTGCGCCGGGTTCTTCGACAGCCGGCCGTCCGCGAGCGCCTGCCGGGCGTCCGCGTACCTGGTCACCAGCCAGGCCTCCACCCCGCTCGGCAGCGTGGTGCGGTGCACCGGGGCGTGCTCGCGCAGCCAGGCGTAGGCGGGGTACGGGTCGGCGGCGAACTCCCAGGTGAAGAGCTGGGGGTCGGGCTGGGCGGCGGACTGGGCGGCATCGGGCTGAGCTGGCATGGGTCGACCGTAACCGCTGGACCGGCGGCGCCCGGCGACCGGCGGAACGTCACCGGTTCGCGAACCGTTCGTGAGCGGCGCGCGAGCAGTGTGCCAACCCTCCGTGGACGCCCCGTGGACGGTCCGTGGACAGCCCTTGGACAGCTCTTGGCCGGGTGGCAGGCGTGAGCCTGGTCACCTGCGGGGTAATCCCTGTTGCGGAGGGTCAGGACGTGCCTACGATCCTCCGCAGTATGCGTGGGCGCCGGTGCGGTGTCGCCCACAGGGAGGAGCAGGCCATGCGGGTCAGCGGAGCAGTCGTCGTCATCGCGGTACTCGACGGCGGTTCGGGAGCCGACCTCGCCCGTCGGTTCACCGCGGCCGGCGCCGCCGGGATGCTGATCGCCGACCAGCACGTCGGGATCGCGGAGGACCTCGCCGCCGAACTCGACCGGCCGGGCTGCCCCGTGGTGGGCGTCTGCGGCGACATCCGCCGGCCCAGCGACGTCGCCGCCCTGGTCGACACCGCCGAGAAGCACCTCGGGCCGATCGACCTCTTCTGCGTCGCCGGCCCGCGCGGGGAGCGGATCGTCTCCCTCGCCGAGCTGCCCGACCACCTCGACCTGGAGCGGCTCGCCGAACTGGTCGCCCTGGTCGGCGAGGCGATCGGCGAGCTCGTCCCGCCGCAGCGGCAGCCGGTCGGCCGGACCGCCACGGCGGCCTGAGCCGCTCCCGTCCGGCCCGAGCCGGGCCGGCTACTCCGGCTTGAGCCCCTCGGCCGCGCGCACCGCGTCCCGGTAGCCGCGCGCGGCCGAGCGCAGCGCCGCGTCCACATCCACCCCGGCGTCGTGCGCCCGCTGCGCGACGGCCAGCAGCAGCCGGCCCGCCGACTCCCCGGTCAGCTCCGCCGGCAGGACGTACGGCTCGTCCGGCACCCCGGCGAAGCCCGCCCGGCGGACCCGGGACACCAGCTTCGCCGCGTACGCCAGCGCCGGCAGCCCGGCCGGGACGCCGTCCAGGACGGACTCCCGGTCCGCCTTCTCGGCCGCCTTCAGCTGCTCCCAGTTGGCCTCCGCCTCGGCGGCGCCCGCCACCTCGACGTCCCCGAACACGTGCGGGTGCCGGTAGAGCAGCTTCTCGACCATGTCCCCGGCCACGTCGTCGACGGTGAACGGATCGGTCGGGTGCTCCTCGGCGATCCGGGCGTGGAACAGGACCTGGAACAGGACGTCGCCCAACTCCTCGCGCAGCGCGTCCCGGTCCCCCTGCTCGATCGCCTCGACCAGCTCGTAGGCCTCCTCGACCAGGTACTTCACCAGGCTCTCGTGGGTCTGCTCGGCGTCCCACGGGCAGCCGCCGGGCGAGCGCAGCCGGTCCATCACCGAGGCCAGGTCCAGCAGCCGCGCCCCGGGCAGGTCGTACGAGCCCGGCAGCACCTCGATCTCCGGCACCTCCCCGGCGTGCTCCACCGCGAGGCGGGCCAGCGCGTCGGTCAGCCCCGGGTCCCCGTCCGGGCCGCCCAGCCACACCGTCGGCCCCGCCCCGGCCGGCTGCCCGGTCAGCAGCCGCGCCAGTGCCGGCGCCGACCCGGCCGCCACCACCTCGACGGCCACCCCGGCCTGCCGCACGGCCGCCACCTGCGGATGCCCCTCCTCGCCCACCAGCACCCGCCCGGCCGACCGCAGCGCCTCCCAGGCCGGCCACGCCAGCAGCCCGGGGGCCACCCGGTGGGTGGTGGTCAGGAGGATCAGCTTCGCGCCCGGAGGGTTCGTCGGCACAGCGTTCGTCGTCACCCCTCGAACCTACCCGCCCCGGGCGCGCCCGGCCCGTGCCGGTGCCCCGCACGCGAACGGCGGCCACGGGCCGGGCCCGTGGCCGCCGCGGGGCGGGTGCCGGCCGGTGCCGGCGGCCGGCGTTACCTCCTCGACCCCGCCAGGTCGTCGAACATCGCCGACAGGAACTCGGTGCACCAGGTCAGCAGCTCGCGTCCGACCAGCGGCTTGCCGCCGATCCGGCCGGTGCTGGGCCGCGGCACCAGCAACTGCTGGGCCGCCGCCTTGACCTGGCTGCGCGGGTAGAGCCGGTTCAGCCGCAGCTGCTGGGACTCGCGCAGCTCCACCGGGCCGAAGCGGACGTTCGAGCCCTGGAGGGTGATGTCCGCGATCCCGCACCGCCGGGCGTAGAGCCGCAGTGCGGCGACCATCAGCAGGTTCTCCACCGGATCGGGCAGCTTCCCGTAGCGGTCGGTGAGTTCGTCCCGGACCTGCTGGATGTCCTCCTCCGAGTTGACCGCCGCGATCGAACGGTAGGCCTGCAGCCGCAGCCGCTCGCCGGGCGCGTAGTCGTGCGGCACGTGGGCGTCCACCGGCAGCTCGATCTTCACCTCCAGCGGCTCCTCCTCCGGCTCGCCGCCGTTGGCCAGCGACTCGCGGAACTCGGCCACCGCCTCGCCGACCATCCGCATGTAGAGGTCGAAGCCGACGCCCGCGATGTGCCCGGACTGCTCGCCGCCGAGCAGGTTGCCGGCGCCGCGGATCTCCAGGTCCTTCATCGCGACGTACATGCCGGCGCCCATCTCGGTGTGCTGGGCGATGGTGGCCAGGCGCTCGTGCGCGGTCTCGGTGAGCGGCTTCTCCGGCGGGTACAGCATGTACGCGTAGCCGCGCTCGCGGCCGCGCCCGACCCGGCCGCGCAGCTGGTGCAGCTGGGACAGGCCGAAGGTGTCGCCGCGCTCGACGATCAGGGTGTTGGCGTTGGAGATGTCGATGCCGGACTCCACGATCGTGGTCGACACCAGGACGTCGAACTCCTTCTCCCAGAAGTCGACGACGACCTTCTCCAGCTGGGTCTCCCCCATCTGCCCGTGCGCGGTGGCGATCCTCGCCTCGGGCACCAGGTCCTTCAGCCGGGCGGCCGCCTTGTCGATCGACTCCACCCGGTTGTGGATGTAGAACACCTGGCCCTCGCGCAGGAGTTCACGCCGGATCGCGGCCGAGATCTGCTTCTCGTCGTACGGTCCGACGAAGGTCAGCACCGGGTGCCGCTCCTCCGGCGGGGTGGTGATGGTGGACATCTCGCGGATACCGGTGACCGCCATCTCCAGGGTGCGCGGGATCGGCGTCGCGGACATGGTGAGCACGTCCACGTTGGCCCGCAGCTTCTTCAGCTGCTCCTTGTGCTCGACGCCGAAGCGCTGCTCCTCGTCGACGATGACCAGGCCGAGGTCCTTGAACCTGGTCTCGGAGGAGAACAGCCGGTGGGTGCCGATGACGACGTCCACCGAGCCCTCGAACAGCCCCTCCAGCACGGCCTTGGCCTCGCTGTCGGTCTGGAACCGGGACAGCGCCTTCACGTTGACCGGGAAGTTGGCGTAGCGCTCGGCGAAGGTCGAGAAGTGCTGCTGCACCAGCAGCGTGGTCGGCACCAGCACGGCGACCTGCTTGCCGTCCTGCACTGCCTTGAACGCGGCCCGCACGGCGATCTCGGTCTTGCCGTAGCCGACGTCGCCGCAGATCAGCCGGTCCATCGGGACGGACTTCTCCATGTCCGACTTGACCTCGGCGATGGTGGTCAGCTGGTCCGGCGTCTCCGCGTACGGGAAGGCGTCCTCCAGCTCGCGCTGCCACGGGGTGTCCGGGCCGAAGGTGTGCCCGGGCGCGGCCATCCGGGCCGAGTAGAGCTTGATCAGGTCGGCGGCGATCTCCTTGACCGCCTTCTTGGCCCGCTGCTTGGTCTTGGCCCAGTCCGCGCCGCCGAGCCGGTGCAGGGTCGGGGCCTCGCCGCCGACGTACTTGGTGACCTGGTCCAGCTGGTCGGTCGGCACGAACAGCCGGTCGCCGGGGTGGCCGCGCTTGGCGGGGGCGTACTCCAGCACCAGGTACTCGCGGGTGGCGCCCTGGACGGTGCGCTGCACCATCTCGACGTACCGGCCGACGCCGTGCGCCTCGTGCACCACGAAGTCGCCGGCCGCCAGGGCCAGCGGGTCGATCGCGTTGCGGCGCCGGGACGGCATCCGGCGCATGTCCTTGGTGGAGGACTTCTGGCCGGAGAGGTCGGTCTCGGTGATCACGGTGAGCTTCAGCCGCTCGTCCACGAAGCCGTGCTCGATCGAGCCGCAGGAGACGTGGACGACGTCCCGGGTGGGCGCCTCGGCGAGGTCGGCGACCAGCCGGGCCGGGATGCCCTCGTTGCCGAGCACCTCGGCCAGCCGGGAGGCCGGGCCGTGGCCCTCCGTCACCATGACGACCCGCCAGTCCGCCGCCAGCCGCTCCTCGGCGTCGGCGATCGCCCGGGCGGTGTCGCCCCGGTACGCCTCGACGGCGTGCATGCCGAGGGTCAGCGTGTTGGCGTCGAACTCCAGGATGCCGTCGACCGTCGACTCGCTGGTCGCGAACGGGCTGACCGACCACCAGGGCAGCCCGATCTCGTCGGCGTGCTCGCGCACCTCGGCGAGCGAGCGCAGCGAGGCGGCGGAGACGTCGATGGCCTCCAGGTCGATCGGGCGGTCGCCGCCGGCGGCCGCGGCGACCCAGGAGGCGTGCAGGAACTCCTGGCTGGTCGCCACCAGGTCGGCGGCCCGGGTCCGCACCCGCTCCGGGTCGCAGACCACCGCGACCGAGCCGAGCGGCAGCACGTCCATCAGCAGTTCCATGTCGTCCACCAGCACCGGTGCCAGCGACTCCATGCCCTCGACCGCGATGCCCTCGGCGATCCGGTCCAGGATCTCGGCCAACCCGGGCTGCTCGGCGGCCAGTTCGGCGGCCCGGGCGCGCACCTCGTCGGTCAGCAGCAGCTCCCGGCAGGGCGGCGCCCACAGGCCGTGCTCGGCGATCTCCAGCGAACGCTGGTCGGCCACCTTGAAGTAGCGGATCTCCTCGACCTCGTCGCCCCAGAACTCCACCCGCAGCGGGTGCTCCTCGGTCGGCGGGAAGACGTCCAGGATGCCGCCGCGGACGGCGAACTCGCCGCGCTTCTCGACCAGTTCGACCCGCGCGTAGGCGGCCGCGGCGAGCCGGCGGGCCACCTCCTCCAGATCGTGCGACTCCCCGCGCCGAACGGCCACCGGCTCCAGCTCGGCCAGCCCCTTGACCTGCGGCTGGAGCACCGAACGGACCGGGGCGACGATCACCTGCACCGGCCCGGCCGCCGGGTCGTCCGCCCGCGGGTGCACGATCCGGCGCAGCACGGCCAGCCGACGGCCGACGGTGTCCGACCGGGGCGACAGCCGCTCGTGCGGCAGGGTCTCCCAGGCCGGGTACTCGGCGACCGCGTCGGGGGGCAGCAGCGAGCGCAGCGAGGCGGCCAGGTCCTCGGCCTCCCGCCCGGTCGCGGTGACGGCCAGCACCGGGCGGCCCCGGTCGCCGGCGGCCTGCCCGGCCAGCGCGCGGGCCAGCGCGGCGATCGCGAACGGCCGGGCGGCGGGCGGCCCGACCAGGTCCAGGTGGCGGCGGCCGCCGGCCGCGGCTCCGGTGGCGGTGGCCGCCTCGATCGCCTCGGCGAGCGCCGCGTCCCGCGCGACGACATCGAGCAGTCCGGTCAGGCTCATCTGAGGTCTCTTCTTCGTCCCGTGACTGATGCTGCCTCCGGGCGGCGGAAAGCCCGCCGGGGCAACGCGAACGGCCCGGCACGCCGAGCGGCCGGGGGTCTCCAGCCTACGCCGCGGCACGGACAGCCACGCGGCGTACGGGCCGGGCGGCACCGCGCCGCCGGGGCGGTGGACCGCACGGGGACGAACCGGCGCCCCCACCCGCCGTGCTGTCAGGGACACGACCGCAGACGAACCACTGGACGGAACGCCGGACCGACCGGTGGACGAACCAGCCGGAACACCGCCCCGACCGGACTTCACCATCTGCCACGAACTGGACATACTCCTGTCACTGGCCGTCCATGGAGATCGCGCACCATGGTGAATGTGCCCGCCGCACCCAACCGTGGGGGATGGCTGTGGCGGCACTGTCGCACCCCCGATGGGGGTCGGAGGTGCGAGGCCGGGCGACCCTGGGTGGGGGCGCCCGCCCAAGCGCCGGGAACCGTGGCGCCCTTTCCTGGAGGGCGCCACGGGTCTCGGCCTCATGCGTTCACGGGCCCTTCCGGCCCGTCCCCGCCCGGCGCCGCGGCGCGAAAAGGCCCTGACCGCCTCCCAGGGGGCGGTCAGGGCCTTCGAACGCGCGGGCGGCTAGCGGCGGCGGTAGGCCACCGTGTTGGGCGGCTCGTAGCCGGCGCCGTCGTCCACGATGATGATCTTCGGAATGATCCGGGTCTCCTCGGCGCCGGGCGCGCCGACCCCCGGCGCCGCCCCGTCCCGCGCGGACGACACGGGCGGCGCGGACGACACGGGCGGCGCGGGCGCCACCGGCGGCGCGGGCGGCTTCGGCGGCGCCGCGGCCGGGGTGCCCGGGGTGACCGGGCCGGTCACCACCGGACCGGCGGCGGCCTTGGACAGCGCCACCGCACCGCCGACCACGGGCTGCCGCAGGACGCCCGTCGACTTCTCCGGCCCGCCGACGGCCCCGGCGGCGCTCCTCGCACCGGCCGCGGCGCCGGCCGTCGCCGAGTCCTCGCCCAGGTCCGGCAGCGGGATCTCCCCGGTGTCCGCCTCCGAGTCCACCGGCGCCACGTCGGCCGCCGACACCCCGGCCACCGGCACGTCGTCCACCACCGCGGCCGCCGCGGCAGCCGCGGCCACGAGCTTCTCGGGCTCCAGCTGCCCGACCGCCGCCCCGGTGAGCGAGGCCAGGGTCGCCTTGATGTGGTCCAGGTGCTGCTGCACCGTCTCCAGCCGGGCGTCGAAGGCGCGCTGCTCGCGCTCGCTCTCCGCGTTGATCTTCTCGGCCTCCCGGCGGGCCTGCTCGATCACCTGGTCGGCCTTGGCCTGGGCGTCGGTCTCCAGCTGCTTGATCCGGCCCAGCACACCCTCCCGGTGCTGCTCGGCCTCCTTGACCCGGCGCTCGGCGGTCGCGGAGACCTCGGCGTCCTCGGCGTCGGCCGCGGCCTGGGCCTCGGCGAAGGTCTCGTCGGCCTTGCGCCGCTTGGCGGCCAGCTCGGCCTCGGCCTGCTCGCTGGCCTCGGCGGCGGCCACCCGCACCTTGGCGGCGTAGGCGGTGGCGCCGTCCCGGGCGGTCCGGCTCTCCCGGTCGGCCTCGGCGCGGAGCCCCTCGGCCTCGGCGCGGGTGCGCTCGTCGGTGCGGCGGGCGGCCGCGTCGGCCTCGGAGCGGGTGGTGGCGCCGTACTCCTTGGCGGCCTTGTCCGCCTCCTGCCCGGCCTCGTACACCTCGTCCCGGAGGTCCTCGGCGAAGCGCTCGGCCTTCTCCTTCACCGCGCGGGCCTCGTTCTGCGCCATCACGGCCAGCCCGGCGGCCTGCTCGCTGAGCACCTGGTAGTCGGGCTCCGGGGCCTCGTCGGCGGCGCGGCGGATGACCTCCAGCCGGGTCTCCATCTGCCGGATCCCGGCTCCCAGGACGCTCAGCCGTTCCCAGGCCTCGTCGCGTTGCGCGGTCAGGGCGACCAGCGCCCGGTCGACCTGCTCGGGCGCGTAGCCGCGCCGGGCCTGGGTGAAGCCGTACTGGGGGACGGCGTCGCTCATGGGCTCTTCCCCTCGTTTCGCGGGCTGCGGAGCCCATGATCGGACGGAACGGCCGGATCCGGAACCGGTTCGGTGGCCGGGGCCGGATTCGGTCGTCCTGTGGACCGGAATACGTCGAGGACCGGACGAGTAGACCCATCCTCTTGACCTATTTTGCGCAGATCCGGACGAAACCCCAACGAGGCACAGCTTCCGGGACATGCCGGAGGGGTCGTTCCGGACACCGGGAACGACCCCTCCACCTGCGAGGATCCGCGACGGTCCGCTACAGCAGACCGTCCCAGAACTGCTCCAGCAGCACGGCCCACCAAGTGTCCGTGGTCTGCAGGGCCGCCGGGTCGATCGCGGCGAGCTGGGCCTGGAAGTCGGTCGTCCAGCGACCGGCCTGCTCCGGGGTCAGCCCGTACCGGAGCCGCCACATCCGGCCCAGCAGGGCCAGCGCGCGGACGAACTCCGGTACACCCGTGTTGACGAAGCGGGGCGGCTGGCCGGTTCCGTCGACGTCCACGGCGACCACGTTCGCGGTGCCGTACTGGACGCACAGCTGACGGCCGTAGTCGTTGCCGAGCACCAGGTAGCCGCCGAAGTCCGGGCCCGCGGGCAGGCCGCGCTCGGCGGCCAGCTCGGCGAGCGTCGGGATCGGCCGGCCCTCCTGCGCCTGGGCCCAGAAGAACGGCCCGAAGTCGCGCGGCAGCCCGGCCCACATCAGGGTCTGGGACACCGGCTCGGGCACGCCCTGGCGGGAGACCGCGCGCTGCTCGTAGCGGAACAGGTTCTGCCCGAAGGCCGTCCCGAGCTCCTGGGCGAGCTGCTGGGGCGGCAGCGGGGGCAGCGGCTGGACCGTGCCCGGCGCGGGCAGCGGGGCCCGGAACGGGCGGACCCGCTGGGCGCCGGCGGCCTGCTGGTGCAGCTCGTCCAGGTGGTCGAGCAGCTCGGCCATCCCGGCCTGCCGGGAGGCGTGGTCGCGGCCGTACGGGGCGGTGTGGGTCAGCCGCACGTTCGGCCAGGAGGCCGCGATCATGCGGTTGCAGTAGCCGCCGGGCAGGTCGCAGGACTCCAGCTCGGTGTAGAGCTCCAGCACCTGCTCCGGGGGCACGTTCAGCCGGCGCAGGTCCTGGAGGATCTTCCACTCCGGGTGCGGGGTGCCGGGCTCGCTGCGGTGCAGCAGCTTCTGCTCCGAGCCGTCCGGGCCCCGGTAGCTGAGCGCGGCGAAGTAGCCCGGGCCGACCGCGGGCACCCCGGGCGGCACCGGCGCGCCCGGCGGCGGACCGGTGACCTGGACCGGCGGGACCACACCGGGCGCCCGGCCGATACTGGACGCCCAGCGGGCGATCGGCTACCTGATCAGGGTCGGCCAGCAGGTGCACACCAAGCTCTGGTCGGA
>NZ_JBEOSV010000027.1:85558-109629 GCF_040303245.1 Kitasatospora sp. NPDC096077 | reverse complement strand
CCCACCCCGCCCCCCCCCCCCGCCCGGGGGGGGCGGCGCGGGCGGGGGGGCGCCGCGCCCCCCGCCCCCGGCCCCCCGGGGGAAGCGTGGGGCCGTGGAACGTTCCGACAGTGTGTGCGCACCACCCGGCGGGGCACACCCGGCGTCGAGCGTTCCCGGACGGGACCTCGACCCGGTGTCGACGAGCCCCGGCCGAGGCATCAGCCCGGCGGCGCCGGGCAGGTATCAGAGGTCGTCCGGCACCCGGCCGGACGACCCGGTGCCGGTCCCGGACCCGACCGGCGGTACGGGAGGAGCGGCGACCATGGGCGAACTGGACGGCAGGACGGCACTGGTGACGGGCGGATCGCGCGGGATCGGCCGGGCGGTCGCCCTGCGGCTCGCGGCCGAGGGCGCGCTGGTCGCGGTGCACTACGGCAGCGACGAGGAGGCCGCCGCCGAGACCGTCGGGCTGATCGCCAAGGCCGGTGGCCGGGCCTTCACGGTGCGGGCCCGGTTCGGCGCGAGCGACGCGCTGGACGCACTGTTCGAGGGCCTCACCGCCGGGCTGGCGGAGCACGGCGAGGACGGTCTGGACATCCTGGTGAACAACGCCGGCATCCACCTGATCGGCTCGATCGAGCAGATCACCGAGGAGGAGTTCGACCGGGTGATGGCGATCAACGTGCGCGCGCCGCTGTTCGTGACCCAGCGGGCCCTGCCGCTGCTGCGGGACGGCGGACGGATCGTGAACATCGCCTCGGCGGCCGTCCGGATCGGTTCCTCGCTCCAGCTCGGCTACACCATCAGCAAGACGGCGCTGGTGGCCCTCACCGCCCCGCTCGCCAACGAGCTCGGGCACCGCGGGATCACCGTCAACACCGTCAATCCGGGCGTGATCCTGACCGACATGACCTCCCAGTGCACGGGCGTACCGGAGGCGCTGGCCGAACTGGAGTCGATGACCGCGCTGGGCCGGATCGGCCTGCCGGAGGACGTCGCGGACGTGGTCGGCTTCCTGGCGGGCCCGCAGGGCCGCTGGGTGACCGGCCAGACCATCGATGCCTCCGGCGGCACCTACCTGGGCCCGATCCCGAAGCGCTGAGCCCCTCCTCCCCCGGGCGGCTCGCCGTCCCGCCGTCGACGCTCACGGTCCGGCGTCCGCCAGACACTCCAGGGCGCCCCGGATCACGGGTGCGTGCTGGTGGGCGGCGAGCCGGCGGTGGTACTGCCGGGCCAGGCCCGGGGGCAGGGTGCCGGTCAGGGTGACCGCGCAGTGCGTGGCCCGGGCCGCCTGGTCGGCCCGGCCGAGCGCGAGGTAGGTGTCGACCGCGAGCAGCAGCATCCGCCCGGCGAGCGGCGGGGCGGGTACCGGCTCGGGGCCGTCCAACTCGTCCAGCAGGGCGGCCAGATGGGGTTCCGCCCGGTCCGGCGCGCCCGCGAGGAGGTGACTCTCGGCGCGGGCGACGGCCAGGTGGCGCCCGTCGACGGCGAACGGGAAGCCCGGCCGGTGCCGTCCGTCGGACGATGCCAGGGCGTCGGCTGCGTGGTCCAGCGCCCGCGCCGCCTCGGCGGGCCGCCCGAGGCGGGCGAGGGCGAGCGCCTCCCTGGTCTGCAGGAGCGCGGCGACGACCGGCTCCGGGCGCGGATCGGCGGCGCGGGCGGCCCGGACGACCGTCCGGGCATCGGCCGCGTCGCCTGCCAGGAGGTGGCGGGTGGCCAGCTGTGCCAGCACGGTGGCCACGGCGGTCCGCCGGCCGGAGGCGACGGCGGCACGGAGGGCGGCCAGGTTGTGCCGCTCGGCCCTGGTCTCCTCGCCGACGGCGCTGCTGAGCCAGGTGCACAGCAGGGCGGTGCGGGCGGCGAGCGGGAACAGCCGCGGCGGCGCCGGGGGCCCGCCACCGGAACCGGCCAGCAGGTGGTCGACGACGAGCCGGTGCTCGGCCTCGGCCGCGCCGTACAGGACGGCGGGCGGCAGCAGCGTGCCGCGCTCGTGCTGTTCGAGGGCGCTGGTGCGGGCCTCGATCCACCGCAGCGGCGCCTCCCTCCCCTGCGGCGGCGCCTCCGGCGGGGAGCCGCCGTCCGGCCGCCCCGCCTCCGCCAGCCCCCGCAGGGCCTCGCCCAGTTGATCGGCCAACGCGCGCCCGCGCAGGCTGAGTCCGGGCGACCCGGCGCCCCCGGGCGGGTGCACGGCGGCGCGCAGGGCGAGGACGGCCCCGTGGTCCGTGTAGGGCCGGTCCAGCGGGGCGGCCCCACCGCCGGCCAGGTGCAGCCAGTGCGGCCAGCCGAGCCGGTGCACATCGCGGGCGGGGACGTCATGGACGTGCGCCATCGCCAACTGGACGGTGTGCACGGGGATGGCGCGCCCCGATTCCCAGCGGGCGACCAGTTCCCGACGTGCGGCCAACTGCCCGAGGGCGAGGGCCCCGTGGGTGCGCGCGATGAGCTTGGCGTACTCGGGTTGGGACAGGCCCATCCCCGTCCGCAGCCGGATCAGCGGGTTGGTGTGCGCCGGCTCCCCGCCGGATCCGGCCGACGCCCGGGCACCCGGGCCCGGCAGCGGTTCGCTCACCACGGGCTCCGGGGGGTCCGCGGCAGGCGGGAACCGTCGCGGGCGTATTCGGAATGGGAAAGTCCCTCCGCGGAACGCAGCAGGTGGAGAGGGTGCGCCATGGATGCAGTCTTGAACCGTCTCTGGAATCTTCGGGAACCGTGAATCGGCTTCGACACCGGATCCTAGAAACGGAGGTCAAGAATTCGCCAGGTGAGGAGGCACCCCCGGAGGCACCGCCCGCACCATTGCCAGAGCGGGAAATCGGCACTCCGGGGAACGCCAACGGAATTCGCACATCAGAGAGAAAGGCAAAGGGGTGCCCACCCCGGTGCCCGGATCAAATCTTCCTCAATTCGCTCGGAGCACCGGCTTTCCCACCCTTAGAGTCCCTTCGCATCCACCCGATCGACGGGCCACCCGTCAGGAGAGGACCCACCATGGACTTCCGTACGAACTCGTCCGGGCTTTCCGGAAACCACCGACCGGGGAGGACCACGGACACCGGGTGGGACGCCGCCCCGCCACCCGGGTGGGTCCGGTCCTAGCGCACGGCCTTGCGGCCGTGGAAGAGGCCCCAGGAGAGCAGTCCGGCCTCGCACACCTCCAGGCAGTGGTCCAGGTTCGTCCGCAGCCGCGCCACCTGGTCGGCCCCGGCCCGGTCCGCCAACTCCTCGGCGCGGCGGCCGACTTCCTCCTGGAGGCGGGCGTAGTGGACCGGCACGTGCGCGGAGAGGTCCTGGAACTCCGGCTCGGTGAGCCCCAGCCCCGCGAGCCGCGCGCGGTAGAAGTCGGGCGTCGCCAGGTCGCCGATGCGCAGCCGTTCGCAGAACGGGCGCAGCGCCTCCTGGTCGCCGTCGGAGGCCGCCATCAGGTCGGTGAAGACCAGGTGGCCGCCCGGCCGCAGGACCCGGACGGCCTCGGCGAGGGTGCGGGCGCGGTCGCCGCTGTGGCAGAACGCCTCCTGCGACCAGACCACGTCGAAGCTCCCGTCGGCGGCGGGGATGTCGTTGAAGGAGCCGGTCACCACCTGGATCCGGGAGTCGAGCCCGAGTTCGAGGTTGCGGGCGCGGTGGCCCCGGTTCTGCCGGTCGCTGATGTTGAGCGCCACGACCCGGCAGCCGTAGGTGGAGGCGAGGTGGCGGGCCGCACCGCCGAACCCGGAGCCCAGGTCGAGGACGGCGCTCGCCTCGTCGAGCCCCTCCTCGACGCTGCGGGCGGCGGATTCGACGGTGCGCTGCGCCGCCTGCCGGATGGTCTCGTCGCCGTCGCGGTAGATCCCGAGGTGGATGTTCTCGCCGCCCCAGGTCAGCCGGTAGAACTCGTCCGTCTCCGGGGTGTTGTAGAAGGTTCGTGCCGTGCCGTCCGCCCGGTGGGCCGTGTCACTGGTCATGGGGAAGTGATGTGTGCGAACGTCCGTCGGTAAACCCCTGGGCCGAGCCGGGGGCCGGACCCCGGTGCGCGGGTCCGGCCGCCGGCGGTCGGGGATCAGCCGCGCAGGCGGGTGGTCTCCAGGGCCGGGGAGGCCTTGATCTCGGCCTCGGTGAACCGTTCCGCCACCCACTGCTTCCGCGCGAACAGCCTGGTCTGGTCGGTGTAGTGCGGGGACGCCGGGTCGACGGACTCGCCGTAGGTGAGCACCGTGCGGGTGCGCGGGCCCTGCGGGGTCAGCTCGGTGGCCATGACGAAGCTGGAGCCGCGCGCGCCGGTGCCGGGCTGCGGCAGGCTGCCGCCGGTGCTGCCCGACTTCGGTCCCCCGGAGACGACGTTGAAGCAGCCCGTGGCGTCGCCGCAGCCGTGCAGCGGGATGCCCGCCCAGCGCTGGACGTCGCCCATGGTGGCGTCCAGCGCGGTGCCGTCGCGGCCCAGCTTCCGCACCGCGTCCGCCAGGGCCCGTCGGACGTCGGGGCTGTCGCCGTCCAGTCCGCGCGGGGTGGTCAGCGGCCGGGCCGGGTCGAACGGCACCTTCCAGACCTGGTTCGGGCCCAACAGGCCGAGGTAGAAGGCCTGCCACAGGACGGCGCCGTGCCCGGTGTCGTCGGTCCGGGTGTTCCAGGCCGCCAGCACCTCGCAGGCCCGGCCCACGTCCACCGCGCTGCCGTCCCCGGCGGTCAGCACCGGGTTGGCCCGGCACATCGCGACCGCGTCGTCCCGGGCGATCTCGGCGCTCTGCTCGCGGTCACCGAACATGGCGGCCTGGAGGGTCGACAGGGTGAAGCCCGGCGCGCCGAGGCCGTCCGTGCCGTCCCGGCGGTCGGCGATCATCCGCAGCCCGAGCTGGGCCCGGGGGCTCAGCCGCGGGTCCGTCCCGTAGACGTCCGGGTAACCGCCGAGCGGGGCGGCGGTGTTGGTGAAGTGCGGGTCGTTGTTGGAGTTGGCGACGTAGTCGGTGCGGTCGAGCTTCGGGTGCGCGGCCGGACCGAACAGGCCGGGGACAACGGCGTCCGGGTCGCTGCCCCAGTCGCAGGAGGTGGTGGAGCCGTCCAGGATCTCGGGCAGGTCGTGGCCCGGGACCACCGTGCAGCGGGCGAGCTGCTCGTCGGTGAGGTGCGGGACGGCGGAGGCGTCGGTGAAGTACGTCGCGCCGCTGACGTCCGTGGCGAAGGTGTAGCTCCACGGGACGCCCTGGTAGGTGTCCTGGGCCTGCTTCAGCTCGGCGAGGCTCTGTGCGCGGTCCAGCGCCAGCCACTCGCTCATCGAGCGCAGGTTGTCGGCGTTGGCGTCGCGGAAGGCGTAGGCCTGGGTGTCCGTCCAGGGGATGCCCGCGTCGCGGTCGGCCAGCACCGGGCCGTAGCGGGAGGTGTAGAGGGTGCGGGTGACGGTGGACAGGCTCCCGTCGGCGCCCCGGACGGTGACCGGGACGTCCTGGCGGCCCATCCTCTCGGGCTTGCCGTCCACCAGGTAGCTGGTCGGGTCGCCGGGCACCAGGGCGAGCCGGTAGAGGGAGCCGTGGTCGGCGTAGCTGGTCGTCGACGTGAAGGCCAGGTCGCGGGTGTGGCCGATCTCGATCACCGGCGTGCCGTAGAGCGCGGCGCCGGAGACGTCCAGCACTCCGGGGATGGTGAGCTGCACCTGGTAGAAGCGGTGGCCGCCGACCCACGGCAGGTGCGGGTTGGCCAGCAGCATGGCGTGGCCGTCCCGGGTGACGTCGCGGCCGAGCGCCCAGGCGTTGCTGCCGAGGTCGGGGCCGTTCTCGGCGCCGTCGGACGGGCGCTTCGGGGTACGGACCGCCGCCGTGGGCGCGGTGGTTCCCGGCGGGGTCGCGGCGGCGATCGCGTCCTGGACGTTGCCGATGCCCGCGTTCCCGTTGACCTCGTAGATGAGGTTCCAGAGGTCCTCGGTGGTGATCGGGCCGACCCACTCCTTGCCCCGGCAGCTCGCGTCGGGCAGCCCGTTCACCCCGGTGTCGCGCAGATAGCGGTTGTAGCCGGCCGCGTACCCCTCGACCATCCGACGCAGGTCCTCGGTGGGCCCGATCGGGGCGGGCCGGTCGAGCAGCTTCCGCACGGTACCGGCCCGCCGCAGCCCCTGGTGGTAGGTGTCGCTGGCGAGGTTCCCGCCGCCGCCCGGGGTGTTCGCGTCCGCGCCGAACCAGCGCGACCGCTCCCCGCGCAGGGTCACCACCTCGTCCGCGAGTTGGCACAGGTTGTCCTGCGCGAAGGCGTAGCCGTACCCGTAGCCGAGCCCCCGGAAGTCGTGCGCCAGCACGTGCGGGATCCCGTACTCGGTCCGCCGGATCTGCGCCGAGTAGCCGTCCCGGCCGCCGAGGTCGGAGTCCTCGGCGGCGACGGCCGAACCGGGCAGCAGCCCGGCGGTGACCGAGGCCAGCGCGAGCGAGGCCAGGCCGGAGCCCAAGCGCCCTCGTCCGTACCGAAGTTGACGTTTGATCATGCGCCCCACCCTGCCGCACCGCCACCCCGCCCCGCATCGGCTCCACGGCCCATTTCCCCGACGGACCATCGGCCCGGAGATGTACGCCCCCGGGCCGATGCGCCTCCCGGCCGGCCGGGCCCATCGGGGTGACCTGGATCACAGTTGAGGTTGACCCTGGGGCAGGGTGGAGGCTCCTCGCAACGGCACGACGCCCGGTCGGGGCGCCGACGAGATGGAGGAACAGCATGTCCAGCAGGGTTGCGGGTCAGCGGCAGGACCGTCCGGAACTGCGCGAGGCGATCGCCGAGTTGGTCGGGGCGGGCTTCCTCGGGGTGCAGCTGCGGGTGAACGACGAGCGGGGCGAGTGGGTCGGCGGCGGCGGCGTGCGGGAGTCGGGCCGGGACGGCGCGGTGGTGACGGACGGGCACTTCCGGATCGGCAGCAGCACCAAGAGCTTCGTGGCCACCACGGTGCTGTCGCTGGTGGCCGAGGGCAGGTTCGGCCTGGACACGACGGTCGACGACCTCCTGCCCGGCTTCGGCCTCGACCGGCGGATCACCGTGCGGATGCTGCTCCAGCACACCACCGGGATCTTCAACCACACCGGCGAGCTCTACGAGGACGGGACGATCGTGCTGGGCGTGCCCTGGCAGGGCAAGGAGTGGGTGGACAACCGGTTCCGGACCTACCCGCCCGAGGAACTGGTCCGGCTGTCGCTGTCCCGGCCGGCCCGGTTCGCGCCGGGTACGGGCTGGAGCTACGCCAACACCAACTACGTGCTGGCCCGGCTGGTGGTCGAGCGGGTCACCGGCCGGTCGTTCGCCGAGGAGCTGCGGCGGCTGGTGCTGGACCCGCTCGGACTGACCGGCACGGTGGCGCCGGGCGCCTCCCCGGAACTGCCCGAGCCGCACAACCACGGCTACTACCGCTACCAGGACGCCGGACAGGAGCACACGGTCGACGTCACCCGGCAGAACCCGTCCTGGGTCGGCGCCGGCGGCGACATGATCTCCACCACCCGCGACCTCCACACCTACTTCTCCGCGCTGATGGGCGGCCGACTGCTGCCCGCCGACCTGCTCGCCGAGATGCGCACCCCGGAGGCGACGGCCGGCTACGGCCTGGGGGTGTTCGCCCAGGAGACGCCCGGCGGCACCGTCTTCCACCACCACGGCGCCACCATGGGCTCGGCGGCGATGATGTACGGCTCCCCCGACGGCCGAACCACCCTCACCGCCGGACTGACCTGGGTGGACGACGCCGCGATGTCGATCGCCCCGGCGTTCCAGGCCGCCCAGCAGCGCTTCCTCGACGCGGTGTTCTGCAACAGGCGCGGCGGGTCGGCCCGATGAGGCAAGCTGGCCCGATGAGGAACGGAGTCACGATCGGACAGGCCGCGGCCTTCGTCGGTGTCACGGTGAAGACGGTGCGGCACTACCACAAGCTCGGCCTGGTCGCCGAGCCGGAACGGGACGCCTCCGGCTACCGGCGCTACGGCTCCGCGGAGTTGCTGCAGCTGGTGCAGGTCCGGACGCTGGCCGGCGCGGGCGTGCCGCTGGCCGAGATCGGGCCGATGCTCGACGCCGACGGCGCCCGGTTCGACGCCGCACTCGCCGAGGTGTCACGGCAACTCGCCGAGCGGATCGAGGAGTTGACCGCCCGCCGGAACACCCTGGAGCGGCTCGCCGACGGCGACCGGGCCCTGCTGCCCGACCGCGCCTGCGCCCTGCTGGACCGGATGCCCGGTCTCGGCCTCGACGCCGACTACGTGGCCGCGCAGCGCGAGGCCCTGGTGCTGACCCGGGCCCTGGTCCCGGACGGCTTCGACGCCTTCCTCGGCCAGCTCGAACAGCGGCTGGACGAACCGGAGTTCGTCGAGTTGACCAGGCGCGGCCAGGAAGCCGAGAACTGGGCGCCGGACGACCCGAGGATCGAGGAACTCGCGACCGCCATGGCCGACCACTACCTCGCCGACCCCGCCCGGCTGGGGGACCAGGCCGACCAACGGGTGTGGGCCAGGGCTGCGGCCCAGTACCGGCTGATCGACGGCCACCGCGCGGAGCAGGCCCCGGTCGCGGCCCGGTTGACCGCGCTCACCGAGGCCAAGCTCCGCGCCGGAGGTGTCCGGATGCCGCCCGGCTGACGTCCGGCGCCTCGGAGCGGGGAGGCCCGGGGCGGGGAGGCCCGCTGCGCCTCTCCCGGGCCTGGGCGGACGAGGCACCACCACCCGGCCCGCCGTCAACTCGCCACTGAACAGCGGAATCCCGCCCTCCCGTCGGCCGGATCTTGGCAGGACCGCGCCGGACGCGCTACTTTGCGCCCCGAGATCATCACGTCGGGTCACCGACGTCGGGTGGAGGAACCAGTGACCACAGCCGTCCCCGTGCCCCGGTGGGCCGCCGAGGCGGACGCCCACACCCTGGACTGGTGCACCCGGTACGGCCTGCTGTCCGGCCCGGAGACGGCCGAGCGGTTCCGCCGGGCCCGCTTCGGGACGCTGGCCGCCCGGACCCACCCGGAGGCCTCGCAGGAGTCGCTGCCGGTGCTGGCGGACTGGTTCGCCTGGGCCTTCGTGCTCGACGACCACCTGGACACCGGCGCCCATGTGCCCGGCCAGGCCGGAACCCCGGGCGTCCGGCGGACGAGCGGCCTGCTCGCGGAGTTCGCCGCGATCGTCGAGGGCCGCGCTCCCGTCGACGGCCACGCTCCCGTCCGGCTCCAGCCGATGACCCGGGCCCTGGACGACCTGTGGCACCGCACCTTCGCCACCATGACCGCCGCCGTCCGCCACCGCACCGTCCGGCACCTGCGCGAGTACCTCGACGCCCTCGCCATGGAGTCCGGGCAGCGCCGGCGGGGCCGGATCCCGACGCTGCCGGAGTACGTCGCCCTCCGCCGGGTCACCGGCGGCGTGCGGGAGGACCTGGACTTCGCCGACCACCTGGCCGACCGCTCACTGCCCGACGGGCTGTTCGAGCACCCCTGGCACCTGGAGCTGCTGGCGGCCGCCGGGGACGTCATCAACTGGACCAACGACCTGGCCTCCTGGCGCAAGGAGCAGGCCTGCGGCGAGGTCCACAACCTGGTCCTGGTCCTCGCCCACCACACCGGCCGCCCGCCCGAGGAGGCCGCCGAGCTGGTCCGGCACCGGATCGCCGAACGCCGCGACCGCTTCGAGGGCCTGACCGGCCACCCGCCCCATCCACTGCTGGCGCGGCGCGCCACCGCGCTCCGGCAGTGGGCGGACGGCTTCCAGGCCTGGCTCGCCGACACCGACCGCTACCGCGCACCGGCGGGGTAGCCGTCAGGCGTCGTACCGGTGGACGAACGGCCGCCCGGGGCAGCCGTGGCACTCGAACAGGTACACCCCGCCCAGGTCGCCGAGACACAGGCCCGGCCCCTCCCAGCGGACGTCGCGGTCCTCGACCGGGGTCCACGCCTGCCGGGCGTCGTACTCCGCGCGGGGGCGTTCGACGGCTCACGCCCGGACCGTACCGGTGACCACCGCCCGGGCGCACCGGTTATTCGGCCGGGCCACCGCAGCGCCCCCCGAGGTGTGCGACCCCCCGGACCCGGGAGACGCTGAAGGCATGCCCGCCCCGGACCACCGTCCCGAGACCAGGCGCCGCCCGGCCCCACGGCCGCTCGGCAGCCGCCCGCCCCGGGTGGTGCTGCGCCGGGCCCCTACGGCGGTACCCCGGGAGCACGTCCCGGCCGGGCTGCGCACCGCCGCCGGGTACGCCTGGCGGCTCGGGCTGCTCGGGCTGGCCGGCTATCTGCTGGTCGGGGTCCTCGGCCAGCTGCAAGTGCCCGTGATCGCGCTGTTCCTGGCGCTGGTGATCACCTCCGTGCTGCGCCCGCTGGTCGACCTGCTCGCCCGGGGACTGCCCCGCCCGCTCGCCGTCCTGCTGGCCTTCGTGTGCGCGGTCGCGGTCGTCGGCGGGGTGCTCACCATGGTCGGAACGAACGTCGCCGACGAGTGGAACGGGCTGGGGAACGAGCTGCGCGGCGGGCTCGGCCGGATCGACCGCTGGCTCACCGGCGCCCCCTTCCATCTGCGGGCCGGTACCGTCACGGACTTGCGGACGAAGGTCGGCGCGTTCATCGCGGCGCACCGCTCGGCCCTGCTGACCACCGCGCTCAGCGGCGCGAGCCGGGCCGTCGAGCTGGTCACCGGGCTGGCCCTCGCCGTGTTCTGCTCGGTGTTCTTCCTGCACTCCGGGGACCGGATGTGGAGCTGGGCGGAGCACCAGCTCCCGGCCGCGGCCCGGCCGGTCTGGAGCCGGGCCGGACGCACCGCCTGGCGCAACTTCGCCGGGTACACCCGGGGGGTGCTGATCGTGGCGGCGACCAACGCGGTGCTGGTCGGCATCGCCCTGGCCCTGCTGCGGGTGCCGCTGGTGCTGCCGCTGATGGTGCTGGAGTTCGTCGCGGCGCTGGTGCCGCTGATCGGCTCGCCGATCGCGCTGGCGGTCGCCGCGCTGGTCGCGCTGGCCGCGCGCGGGCCGGTGGTGGCGCTGCTGGTGCTCGCGCTGATCGTGGTGATCGGCCAGATCGAGGGGCATCTGCTGCAACCGCTGGTGCTGGGCTGGTCGGTGCGGATCCACCCGGTGGCGATCGCCCTGTCGGTGATCGGCGGCGCGGTGCTGGCCGGGGTGCTGGGCGCGGTGGTCGCCGTCCCGGTGGTGTCGGTGGCCTGGGCGGTGTTCTCCGAGCTGCGCGACCACCGCTCGCGCGGAGCGCCCTAGCCGGGCCCTGACCGGCCGCGTCCCCGGCCTCACCGGATCCTCCTCGGCGGTATACGTTTGACCCCGCCGATCGCACCGCCCGAGGAGAGACCCGTCATGGCCGACCACTCCCCCGCCCACCTGCTCGCCGCCATCGAACTCGGCGCCTCCGCCCGGGCCCACGGCAACCACCCCTTCGGTGCGCTGCTCACCGACCCCGCCGGGGCGGTCCTGCTCACCGCCGAGAACACCGTGCTGACCGACCACGACGTCACCGCCCACGCGGAGACCAACCTGGTCCGCGAGGCCTCCCGCACCCTGGCCCCGCACCAACTCGCCGACGCCGTCCTCTACTCCAGCACCGAGCCGTGCGCGATGTGCGCCGGGGCGATCTACTGGAGCGGCATCCGGCGGGTGGTCTACGCGCTGGCAGCGACCGAGCTGAACGCCATCGCGGGGGTGGACCCGGACGAGCCGGTGCTCGACCTGCCCTGCCGCACGGTGTTCGCGGCCGGCGGCAACACGGTGGAGGTGGCCGGGCCGTTCCTGTACGAGGAGGCCTCGGCGATCCACGTCGGTTACTGGGGGTGACCGGCCGACATGCACCGCCGGTCCCCGGCCGCTAGCCTCCCAAGGCATGGACCTCAAGCTGGCAGGTCGGACGGTGGTGGTCACGGGGGGCAGTTCCGGGGTCGGCCGCTCGGCGGTCGACCTGCTGCTCGCCGAGGGCGCCCGGGTGGCGACCTGCGCGCGGGACGGCCGGCGGCTGGCCCGGACCTGGGCCGGACGGCACCACAAACGGCACCAGGCGCTCTACCTGCACGCCTGCGACGTCCGGGACGAGCCCGCCGTGGCCGGGTTCATCGAGGAGGCCGCCCGGCGGCTGGACGGCATCGACGCGGTGGTCGCCAACGCGGGCGAGGGCGGGCCCAACACCTTCACCGACGCCACGCCCGAGCAGTGGCAGCAGGACCTGGAGAGCAAGCTGCTGGGCGCCGTGCACCCGGTGCGGGCAGCGCTGCCCTGGCTGCGCCGCTCGGACGCCGCGCGGGTCGTGCTGATCGGCGCCCTGATCGGCCGCGAGCCCGAACCCGCCCTGGTCACGGCCAGTGCCGCCCGGGCCGCGCTGGCCAGCCTGGCCCGCTCGATGGCCACCGAGCTCGCCCCGGACGGCATCCTGGTCAACACCGTCAGCCTGGGCATCATCGACACCGAGCGGCAGCGGGCCGTCCACTCCGCCTCCGGCAGTACGGAGCCGTACGAGCAGTGGTCGGCCGGCTGGGTGCACCGGCGCGGCGTCCCGCTGGGCCGGATGGGCCGCCCCGAGGAGGTCGCCCCGGTGATCGCCCTGCTCGCCTCGCCGCTGGCCTCGTACATCAGCGGCACCGACGTCACGGTGGCCGGCGGCGCGGGCCACTCCGTGCACTGAGCATCCTCCCGTTGCTCCGACAGGGTGCTCCGCCTTCCCGTGACGGAGGGATCGTCACGCCCTGCACACCCGGATGGACCGTTTCGCACTAGGTTGCCCGCTATGGACGGAAACCAGGGCCACCAGCCGTCTCCGGACCGCGCCCCCTACCAGGACACATCGGCGCGCGCCGTACGGGCCGTCGACGGGCGGCTCCCGCTGACCGAAGCGGCCCGGGAACTGCTCCGCAAGGTCTTCCCGGACCACTGGTCCTTCCTGCTCGGCGAACTGGCCCTCTACAGCTTCGTGGTGCTGCTGCTGACCGGGGTCTTCCTCACCTTCTTCTTCACCCCGAGCATGGCCGAGCTCGACTACCAGGGCTCCTACCTGCCGCTGCGCGGGGTGCGGATGTCCGAGGCCTACGCCTCGACCCTGCGGATCGGCTTCGAGGTGCGCGGCGGACTGCTGGTCCGTCAGATCCACCACTGGGCAGCCCTGCTGTTCGTCTCCTCGATCTGCGTCCACCTGCTGCGGGTGTTCTTCACCGGCGCGTTCCGCCGCCCGCGCGAGCTGAACTGGGTGATCGGGGTGACCCTGTTCAACCTCGCCCTGCTGGAGGGGTTCTCCGGCTACTCATTGCCGGACGACAGCCTGTCCGGCACCGGGCTGCGGATCGCCGAGGGCGTGCTGCTCTCGGTGCCGCTGGTCGGCAGCTACCTCAGCTTCTTCGCCTTCGGCGGCGAGTTCCCCGGGCACGTCATCATCCCGCGGCTGTTCACCGTGCACATCCTGCTGGTGCCCGGCCTGCTGCTGGCGCTGGTCGGGGCGCACCTGACCCTGGTGGTGGTCCTCAAGCACACCCAGTGGGCGGCGCCGGGCCGGACCAACCGGAACGTGGTGGGGCACCCCTTCTTCCCGCAGTTCCTGGCCCGCACCACCGGCCTGGGCTTCGCCCTCGGCGGCCTGCTCGCGCTGTCCGCGCTGCTCGCCGAGATCAACCCGATCTGGCGGTACAGCGCGTACCGCCCCGACATCGCCGGGGCAGGCGCCCAACCGGACTGGTACATCGGGTTCATCGAGGGGGCGCTGCGGCTGATGCCGGCCGTGGAGACCGGGGTGCTCGGGCACACGATCTCGTGGAACGCCTTCCTGCCCGCGCTGGTGGTGCCCGGGCTGCTGTTCGGGGCGCTGTACGCCTACCCCTTCGTGGAGCGCTGGCTCACCCCGGACGGCGGCGAGCACCACCTGTGCGACCGGCCGCGCAACAAGCCGGTCCGCACCGCGTTCGGGGTCGCCGGGGTCACGGTGTACGCCGTGCTGCTGATCGCGGGCGGCAACGACGTGATCGCCTACACCTTCGGCGTCTCGGTCAACTCGCTGACCTGGGTGCTACGGGCGGCGTTCGTCCTGGCGCCGGTGCTCGCCTTCGTGCTCACCCGGTGGCTCTGCCTGGCGCTGCAGGCCAGGGACCGCGCCCGGCTGCTGACGGGCGATCCGACCGGCCGGATCGACCAGTCGATCGAGGGCGGCTTCGAGGGGCGGCGCAGGCCGGTGCCGGCCGCCGAGCGGTACGTGCTGCTGGTGCGGGACGCCCCGCGGCCGGCCGAGCCGCTGCCCGGCGCCCCGCGCGGTGAACGGGCCCGGGCCGCGCTCGGCGCCTGGTACCACGGCGACCGGGTCGAGCTGCCCGCGACCGAACCGGAGGCCCGAGCCGTCGCGGCCGTGCTCACCGCCCCGGCCCACCCGGCACGGCAGGCCGTCGAGGAGCCCGCGCCCCGGACGGGACGCGGGCCGCTCGGCCGGCTGCTCCGCGCGGTCAGGCCCCGTCGTCGTCGCGGTCGTGGTACTGGAAGATGAAGCCGAACACGGCGAACCCGAGCAGCACCGTCCCGCCGACGATCAGCCAGCGGGCGAACACCAGGCCCAGCGCGAAGACCGCCAGGCCCGCCGCGGTGAGCACGGGGTAGCCGCTGCGGGCCGGGAAGAAGCCCGACGGCCCCGCGCTCTCCGCGATCTCGGCCCCCTCGCGGTCCTGCGGCCGTCCGCCGCCGCCCCGCTGGTGCTGGACGAACCAGAACAGCGCGACCAGTCCGGACATCAGGAAGGCCACCGTCAGGATCGCCTTGCCGGCCGGTTCCCGGGCCCAGAACCCGTAGACCAGCCCGGTCACCGCGAAGAACGCCGTCAGGACGGCGAACAGTCGGCCCTCGGCCTTCATCGCGCGTCCCCCCGTCCGCTCCGACCGCCCGGCAGCGCCGCGGAGCCGGGCGCCTCGGCCGGGACCTCCGGGTGGTGCAGGTCGAAGGCCGGCGACTCGGAGCGGATCCGTGGCAGCACCAGGAAGTTGTGCTCCGGCGGCGGGCTGGAGGTGGCCCATTCGAGTGAGCGGCCCCAGCCCCACGGGTCGTCCAGGCCGACCCGGACGCCGTGCCGGGTGGTGGTCCAGACGTTGTAGCAGAACGGCAGGTTGGACGTCCCGAGCAGGAAGGCGCCGATCGAGGCGACCACGTTGAGGGTGGTGAAGCCGTCCACGGCCAGGTAGGTCGCGTAGCGGCGCGGCATGCCCTGGGCGCCCAGCCAGTGCATCACCAGGAAGGTGGTCTGGAAGCCGACGAACAGGATCCAGAAGTGCAGCTTCCCGAGCCGCTCGTCGAGCAGCTTCCCGGTGATCTTCGGCCACCAGAAGTAGAAGCCCCCGAAGGTCGCGAACACGACCGTGCCGAACAGCACGTAGTGCAGGTGGGCCACCACGAAGTAGCTGTCGGTGACGTGGAAGTCGATCGGCGGGGCGGCCAGCAGCACCCCGCTCAGACCGCCGAACAGGAAGGTCACCAGGAAGCCGATCGACCAGAGCATCGGGGTCTCGAAGGACAGCGAGCCGTGCCACATCGTCCCGACCCAGTTGAAGAACTTCACCCCGGTGGGCACCGCGATCAGGAAGGACATGAACGAGAAGAAGGGCAGCAGCACCTGCCCGGTGGCGAACATGTGGTGGGCCCACACCGACATCGACAGCGAGGTGATCGAGATGGTCGCGCCGATCATCCCGTAGTAGCCGAACAGCGGCTTGCGGCTGAAGACCGGGACGATCTCGCTGACGATACCGAAGAAGGGCACCGCGACGATGTACACCTCCGGATGGCCGAAGAACCAGAACAGGTGCTGCCACAGCAGCGCCCCGCCGTTGGCCGGGTCGAAGGCGTGGGCGCCGAACTTGCGGTCCGCCTCCAGCAGGAGCAGGGCGGCGGTGAGCACCGGGAAGGCCAGCAGCACCATGATCGAGGTGAACAGCACGTTCCAGGTGAAGATCGGCATCCGGAACAGCGTCATGCCCGGGGCCCGCAGGCAGGTGATGGTGGTGATGAAGTTGACCGAGCCCAGGATCGTCCCGAGCCCGGCCACCACCAGGCCGAGTGCCCACAGGTCCGGGCCGGTGCCCGGGGAGTGCTCCGGGCCGTTCAGCGGCGCGTAGGCGAACCAGCCGAAGGCGGGGGCGCCGCCCGTGGTGAGGAAGCCGCTCAGCACCATCAGGCCGCCCAGCAGGAAGGCCCAGTAGGTGAAGGCGTTCAGCCGGGGGAAGGCGACGTCGGGTGCGCCGATCTGCAGCGGCATGATCGCGTTGGCGAAGCCGGCGAAGGTCGGGGTGGCGAACAGCAGCAGCATGATCGTGCCGTGCATGGTGAACATCTGGTTGTACTGCTGGTTCGACAGGAACCCGGTGTCCGGGCCCAGCAGTTGGGTCCGCATCAGCAGCGCCAGCAGGCCGCCCACCAGGAAGAAGCCGAAGGCCGTCGCCAGGTAGAGGTTGCCGATCACCTTGTGGTCGGTGGTGAACAGCCAGTGCAGCAGCCTGCCGCCCCGCCGGACCCGCGGCCGGACGCGCGGCGGCGCGGCGGCGTCCTCAGCGCTGTCCTCGACGGTGTCGGCGGTGGTGTCGGGCGCACTCATGGAACCTCCGCAGCCGGGCCGGATGACACCCCCCGGCAGCGCCCCGGGCCCCTCGTCCTCCCCGGCGTGCTCGGCCCCGCGCACCGGGAGCGACCCTAGTGGCGGTGGGCCGGTGCCCCGGGGCGGCACGCCGGGGGCGCCCCCAGGGCCCGCGCCGTCGGTGTGCGGATCGGCCCGTTCCGGGCACACGCTGGTGTGAGCAGCCCCAGCCGCACACCGACCCGGGAGGACGCCGTCATGGCCGCACAGATCAGCTACCGGCGGATCTACGAGGACGCCTCGCCGCAGGACGGGCAGCGGGTGCTGGTGGACCGCGTCTGGCCGCGCGGGATGACCAAGGAGGCCGCGCACCTGGACGAGTGGCTGCGCGAGGTCGCCCCGTCGACCGGACTGCGCCAGTGGTACGGCCACGATCCGGAGCGCTTCGCCGAGTTCCGCCGCCGCTACCTCGCCGAGCTGCGCGACGCGGACCACCGGGAGGCCGTCGGGCACCTGCGCGAGCTGGCCGCCCACGACGCGCTCACCCTGCTGACCGCGACCAGGGACGTCGACCACAGCCAGGCCGCCGTGCTGGCCGAGTGGTTGGCGAAGCGGAAGCACTGAGCGGCCGGGCGACCCGACATGACGGCGATCATCGTCCTGTTCGAACTGGAGCCCGCACCGGACGGGGCCCCCGGGCCGGACGGCGTGGAGCCGGCCGTGCTCGCGGTGCACGCGGCGGGCGGCGATCCGGACGTGCCCGAGGACCCGCTCCCGCGCACCCTGTGCGGCCTGGACACCGACCCGATGGAGCACTCCCACTACCGGCCGACCCGCCCGGGCGAGCCCTGGTACCCGCCCGCCCTGGCCGACCGGCGCTGCCCGACCTGCGAGGCCCTCCTCCGGGCCCGCTGAGCCCCGTCGCGCGGCCCAGGGGTTCAGCCCTGGGCGGTGAAGCGCCGCCGCCCGAGCACCACCGCCGCCGTCAGCGGCACGGTGGCGACGGCGGCCACCCCGAACAGCAGCTCGAACCGCCCCTGGCCGGCCGGTCCGCCGCCCAGCGAGGCGCCCAGGGCGCTGCCCACGAACAGCGCGGCGACGAAGCAGGAGACCGCCGTCCCGCGTGCCTCGGGCACCACCGAGGTGGCCCAGGACTGGAGCGTGGTGTGCAGGAACGCCCAGCCCGCGCCGAGCAGGGTGGCGACCAGCGCGTACGTCCACACCCCGGGGGCGGCCGCCGCAGCGCCGTACCCGGCCAGCACGAAGGCGCCGCCGATCGCGGCCAGGCCGTGCGCCGGGATCCGCCCGGTCAGAGCCTTGACGGCGCGGGTGAACACCAGCGTCCCCACGCCGTACAGGGCGGTGATCGCGCCGGCCGCGGCGTCGGACAGGCCCCGGTGCTCCAACGCCGGGGCGACGAAGGTCAGCCCGCCGAGCAGCACGGCGCCCTCGACCACGCCGAGCGCGGCGACCAGGTAGGCGAACCGGTTGCGCAGCACCGCGCCGAGCTGGGTGGCCAGGCTCCCGGCCGGGGCGCGCGGCGGCTCGGCGACCCCGCGCAGCCCGAACACGGCCGTCGCGGCGGCGAGCGCCGGCACTACGAAGACCAGGCGCCAGTTCAGCCAGTTCGCGACCACTCCGGCGAACAGGGCGGCCAGTCCACTGCCGAGCCCGAGCGCGGCCATCAGGTCGGCGAGTGCGGCCTGCCGGCGCTCGGGGCCGACCGCGTCGCCGACGAAGCTCAGCGAGGACGGGACCACCGCGCCGAAGGCGAAGCCGGTGACGACGCGCAGCACGGCGAGCACCGTCAGGTTCGGTGCGGCGGCCGAGGCCAGGCCGGCCAGCGCGGCGACGGCCAGGGCCGTGCGGATCACCCGCAGCCGGCCTATCCGGTCGGAGAGCACGCCCCAGACCGGTTGTGACAGTCCGTAGGCGAGGGCGTAGCCGCCGGCCACCGAGACGGCGGTGGCGAGCGGGACGTGCAGTGCGGCGGCGAGGGTGACCAGGACCGGGCCGATGGCGAAGCGGTCGAAGTTGGCGGTGAAGGCGGCGGCGGTCAGCGGGAACGGGACCCTGGTGTCCGGGCGGGTGGCGACCGGTTCGGCGGTGGGGACGATCTGTGTCATGGCTTCCATCCTGGGGGCGCCGCGACGGCCGTCCGGGCGCCAGGCGTGCACGGATCATCCTGGGAGTGGGAGTGACAGGCTGGGCCGGATCGGGTGCCGGGGGCCGGGTCCGTAGGCTGGGGCCCACCATGAACGATCGTGACGTGCAGCGCCGGGCGGCGCTCGGTGCCTTCCTGCGCTCCCGCCGGGAGCGGCTGACCCCCGACGAGGTCGGGCTGACGGGGGGTCCGCGGCGCCGGACGCCCGGGCTGCGCCGCGAGGAGGTGGCGCTGCTGTCCGGGGTGAGCGTGTCCTGGTGCTCCCGGCTGGAGCAGGGGCGCCCGATCGCCGCGTCCGGTCAGGTCCTGGACGCGCTGGCGACCACCCTGCGGCTGACCGCGGCCGAGCGGCGCCACCTCTTCGAGCTGGCGGGCGAGAGCGACGCGGCGCCGCGTCCGGCGGCCGACGGCTGCCCGGCGGTCGGCGACCACCTGCGGGCCACCGTCGCGGCCCTGTCCCCCGTCCCGGCGTGCCTGCTGGACCGGCACTGGGACGTCCTCGCCCACAACGACTCCGAGGCCGCCCTGTACGACGGGCTCGATCAACTCCCGGTCCAGCGGCGGAACATGATCTGGCTGTACTTCGGCTGGCCGCCGATGCGCGCGATCCTGAAGAACTGGGAGGCGGAGTCCTGGGCGGTGCTGGCCCAGTTCCGCGCCTCCGCCGACCGCCACCCCGGCGACCCGCGCTTCGCCGAGATCGTCGCGGACGTCTCGACGGCCGACCCCGGCTTCCCCGCCCGCTGGGAACGCCACGACGTGGCGGGCTTCACCCCGGCGCTCAAGCGCTTCGACCACCCTGGGCTGGGGTTCCTGACCTTCCGCCAGGCCAAGCTGATCGCGGCCGAGGATCCGGAGCTGCACCTGGTGGCCCGGCACCCGGCGGACCCGGGCACCCGGCGGGCGGTGGAGCGGGCCGCCGCCGGGGGCTGAGGGCACGGGCCCTCCCGGGCGCGGGCCCTCAGCCGAAGCCGAACGTCCGGGGCACCGTCACGTCCAGGGTGTCCCGCAGCAGCGCGAGCGCCGCCCCGAGCGGGCTGGAGCGGCCGCCGCTCACCGTGATGTCACCGGCGTCGGGGCAGCCGTAGACGACCGCCTTCTCCGGGCCGGCCAGCGCATACAGCGGGTCGCCCGGGGCCGTCTCCTCCAACCGGACCTCGACCACCAGCGGACGGTCCGCGCTCGCGCTCGCCACCGCCCGCACCCGGCGCCCACGGGCGGCCGCGGCCACCGCCGCCCGGCCGGCCCCGGCGTCCACCGGCTCCGCCTCGACCCGGACGGCCGACGGCTCCCAGCCCCAGAGCAGGGCAGCGATCAGCCGCGCCTTGGTGGCGGCGTCGGCGCCGGAGAGGTCGGCGGACGGGTCGGCCTCGGCGATGCCGCGCCGCTGCGCCTCACCGATCGCCCGCTCCAGGGGGTCGCCCGCCGCGAGGCGGTCGAGCACGAAGGTGGCGGTCCCGTTGGGGCAGGCCCGGATCGACCGGCAGCCGAGCCCGCGCACCCCGGTGCGCGCCAGGTCCGCCGTCGGGAGGGCGGCGCCGGTGGCCCCGGAGATCCTGATCAGGCTGCCGCCGGCCCGGGCGGCCTCGCCGAGTTCGCTCCAGTGGCTCAGCAGGTGGCTCTTGGTGGCGGTGACGACGTGGACGCCGCGGCGCAGCGCGAGGACGGCCTCCGCCGCGGCCTGTTCGCGCGCCTGCGGGGAGGACGGGAGGGCCTGCACCAGCACCCGCGCGCCGGTCCGGTCGAGGGTCTGTTCCAGGGGCGGCAGCGGTTCCCACTCCGTACGCGGCGGGACCGGCCCGTCGTCGCGGAGCAGCACCTGGGCGGAGCCGACGCGCACGGCGGCGAGCCTCGGCCGGACGCCGTGGTCGCGGGCGAGTCCGTCCCCCCGGGTCAGCAGTCGCTCGGCATAGGCCTGGCCGACGGGGCCGTAGCCCGAGAGCACGATCGCCGGGTCGTCCGCGCCCGGCGGCGGCCCATCGGTCCTGAGATCTGGTGAAGGCACCCCGGGAGCGTACTCCCGGGGCCGTCGCCCGCTCCGGGGGTGTCCCCTCCCCCGGGCGCGGCCGCCATCCCACCGGGTCCGGCCCGGTGGCCGACCGGGGTGTCCCGGGTTTGCATGGGGTGACCGAGCCCCGAGACCCCGGAGGTCGCCGTGTACGAGATGTGGGCCGAGCACGACCCGGCGGAGTCACCGTCCGCCGTGGTGTGGCACGTGGTGGCGAAGGACGACGCGACGGCGTCGCTGTGCGGGCGGTTCCTGGAGCCGTCCCGCCGTGTGGTCCCGGCCGGTGACGGCGCCGGGGCGGAGGTGCCGGACCGGTACTGCGATCCCTGCCTGCTGACCGTTCGGGAGGCGATCGCGGTCACCGGTCGCTGACCGCCGGCCTCCGCCCGTGCGGTGCCGGTCAGTTGGCGTGCGGCGGGCCGAGGTAGGGGAAGTGCGGCAGCAGGTCGGTGTGCGGGCCGATGTGGTCGGTGGGGACCTTGCCGCCGGTCAGCATGGTGAGGCGGGCCGAGGTGACGTCGTCGGTGAGGGTGCGGCCGTTGGGGTAGGCGGCGGGCCTGCTGCGGTCGTAGCGCAGGATGTCGGGCAGGACGGTGCGCAGGGTCTGCTCGGCGGCCTGCGGGTCGTAGTCGCCGAAGTGGGTGAGGACGGCTGACCAGGGTTCGCGGTAGGTGGCCCAGTCGTCGGCGGGTTCGCCGGCGTTGTAGGCGTCCTTGACCTCCTCCGCGTTGAAGTAGGCGGTCAGGGACGGGTGGGCGCCGCGGTCCACCGAGGTCAGCCGCCCGTCCCGGCGCAGGCTGACCCGGCCCCAGACGCCGATCTCGGGGTGCGGGCCGAGGTCGGCGTCCGGCACCTCCAGCACGATGGCGAGGACGTTCTTGTCGGCGCCCCAATCCACGCCGGTCCACTGGAACTTGGCGACGATGCCGTCCAGGTCGGCGAAGAACGGGTCGCTGCGGAAGCCGGCGTAGAAGGTGTACGGTCCGGACTCCACCGCCGGGTGCTCGGCGCCGAAGTTCACCGGTACGTCGGTGAACAGCGCCTGCCCGGCGGCCTCGTGGGCCCGGGCCCGGTCGCCGGTGGCCCGTCGGACGGTGACGGTCTGCCGCCCGTTCTCGGGCCGGGAGAAGACGAAGCTGTAGGCGACGTCGGCCCGGTGGTCGCCGTCGGTGTCGACGTTGATGCGGTAGACGGCGTCCGGGTGGAACGCGTCCCCGCCGGTGGGGGCGACCGGGTTGACGTCGAGGATCAGGACGGTCCGGCTGCCGGGCACGGCGAAGGCGAACAGGTCCGTCATGTCGAGCCGGGCGTCGCCCAGGGGGGAGCGGAGGTTCGGGCCGCTGAGGTGATGGGACATGCCTCCAGCATCGGCAGCCGCCCGCGTTCGCGCCCGGCCGGTGCACCCTCGGTGCCACGGATTCACACCGTTGCCGCACTCCGGCCCGGTCCGGCGGCGGGTGTGCCGAATTGTTACTCTCGGCCACCACGGCCGATCCGGGTCAACGAATCCCCGCAAGCCCGCACGAATCGGAAGCCGCCGTGAACCCGCAGGTGGGAGCGGTGTTCCGGGGGCGGAAACCCTGGTGCGAAGGCCTTCTGGCGACCGCTACGATCTTCACTCGTCGTACACCCGTTCACCATGCAAGGACCGCGCGTCGCCCCGTCGGCGCGCCCAGGGGGAGGACCATCACATGGGCGCGCCCCAGCGTTCCACCGCCATGAGCACATCCGGCCGCGCCGTCACGGCCGTGGCCCTGCTCGCCGGCTTCTACCTGCTCGCCCTCGGCATCCTCGGGGGCCTGCTCGCCCTCGACATCGCCCTCTACCAGGCCGCGGGCAAGCTGAGCCCCGCGCTGGCCAAGGTCTGGGCGCTGAGCGTCGCGATCGGCTACCCGGTGGTCCGGGTGGTGTTCCTGACCCGGCGTCGCAAGGACGACGGCGAACTGCCCGGCGTGCTGCTCACCCGCGACCGGCAGCCCGAGCTCTGGGCGATGGTCGACCGGATCTCCGAGCGCACCGGCGTCCGCGGCCCGGCCGAGATCCGGCTGGTGCCCGAGGTCAACGCGGGCGTCCGGGAGGAGACCAGGCTGCTCGGCCTGATCCCCGGCAAGCGCCACCTGGTGATCGGCGCCCCGCTGCTGCTCGGCCTCACCGAGGGCGAGCTGGAGTCCGTCCTGGCGCACGAGTTCGGCCACTACAGCAACCGGGACGTCAAGCTCGCCGCCGTCACCGTCGCCGGACGCCGGGCGATCCTGAACACCATCGGCGGACTGCACCAGCGCGCCGACCAGCACCAGGCCGGCGAGGCCGCCAAGCTCGCCGCCAAGGCCGAGAAGCGGCTGGCCAAGGGCCGCAAGCCGTCGAGCGAGCAGGCCGGCGGCGGCGTCGACCGGGTCCTCGCCAAGCTCTTCACCCTCTACGCCAAGCTCTACTTCCGGGTCTCCGAGGCGGTCGGCCGCCGCCAGGAGTACGCGGCCGACCGGGTCGCCGCCCAGCTCGCGGGCCGCGACGCCACCGCCTCCGCGCTGCGCCGGATCCCGACCCTGGACGCCGCCCAGGACTTCTACCTCAACCGCTACGCCACCATCGGCTGGGACGCCGGCCTGCTCCCGCCGCCCGGTCAGGTCTTCGGCGGCCTGGCCCACCTGCTGAGCGACCCCAAGCGCCGGGCCGAGCTGGCCGAGCACGCGCTGGAGCTGCCCGAGCAGACGCCCGACCCGTACGACTCTCACCCGCCGATCCACCTGCGGGTCGCCGCGATCGAGGAACTGCCCGAGGACGGGCGCGGCGCCGGTGCCACCGGCCCCGCCCTGGCACTGCTGCGCGACGCGGAGCGGGTGCTCGCCGAGCTGGAGGTCGTCACGCTGATCCCGGAGGCGTCCGGCAAGCAGCGGGTCGAGTGGCCCGAGCTGGTCCGCACCGCGATGCTGGCGCACGCCCGGGAGGCCGCCGTCCCGGCCCGGAACGCGCTGGCCGGGCTGGGCCTGCCGCCCACCGTGCACGGCCTGCTGGACGGCATCGACGCCGGCCGGGCCCGGGAGTTCACCGACCGGCTGCCGAAGAGCGAGCAGGCCGCCGCCGCGACCGGCCGGGCCGCCCGCGAGTTCGCCCGCCCGATGCTGCGCGAGGAGCTGGGGCACGCCACCGTCGTCGCACTGGCCGAGGCCGGCCTGGCCGGCTGGGAGCTGTCCTGGTCCGGACCGGCCGAACTCCAGCTGCCGGACGGCTTCGAGGACGGCTTCGACGCGGCCCTCACCGCTGCCTGCGCCGACACCCCGGACACCGCCCCGCTGCGCGCGCTGCTCACCGGCGCCGGCCTGCCCTCGCCCGTCACCCCCGGCGTCTGACCGGTGCGGGGGGCCCCGGCGCCCGGGCCCAGGTATGTAAACCCCCAGATTGGGGTAATTGTTGGTGGCGTCGGGGGGCGGTTTGTG
>NZ_JBEOSV010000027.1:48403-85548 GCF_040303245.1 Kitasatospora sp. NPDC096077 | reverse complement strand
CTGGCGGATCTCCCGGACCACCTCGAACTGCCCACCGACCGGCCGCGGCCCGCGGGGGCGGGGCCCCGCGGCGCCGCCGGCCCGGCGGCCCCGGCCGCCGGACCCCTGGAAGGAAACCCCCTTGATCGGCATCATCGTGCTGGCCGTCGTCGGCCTGATCCTGCTGTTCCCGGTCGTCATGACCCGGCTGGCCAAGCGCAAGCTGGCCCAGCTGGAGCGGGCCAAGGCCACCATCGCCGGCCACGAGGCCCGGCTCGCCGCCGAGGACCGGGCGAAGAACACCATCGTCCCGGCCGAGCACGGGCTGCTGCCCGGCGCCGACCTGGTGACGGACGACGAGCCCGACGCCGAGGAGGCGGCCGCGCTGGCCGCCGCCAAGACCGGCGACTGGCGGCCCGCCGCCGCCCACCTCACCGCGGACGGCAGCGCCGACCTGCGCTGGCGGCGCCAGCGCGGGCTGGCCCAGCTGGCCGCCGAGGACGACACCTGGCTGCGCGCCTGGCGCGCCGAGCACCCGGACGACCCGACCGCCGCGCTGCTGCACGCGGACGCCCTGGTCTACCTGGCCTGGAACATCCGCACCGGCGCCCGGGCCAACCAGGTCAGCCGCGAGCAGTTCGACAGCTTCCACCGGGTCCTGCGGGAGGCCCACGAGGCCGCCGAGGCGGCCGTCGCGCTGGCCCCCGCCGACGACCCCAATCCCTGGGTGGTCCAGACCTCCATCGCGATGGGCCTCGGGTGGCCGAACGACCGCTTCCGGCAGCTCTGGGCCGAGCTGGTCAAGCGCGACCCGCACCACTGGGCGGCGCACACCCGGGCGCTGCAGTACTGGTGTGACAAGTGGCGCGGCAGCCACGAGCTGATGCACGGCTTCATCGACGAGGCGATCGCCGCCGCACCGGCCGGCAGCCTGCTCGCGCCGGTCAAGCTGGAGGCCTACTACGAGCAGTTCGGCCAGGACCGGGAGAAGCTCACCGCCTGGAAGCGGCCCGAGGTGGGCGCCGCCCTGGACGCCGCGCTCGCCGACCTGGCGGCCGCCGACCCCGGCCACCACCGGCTCCCGTACGCCCACGGCTGGCTGGCCTACGCCCTGACCCGGGCCGGGCGGCACACCGAGGCGCTGGAGCAGTACCGCGCACTGGGCCGGTACATCCCGCAGCCGTTCACCAACTTCAACGACCCCCGGCAATCCTTCA
Organism: Kitasatospora sp. NPDC096077; assembly: GCF_040303245.1. Taxonomy (NCBI): domain Bacteria; kingdom Bacillati; phylum Actinomycetota; class Actinomycetes; order Kitasatosporales; family Streptomycetaceae; genus Kitasatospora; species Kitasatospora sp. NPDC096077. The sequence continues at coordinate 84,352 of NZ_JBEOSV010000027.1, read as the reverse complement.
TCGACCTGCGGATCGCCGCCGTCCAGGGCGCGGTGGCGGCGGCCCGCAAGGACAGCTGACCCGGACGGTTCGTGGGTTCGAGGGTCCGGCCGGGGGGTGCCCCAGCCGGACCCTCGATGCGTCGGAGCGTCAGACCGCGCAGGCGTCCTCGACCCCGTGGGCCACCCAGTCCGGGAACGGGTCCGCCGCGGGGTCGACCGGTTCGTCGGCGCCGAGGAGACAGTCGGCGAGCCGGGCGTGCAGGGCCTCGACCCGCAGGTCGGTGCCGATGAAGACCAGTTCCTGGCCCTGGTCCGGCGTGTGCACCCCGACCGGTTCGAACCGGGCCACCGAACCGGCCTGGGACCAGAGGCCGGTGAGCCTCGGCCGGGTGGCGAGCCGGAAGAACCCCTTGGAGCGCAGAACGCCTCCGTAGGCCCCGCCGTCCAGTCCCTCGGTGACGAACTCCCAGAGCCGGGCGGGGTGGAAGAGCCGCTCGGACCGGAAGACGGTGCTGGAGATGCCGTACTCCTCCGTCTCGGGGACGTGGTCGCCGTTGAGCTCGGCGACCCAGCCCGGGGCCTGCTGGGCGCGTTCGACGTCGAAGCGGCCGGTGCCGAGGAGTTCGGCGGGGTCCACCCGGCCGTGCCGGGCCGGGACGATCCGGGCCGAGGGGTTGAGCCGGGTCAGGGCGGCCCGCAGCCGTACCGCGTCCTCCCCGGCGACCAGGTCGAGCTTGTTGAGGACGATGACGTCGGCGAACTCCACCTGGTCGATCAGCAGGTCGCTGACCGTGCGCTCGTCGTCCTCGTACTGGTCCAGGCCACGCGCGGTCAGCTCGTCGCCCCGGGCCAGCTCGGGCAGGAAATTGGCGGCGTCCACGACCGTGACCATGGTGTCGAGGGCGGCGACCTCGGCGAGGGTAGCGCCGTCGTCGCGGGCGAAGGAGAAGGTCGCGGCGACCGGCATCGGCTCGGAGATGCCGCTGGACTCGATCAGCAGGTAGTCGAAGCGGCCGGTCCGGGCGAGCCGGTCGACCTCCTCCAGCAGGTCGTCGCGGAGGGTGCAGCAGATGCAGCCGTTGGTCATCTCGACCAGCCGCTCCTCGGTGCGGGACAGCTCGGCTCCCCCGTCGCGCACCAGCGCCGCGTCGATGTTGATCTCGCTCATGTCGTTGACGATCACCGCGACCCGCAGGCCCGCGCGGTTGTGCAGGACGTGGTTGAGCAGGGTGGTCTTTCCGGCGCCGAGGAATCCGGACAGGACGGTGACCGGCAGCGGGCGGTCGGCGGGCAGGGACACGGGAGCACATCCTGGTCACTCGGGGGCAAGATGAAAACGGATGTCATTTCACCACAGTCCACGTCCGCGCTCCACCCCGACCCCGGCGGCGGACCGACGTCGAGCACCGCGCGGCGCAGCGGCGCGGGCGGGCCGAGTGGGACGAGGGCTACACCCTGCACGTGGCGAAGGTGGAGCGGAGCCACGGGTTCGGCCGGGCGGAGGTCCCGTCGGGCCCGGTGGTCGGCCGAACCGGCTGAGCGTTGTGACAGCTGTCATGTCCGTTCGGTGACGGAGGGGGATGCCCTCCGGCCGCCCCGTTCGGCGAGGCTGACGGTGCAACGTTCGGTCGTCCGCTCGCGGACGCGATGAGGTGGGGAAGCGCGGCATGAGGGTGTTGGTGGCCGGTGGCGGGATCGGCGGGCTGTGCCTGGCGCAGGGCCTGGTCCGGGCCGGGATCGAGGTGCGGGTCTTCGAGCGCGAGGGCGGTGCGGACAGCCGCTACCAGGGCTTCCGGATCGGGCTGGACGAACCCGGGGCGAGCGCGCTCCGGGAGTGCCTGCCGCCCCGGCTGCACGGGCTGCTCACCGCGGTGACCGGGCCGCTGGCGGGCGAACGGCGCGTGGTGGACGAGCAGTTGAACGAGGTGCGGCGGCTCGGCCGGTCGGACGGGGGCACCGCCGCCGACCGGCACGTGCTGCGGCAGCTGCTGCTCTCCGGGCTGGGCGGGCGGGTGGAGTTCGGCCGGGCCGTGGTCGGGTACGCGGAGCGGGCGGACGGCCGGGTCGAGGCCCGGTTCGCGGACGGCACCTGCGCGGTGGGCGACCTGCTGGTCGGGGCGGACGGCGTGGGCTCGGCGGTGCGCCGGCAACTGCTGCCCGGGGCCGGGGTCGTCGAGCTCCCGGGCCGCTCGCTGCTCGGGCGCACCCCGATGACCGAGCGGCTGGCCGCCCTGGTGCCGGGGGCCGGGACGCTGGTGCACGGGCCGGGGGCGAGTCTGCTGGTCGGCCGGATGGAGTTCCGCCGGCCGCCGCGGCTGGCGGCCGCCGAGCTGGCGCCGGAGGTCGAACTGCCGGACGCCGCAAGCTATCTGCGCTGGGTGGCGGTGCTGCCCGAGCCGCTCACACCGGAGCCCGCGGACTGGGTGGAGGTGCGCGACCGGCTGCTCGGCCTGCTCGACGGCTGGCACCCCGACCTGGTCGAACTGGTCCGGCGCTCCGACGTGGGCAACAGCTCGCCGCTGACGATCCGCTACGCCGAGCCCGTCCCGCACTGGGGCACCGGTCCGGTCACCCTGCTCGGCGACGCGATCCACCCCATGCCGCCCAGCGCCGGCCAGGGCGCCAACCTGGCCTTCCGGGACGCCGCGCTGCTCTGCCGTTCACTCGCCGCCGTCCACCGCGGCGAGGCCGAACTGACCGCCGCCGTACGGGAGTACGAGCTGGTGATGCTGGAGCGCGGGTTCGCGGCGGTCGCCGACGGCCTGTCCCGGCTGGCGGAGTTCACCCCCGCCCGCTAGGGCGGCCCGGGACGGTGACGGGTGCCGTCGGCCCGGGCCGGCGGCACCCGTCACCGGACGATGCCCTTGCGGTGGGCGGTCAGCCGCGCGACCGCCAGCAGGAGGGTCGGCAGCCACACCAGCCCGAAGCCGACCAGCACCCCGGGCGAGTTGTCGTCGGCACTGACCAGGACCAGGCCCGCCGACAGGGCCAGCAGCACCGCGAACAGCGAGACCGGCACCCGGACCGCCCCTCGCAGCACCCCGCCCAGCAACCAGCGCGGCCCGCGCCGCATCCGGGTCAACGCCCGGCCCAGCCGGCGTTCGGCGCTCAGGCCGCGTTCGATCTCCGCCAGGATCAGCAGTTCCCGCCGGGACAACCCGGAGCCGTCCATCACCGCCACCTCCCACCGCGTGGCCGCCCGAGGCCGACCGCCCGCCACCTCCCGCGACGCGGGTGGGAACGGACCCGACGGGCCGCCGCCGTCGGCTCGGCTCCTCCCGCATCAGCGAACCGCGCAACCGGCCGACCGTAAAGCCTGCGCACAAGCCGAGGTTCGTGCTCTGTGGTTCCCCGGCGCGCACCGTCCGTATGCCGACGGCCGACCGATCGACCGATCGGGTCGAAGCGCCGGGCGCGGCGGGAGCCGGGGTGAGTGCTACTCCACCGGCGGGTGCGCCGGGCGCGCGGCGCGCAGACGCTGGGTGAGGAACAGGGCCGCGCGCTCCAGGGCCTCGTCCGCCTCGTCCAGGACGCCGGCGAACGCCTGGAAGACGTGCGGCACGTCGGCCGTGACGTCGAGGGCGACGTCCACTCCGGCCGACCGCGCGCGCACGGCGAGGCGGGTGGAGTCGTCCAGCAGGAGCTCGTTGGCGCCCACCTGGATCAGCATCGGCGGGAAGCCGGTCAGGTCGGCGAGGACGGCCGGGCTGAGCAGGGGCTGGTGCGGGTCGGCTCCGGCGAGGTACATGCCCCCGGTGTGTTCGAGGGCGGCACGGGTGAAGATCGGGTCGATGCCCTCCTTGGTCACCGTGCTCTCGCCGGTTCGGGTGGCGTCCAGGCCCGGGGAGAAGGCCAGGACGGCGGCCGGCAGCGGGAGACCCGCGTCGCGGGCGGCCAGACAGGTGGTCACGGTGAGGCCGCCGCCGGCGGAGTCACCGGCGAACACGATGGTCGACGGGTCCTCGCCGCTGTCGAGGAGGGCGCGGTAGGCGGCCAGGGTGTCGTCGATCGCGGCCGGGAAGGGGTGCTCGGGGGCCAGCCGGTAGTCCACCGAGAGAGCGCCGAAGCCGGTCCTGGCCACCAGGTTCCCGGTCAGGGACAGGGCGGTCTCGGGCGAGCCGAACACGAAGCCGCCGCCGTGGAAGTACAGGATCGTCCCGGCCCGGGGCCCGTCCTCCGGGTCGACCCGCAGGGCGGGTCGGTCGCCGAGCGTCGTCCAGCCGGTGCGGATGGTGTCGGGCACGGCCATCCGGGCCATCAGGGCCCGGAAGCCCGCCCGTAGTTCCTCGACCGACCGCGGCCCCTCGGGCTGCGGCCGTCGCAGCATCGCGTCGATCTCGGCGCGCTGTGCCTTGCTCATGGTTGTGCCTCCTGCTGGAAGTACCTTCCCGTACACTATATGCCGTGGAATATACATCGCCCGGCGGCCCGGTCGACCTGTCGGCCTTCTTCGCCGACCTCGTCCGCTGCGAGACCCGCCTCTACAACGCGCTGAACGACCGCCTCCGCGCACAACACGGCATCGTCACCTCGCAGTTCGAGTTCCTGCGCTTCCTGCGCGACCACCCCGGGGCCCGGGTGGCGGACCTCGCGGCCGAGTTCGCCATCGGCATCGGGGCGACCAGCAAGGGCGTCGACCGCCTGGAGAAGCAGGGCTGGGCCGTCCGGCAGCCCAACCCGGCCGACCGCCGCTCCTCGCTGCTGGCCCTGACCGAGGACGGCACCCGGCTGGTCGACGCGGCGGAGGAGACCTTCGCCGCCGGGCTGGCCGAACTGGTCGGCGGCGCGCTCGACGGCGCCTCGGCGCCCGCGGTCGCCGAGGCGCTCGGGCGGCTGCGCGCGGCGCTCGAACGGGACGGGACCGGCATGCCCACCGGCTGACGGGTCAGCGGGTGGGCATGCCGACTGCTGGACAGTCCGGTCAGCGGCTGAGCAGGCGTTCGCCGTCCTGGGCGCGGAGCAGCTCGCAGAGGGCCCGCAGGCCGGTCTCGGCCTGGTCGATCTGGGCGTCGGTGATCCGGACGGAGGGCTCGATCCGCAGGGTGGTGGTCGCGCTGGCGGTCGGGAAGACCCGCAGGGCGTGGGCGTGGAGCAGGTAGCCCGCGGCGGCGTAGCCCAGGACGTCGGCCCGGGACAGCTCGCGGAGCACCGGGGAGGAGGAGTCGGCCTGGTCGCGCAGTTCCAGGCCGATCATCAGCCCGCGGCCGCGCACGTCCACGACGACGTCCTTGAAGTCGTCGCGCACGCCCGCCAGCCGGGTCAGGATCCGTTCGCCGCGCTCGGCGGCCCGCCGGTACAGGGCGCCGCCGTCCGCCTCCAGCAGGTCGAGGGTGCGGGCGGCGATCAGGGTGGAGAAGGCGTCCTTGGCGTAGGTGGAACTGTGCAGCAGCTCGAACTCGGGCCGGTGGCGGGAGTGGTGGACCAGCATCACCGCGGCCTTGGCCAGGCCGCCGCCGAGGCTCTTGGCCAGGACGTAGTAGTCGCCGCGCAGGCCGACGGCCGAGCCGGCCAGGAAGGTGCCGGTGCGGCCCATGCCGCTCTGCACCTCGTCCACCACGATCGGGCAGTCCGCCTCGGCGCAGATCCGCTGCACCTCGCGCAGGTACCCGGCGGTGAGCGGCCGGACCCCGCCCTCACCCTGGACAGGTTCCAGCACCAGGGCGCACAGGCGCGGCAGTCGGTGCTCGACGACGTCCACGACGCCACCGGAAACGCTGGGGTCGGTGCCGCCGGAGTCGGTGCCGCTGGAAACGCCGAGGTCGGAGACGCTGAGGCCGAGCAGGGTCCGGCGTTCCTCGGCGATCACGGCGGCCAGGGCCTCCGGGTCCCCGGCGGGGACGAAGCGGCACGGGGTGGCCAGCGCGCGGAACGGCTCCCGGACGACCGGGTTGTGGGTCAGCTGGACGCTGCCGACCAGCTTGCCGTGGAAGCCCCCCGTCAACGCCAGCAGCACCGGCGGCTCCTCGGCCCGCGCCCGGTTGGCGTCGCCGACGGCGGCGGCCAGGGCCTCGAAGTCCCCGCCCTCGGCGAGCCGTCGGGCGGTCTCGGAGAGCCGCGCTCCGTCGCGTACGGCCCGCCGGGCCCGGGCGACGGACTCGTCGATCCGGGCACGCAGCGCGGCCGCCTTCGACCCGCGGTCCAGCTCGGCGTGTTTCACCGCGGCCTCGACCGCCTCGGCGCCGCTGTTGGCGAAGACGGCCCGGTACGGACCCGGGTCGCCCGTCTCCCGGTGGAGGATGTCGTTGAGCCGCCGGGCGACGGCCTCGGCGTACGGGTGCAGCGAGAACTGCGCGTGCACCGGCACCTGGGCGGCCAGCAACTCCTTTGCCAGCGCGGTGACTTCGGGGTGGTGGTGGCCGAGGATGGTCGCGCCGAAGCCGCCGACGAGGTCGAGCACCGGGAGCTCGCCGCCGTCGTCGCCGCGCCGGTAGAGGGTGTCGCCCTCGGCGCGGACGTACTCGACGGCCAGGCCCAGGGACTCCAGTTGCGTGCGGAGGAAGGGTTCGGCCAGGCCGGTGGTGTCCACGGGGTCCATCGGGGTGCCTCTCTCTGGGGGCCGGTCAGAACCGGGTGTCGATGAAGCGGAGGAGCTCGTCGTCGTCGGCGTCGGCGAGGTCCGCGGTCACGGCCGACACCTCCGAAGCCGCCGAAGCCGACACCGCCGGGGCCGGGGCCGAGGGCGTCCCGGCCTCCGGTTCCAGCTCTCGGAGCAGGGTGCGCAGCCGGGTGGCGAGCTCCACGCGGGCGGCTCCGTCCACGGTGGCGAGGGTGCGTTCCAGGGTGTCGAGGGCGGCGGCCGCCTCCCGCTGCTCCTGGACGGAGCCGAGCAGTCGGCCCAGTTGCTCGGCGACGGCGGCCGGGTTCGGGTGGTCGTAGACCAGCGTCGCCGGAAGCTTGGTGCCGGTCAGCTTGGACAGCCGCTCGCGCAGTTCGAGCGCCATCAGGGAGTCGAAGCCCGCGTACTCGAACGGCTCGTCGGCCGGGACCTGCTCGTCCTCGCCGAGCACCTCGGCCGCTGCCGAGCGGACCAGGTCCAGCAGGGCGGCCGGGTCGGCGGCGACCAGGCGCACGGCGTGCTGCTCCGCCGACGTACCGTGCGCGGACGCGGCCGGTGCGGGGTCGGCCAGGCCCCGGAGCAGCGCGGGGACGGGCGGCCGCAGCGCGGCGGTGTCCAGGGCGAGCGGCACCAGTACCGGTCGCCCGTCGGCGAGCCCCGCGTCGAACAGTCGCAGCCCCTCGGCGGGTCGCAGCGGCCGGACGCCGCTGCGGGCCAGCCGGGCGCGGTCCGCGCGGCCCAGACCGGCCGTCATGCCGCCTTCGCCCTCGGTGTCGGCCTCCCAGGAGCCCCAGGCCAGCGACACCGCGGGCAGGCCGGCGGCCCGCCGACGGGTCGCCAGGCCGTCCAGGTAGGCGTTGGCCGCCGCGTACCCGGCCTGACCCGCCGTACCCAGCACTCCGGCGGCGGAGGAGCAGAGCACCAGCGCGACGGGGACGGGGAGTTCGCGGGTGGCCTCGTCCAGCCAGCGGGCGGCGTCGGCCTTGGGGCGCAGCACGGTGTCCAGCCGCTCGGGGGTGAGCGAGCTCAGCACCGCGTCGTCCAGCACCCCGGCGGCGTGCACCACGACGGTCGGCGGCGCCTCGGCCGGGACGGCGGCGACCAGCGCGCGCACCTGGTCGCGGTCGGCGGCGTCGCACCGGACGACCTCGACGCGGGCACCCAACTCGGCCAGTTCGGTGCGGAGTTCGGCGACTCCGGGGGCGTCCGGGCCGCGCCGGGAGGCGAGCAGGAGGCGGCGCAGCCCGTGCCGGGTGACCAGGTGGCGAGCGATCAGCCGGCCGAGCAGGCCGGTGCCGCCGGTGATCAGCGCGGTGCCGGCCGGGTCCGGCACCGGGCCCTCCCCCGCTCCGTCCTCCGGGGCGGCCCGCTCCAGCCGGGGCACCCGGACGGCCTCGCCCCGACGGGCGAACTGCGGCTCGTCCGCCGCCACCACGCCGCCCAGGACGGCCGTGACCGCCCGGGCGTACTCCTCGGGGCCCGCAGCGGCGGGCAGGTCGAGGTCGGCGAGCAGCAGCCGGCCGGGGTGCTCGGTCTGCGCCGAGCGGACCAGGCCCCAGAGCGCGGCCTCGACCGGGTCCACCGGTTCGCCCGGCTCGGTGGCGACGGCCCGGCGGGTGGCGACGACCAGCCGGCGGTCCTCGTAGCGGGGTTCGGCGAGGAAGGTCCGTACGGCGGTCAGCACCCGGGCGGTCGAGTGCCGGAGCCGCTCGGCCTCGTCGGTACGGGCCTCCCCCGCGGGACGGGCCTCCTCCTCGGGACGGGCCGGGTCCTCGGGACGGGCCGGGTCCCCGACCTCTCCGGGCAGGAGCAGCGGCCAGGCCGGACCGTCCATGGGCACCGCCAGGTCGGCCACCGGCGTCACCGCCACGGCCGCCGAGCCCCGGGCGGGCAGGTCGCGCCAGACGACCCCGAGCAGCGCTTCACCGCCGCCGGGGGCCTGCGGCGCCTCCGGCCAGTACCGGTGCCCCCGGAACGGGTAGGTCGGCAGGTCGACCCGGCGTGCGCCGGGCGGCAGCAGCGGTGTCCAGTCGACCGGCACGCCCCGGACGAAGGCCTCCGCGAGCGATCGGGCGAACCGGTCCCGGCCGCCCTCGTCGCGGGTCAGCGTCCCGCACACCACGGCCGCCGGGCCCGCCCCGGCGTCGGCGAGCGTCGCCTCGATCGCCGCGCCCAGCACCGGATGGGCGCCGACCTCGACGAAGGCAGTGTGGCCCTCGGCCGCCAGGGCCCGGACCGCCACTTCGAAGCGCACCGGACGGCGCAGGTTGCGGTACCAGTAGTCCGGGCCGGGCGGGCCGGTGATCCACCCGCCGTCGACCGTCGAGTACCAGGGCACCGCGGGCGCCGACGACGGTGTGCCGCCGAGGAGTCGGAGCAGTTCCGGCTCCAGCTCCGCCACCTGGGCGGTGTGCGAGGCGTAGTCCACCGGGATCATCCGCACGTCGATCGCGCGCCGCGCCAGTTCGCCGTGGAACGCGCTGAGCGCCGCCGTCCCGCCGCCGACCACGGTGCGCTCCGGGCCGTTCACGGCGGCGATCTCGACGCCCGGGCCGCAGGCGCGGATCCAGTCCCGCACCCGCTGCTCGGACAGCGGCACGGAGAGCAGGCCGCCGCTGCCGGCCAGCCGCTCGCCGATGGCCCGGCTGCGCAGCGCGACCGTGCGGGCGGCGTCCGCCAGCGAGAGCGCCCCGGCGACGCAGGCCGCCGCGATCTCGCCCTGGGAGTGGCCGAGCACGGCGGCCGGGCGGACGCCGTAGGACTGCCAGAGCGCCGCGAGCGAGATCATCACCGCGAAGGAGACCGGCTGGGCCACGTCCACCCGGTCCAGCGGCGGCGCGCCGGGAGCGCCCTGGACGACCTCGGTGAGCGACCAGTCGACGTGCGGGGCGAGGGCCCGTTCGCAGGCCGCCATCCGCTCCGCGAAGACCGGCTCGCACTGCCACAACTCCCGTCCCATACCGGCCCATTGGGCGCCCTGGCCGGGGAAGACGAAGACCACGCCCCGGTCCGCCCGGTCGACCGGGGCGAGCCCGCTCACCAGGCCGGGCGCGGACTCGCCCTCGCCCGCGGCGAGGGCGCGCAGCGTCGCGCTGGCGTTCTTCGGCTCGGCCGCCAGGACGACGGCCCGGTGCTCGAACAGCGACCGCCCGGTCAGCGCGGAGAGCGCGGCGTCCTGCGGCCGGACCCCGGCGTCCAGCCGTTCGGCCAGCCGGCCGGCCTGGGCCGCCAGCGCCTCAGGTGTGCGTGCGGAGACGACCAGTGGAACCAGCGGCGCCGACTCCCCTTCGACGGCGGCCTCCTGGAGGTCGGGAGCCTGTTCCAGCACCACGTGGGCGTTGGTCCCGCTGATCCCGAAGGAGGAGACCGCGGCCCGGCGCGGGCGGTGCCGCTCGGGCCAGCGGACGGTCCCGGTGCGCAGCCTCACCGCGCCGCCGGACCAGTCGACCCGGCTGGTCGGCCGCTCGGCGTGCAGGCTGCGCGGCAGCACGCCGTGGCGCAGCGCCAGCACGGTCGCGACCACGCCGACGGCGCCGGCCGCCGCCTGGGTGTGGCCCAGGTTGGACTTCACCGAGCCCAGCAGCAGCGGTTCGGCACGGTCCGGGCCGTACGCGGCGATCAGCGCCTGGGCCTCGATCGGGTCGCCCAGCACCGTGCCGGTGCCGTGCGCCTCCACCGCGTCCACGTCGTCCGGGCCGAGCCCGGCGTCGGCCAGGGCCCGGCGGATCACCCGCTGCTGGGCGGGGCCGTTGGGCGCGGTCAGCCCGTTGGAGGCGCCGTCCTGGTTGACGGCGGAGCCGCGCACCACCGCGAGCGGGCGGCGGCCGGCCCGGCGGGCGGCGGAGAGCCGTTCCAGGACGAGGACGGCCGCGCCCTCGGCCCAGCCGGTGCCGTCGGCGCCCTCCGCGAAGGGCTTGCACCTCCCGTCGGGGGCGATGGCGCGCTGGCGGGAGAACTCGACGAAGGCGTCCGGCGTGGCCATCACCGTCGCACCGCCGACCAGGGCCGTCGCGCACTCCCCGGCCCGCAGTGAGCGCAAGGCCAGGTGCAGCGCCACCAGCGAGGAGGAACAGGCGGTGTCCACCGCCACCGCCGGGCCGTGGGTGCCGAGGACGTACGCGACCCGGCCGGCCGCCATGCTGGTCGTACCGCCGGTCACCCGGTAGCCGTCGGCCGCGCGGGAGACCGGGACCCGCTCGGTGTAGCCGTTGGCGAACACCCCGGTGAACACGCCGACGTCCTGGCCGCGCAGGGCGGACGGGGCGATCCCGGCCCGCTCCAGCGCCTCCCAGCTGGTCTCCAGCAGCAGCCGCTGCTGGGGGTCCATCGCGGCCGCCTCGCGCGGGGAGATGCCGAAGAACTCGGCGTCGAACAGCGCGGCGTCGCGCAGGAAGCCGCCGTGCCGGGTGTCGGAGCGGCCGGGGGCCTCCGGGTCGGGGTCGGCGAGGGTGGCGAGGTCCCAGCCGCGGTCCTCGGGGAAGGCGGTGACGGTGTCGCGTTCCTCGGTGAGCACCTGCCAGAGGGCCTCGGGGGTGGTGAGGCCGCCGGGGAGCCGGACGGCCATGCCGGTGATCACCACCGGGTCGTCCTCGGGTGCCCTCGGGGGGATCGGCGGTTCATCCGGCGCGGCGGTCCCGCCGAGGCGGGCGCGCAGCAGCGCGACCACGGCCGCCGGGGTCGGGTGGTCGAAGACCAGCGTCACGGGCAGCGTCAGCCCGGTGGCCGCGGCCAGCCGGTCGCGCAGCAGGACGGCCCTGAGCGAGTCCACGCCGAGCTCGGCGAAGCTCGCGGCGCCGTAGCGGCGGCCGGGCGGGAAGCCGAGCGCCGCCTCGGTGGCGGCCGCGACCAGGTCGGCCAGGCCGTCCGGGGTGGTTGCACCGTCCCGGCCGGTCGGGGCGCCCGCCGTCACCGGATCGGCGGACTCCGCGGCGGCCAGCAGCTCCCGCAGGGCGGCCGGGTCGGCCTTCCCGGCGCCGTTGCGCGGGAGCTCGGCGACCAGGTGCAGCCGGACCGGGAGCTTGTGGGGCGCCAGCCGGGCCGCGCCGAACTCCCGTACCTCCTCCAGGGTCGGGGCGGCGCCGGGCTCGGCGGCGGCCACCGCCACCACGCTCTCGCCCCACTCCCGGTGCGGGGCGCCGAGGACGGCGACCTCCCGCAGGCCGGGGCAGTCGGCCAGCACCCGTTCGACCTCGGCGGGGTAGACCTTCTCACCGTTCTGGATGATCACGTTCTTCAGCCGGTCGACCAGGTACAGGCAGCCGTCGACGTCCAGTCGGCCGAGGTCGCCGCTGTGGAACCAGCCGTCGCCGTCCCGGAGCGCCTCCTCGCCGCGCCAGTAGCCGGGCGAGACGTGCTTGCCGCGCACCCACACCTCGCCCGGCCGGTCCGGCCCGGTCACCTCGGCGCCGGTCTCCGGGTCGACGATCCGCAGCTCGGTGAAGGGCATCGCCCGGCCCGCCGAACCCGCCTTGGCGACGGTGAGCTCCGGGGGCAGGTAGCTGGCGAAGCAGGCGGTCTCGGTGAGCCCCCAGGCCTGTTGCAGCATCACCCCGCGCGCCGCGTAGTCCCGGACCAGCCCGGCCGGCACCGGCGCGCCGGCCACCACGGCGCCGCGCAGCGCGGACAGGTCGGCCGCGGCGAAGCCGGGCTGACGGGCCAGCAGGGCGAACATCGAGGGGACCGCGAAGAAGGTGTTGACCTTGAGTTCGACCAGGTCGCGCAGGGTCCGCTCGGGGTCGAAGCGGCGGCGGAGCACGGTGGTGCCGCCGTGGCCGAGGTTGCGCAGGGTGAAGCAGTTCAGCCCGCCGATGTGCGACAGCGGGGTGACCACCAGGTTGACGTCCTCCTCGCGGGTGGCCAGCGCGGCGTCGACGTTGGCGGCGTTCCACCAGAGGTTGCCGTGGGTGAGTCGGACGCCCTTGGGCCGACCGGTGGTGCCCGAGGTGTACAGCAGGACGGCGAGGTCCTCGGCGTCCAGCGGCGCGGGGTCTCGCGGCGGCCGCGCGGCGGCGGCCAGCGCGGGCGCGAGCGGCGTCCACCGGGGGTCCGGGTCGTCCCGGTCACCCGGCGGGGCGGCCGGGTCGTCGTCCACCAGCAGCAGGCGCGCCCCGCACCCCCGGTCGACCAGTGGCGCGTGCCCCGGTTCGGCCAGCACGGTGTGCGGCTCGCAGTCCCGCAGCAGCTCGGCCACCTCGGCGGCGCCGAGCCGGTGGTTGACCGGGACGAGGGCGGCGCCCAGCCAACTGCAGGCGAGGTAGGCGACCAGCAACGTCGGGTTGTTCAGCCCCAGGTAGGCGACCCGGCACCGGGCCGTCACCCCGCCCTCGGCGAGCACCTCGGCGAGGTGTCCGGCCCGCTGCAGCAACTCGGGGTAGCCGATGGCGGTTTCCTCGTAGTGCAGGGCCGGACCGGCTCCGGGCCGCCGGGCCGCACGGCGCAGCGCGTCGATCGGGGTGATCTCCAGATGCATGGTCGTCCTCCTGGTCGGGGCGGTGCGGGGCGCGGTCAGCCGGTGGGGGCGGGCGTCCTGGCGTCCTCGGGCGTCGTGGCGGGGCCGGTCCCCGCCGGGGGCGCCGGCAGCCAGCCGGTCCGGACGAAGAAGTCCACGTAGCGCCGGAACAGCGGCAGATCGACCGTCGGCCGGTCGATCCCGGTGCCGGCGAGCGCCCGGTCGGTGGCGGTCACGTCCATCAGCCGGTGGACGCCCTGGTGGCCGGAGAGCCGCTCGAACTCGTCGAGCAGCGGGGTGAGCGCGTTGCCCGGGTCGGCCAACACCGTCCGGCGCCACTCCTCCCCCGTCACCTCGGGCAGCGGATAGCCCAACTCCCTCAGGTGTCCGATGAGTTCACCGTACCCATCGGTGCCGGTGTTCTGCAGGTGGAAGGTGCCGCCGGCGCTCTCCCGCTGCCCGGCCAGCGTGGTGATCGCGGCGCTGACGTAGTCGACCGGGGTCATGTGGACGGCGCCCAGGCCCTCGCCCGCGAGCCCGGCCGGGACGGCCCCGGACTGGACCAGGCCCTTGAGGCTCAGCCAGACGAAGTCCCGGGTCTGGCAGGCCCCGTGGCGCTGGTCCCCGCAGATCACGTCCGGCCGGTACACCGTCACCGGCAGTCCGCGCTCCCGGGCGATCCCGACCACCTGCTCGGCGACCCACTTGCTCTGCGCGTAGCCGTGGGCCAGCGCCTCCGGCGGGCCGGTGGGGGCGGTGACGGTCCGCGGGCCCTCACCCGCCGTGGCCGGGGTGAACACCCCGGTGGAGGAGACGTGGTGCACCGGCACCGTGCGGTGCCGGGCGGCCAGCCGCAGCACCTCCCGGGTGCCGGCCACGTTGGTGGCCCGGAGTTCGGTGTAGGAGCGCAGCCAGTTGACCGCGGCCCCCGCGTGGTGGACCACGTCGACGATCCGGGCCAACCGGTCGAACTCCAGCTCGGTCAGGCCGAGTCGGGGCTGCCCGAGGTCGCCGACCACGACCGCCAGCCGGTCCGGGTCGATCTCCTCCCACACCCGGTACCAGCACAGCCGCTCGCGCAGCCGCTCCGTCGCGGCGGCCCGGTCGGCGGCCCGCACCAGGCAGTGCACGGTGGCCTTGGTCGAGCGCATCAGGTCGCGCAGCAGGAAGGCGCCGAGGAAACCGGTCGCCCCGGTCAGCAGCACCTCCTGCGGTTCGACGGCGACCGGGACGACCTCGGCGGCCGGGCGGATGTCGTCGTCGAGCCGGATGTCGGCCGCGAAGTCCCCGTCGGGGGCGGAGTGGGTGCCGACGGCGGAGAGGGTGCCGGTCGCCGCGAGCGTCTCCAGCAGGTGGTCGGCCAGCTCGGCCGGGGTCGGGTGGGCGAAGACCGCCCCGGCCGCCAGCCGCAGGCCGGTCAGCGCGTCGAGCCGGTTGCGCAGCTGGACGGCGCCGAGCGAGTCGAAACCGAGGGCGGGGAAGGCGTCCTCGGCGCTGACGCCGCCCGCGTCGAGGTGGCCGAGGGTCCGGGCGGCCTCGCGACGGACCAGGTCGACGGCCAGCGCGCGGCGCTCCTCGGGCGGCAGGGCGCCGATCCGTCGGGCGAAGGTCTCGGCCTCCGCCTCGCCTTTGCCGACCCGCGGGCGGGGCGGCAGGGGCGTGAGGCCGGTGAAGACCAGCGGGACCTCCTCGGGCCGCTGCCGCAGCGCCCGCAGGTCCAGCGGGGTCGCCACGACGGCGGCCCGCCGCCCGCCCAGCGCCGCGTCCAGCAGGTGCGGGCCGTCCTCGGCGGTGACCGGGCGCAGCCCGCCCCGGGCGATCCGGCGCAGGTCCGCCTCGCCCAGGTGCCCGGCCATGCCGCCCTCGTCCCGCCAGAGCCCCCAGGCGAGCGAGGTGGCGGGCAGGCCGAGGCCGACGCGGTGCTCGGCCAGCGCGTCCAGGAAGGTGTTGGCGGCGGCGTAGCTGGCCTGGCCCGGTCCGCCGACGATCCCGGCGACGGAGGAGAACAGGACGAAGGCGGACAGCTCGTGCCGGAGCGTGAGCTCGTGCAGGTGCCAGGCCGCGTCGACCTTGGGCCGGAGCACCGCCGCCAGCCGCTCGGGGGTCAGGGCGGCGAGCATCCCGTCGTCCAGCACCCCGGCGGCGTGCAGCACGGCGGTGAGCGGCCGCTCGGCCGGGACGGCCGCCAGCAGGGCGGCGAGCGCGGGCCGGTCGGCCACGTCGCAGGCGGCGACCTCGACCCGGGCGCCGAGGGCGGTCAGCTCTGCCCGCAGCCGGTCCGCACCGGGGGTCGCCGGCCCGCGGCGGCCGGTGAGGAGCAGGTGGGACACGCCGTGCCGGCGCACCAGGTGACGGGCGAACACCGCGCCGAGCGCGCCGACACCGCCGGTGATCAGCACGGTGCCGTCGCGGCGCCAGGGCGAGTCGCCGGAGTCCTCCGGCCCGGGGAGCGGTACGGCCCGGGCCAGTCGGGGCACCAGGGCACGCCCGCCGCGCAGGGCCGCCTGGGGCTCACCGGAGGCGAGCAGGGCGGGGAGGGCGGCGAGCGAGGCCGGGCCGTCGTCCAGGTCGACCAGGTGGATCCGGTCGGGAGCCTCGGACTGGGCCGAGCGCAGCAGGCCCCACACCGCGGCCGCCGTCGGTTCACCCGCCCCGGCCACGGCGCTCCGGGTCGCCACCACCAGCGGCCGCCCGACGGTCCGTTCGTCCGCGAGCCAGCGCTGCGCCAACTCCAGGGCCCGTACGGCCAGTTCGTGCACGCCGCCGGGGATGTCGGGCCCCGGCACCGGGGAGAGCGGAGCCAGCACCGCCTGGTACTCCCCGACGGCCTCCAGCACCGATCCGAGGTCGGCGAAGCGCCGTCCTACGGGCAGGGCTGGCTCCGCGTCGCCCGCGAGCACCGCCCACCGGACCGGCGGCACGGCCGTCGGGAGGGTGACCGGCACCCAGTCGAGGTGGAACAGTCCGTCGTTCGCACGGGTCCGCGCGGTCGCGGTCGCCCGCTCGGCGGAAGGACCCTCGACGGCCGGAGCCTCGGCGGCCGGACGCACGGTCACCGCGTCCACCGAGGCCACCGGACGGCCGGTCGGATCGGCGAGGTGCAGCGCGAGGCCCGCCGGCCCGGGGGTGATCCGGGCCCGGATCCGGGTGGCCCCGACGGCGTACAGCCGGACGCCGCGCCATGCGACGGTGGTCACCGGCCCGGCGCAGCGGACCACCCGCTCCAGCAGGTCCGGGTGCAGGCCCCAGTCCTCGGCCGCAGGCGAGTCCGCGCGCTCGTCCGCCAGGGCCGCCTCGACGAACAGCTCCTCGCCGCGCCGCCACAGCGCCGTCACGCCCGCGTCCTCCGGCTCGACCGCCTCGGCGCCCGGCGGCGGCCACGCGCCGCCCTCGGCCGTCGGACGGGCGCCGCCCCGGCTGAGCGTGCCCGAGGCGGCCGGGGTCCAGGCCCCGTCCTCCCCCGAGCGGGTGTGCACCGTGAACGGGCGGTGCCCGTCCGCGTCCGAGCCGCCCAGCACCAACTGGGCCTCCAGTGAACCGACTTCGGACAGCACGGCGGACGGCCGGACCAGCAGGTCGTCGAGCACCGCGCAGCCGGCCTCGGTGCCCGCCCTGAGCGCCAGCTCCACCAGCGCGGCCGCGGACGGCTCCGGCAGCCGTCCGGCGAACAGCAACTCGTCCCGCCCGGCCACCTCGTGGACGGCGGACAGCAGCGGGTGCGCCAGCGGTCGGCCGCCCGGGCCTGCCGTGACCGCCGGGGCCGAGGTCAGCCAGTACCGTTCCCGCTCGAACGGGTACGTCGGCAGCTCCACCGGCGCCGAGCGGCGCGGCCCCAGGAAGGCGCGCCAGTCCACCGGGACCCCGGCCGCCCACAGCTCGGCCAGCGCCCCGACCAGTCCCGGTGCCTCGGCCGCGCCCGCCCGCACGGCGGCGACCGCCGTCACGGTCGTGCCCTCGTCCAGGCAGCCGCCGACCAGGGGCGACAGCACCGCGTCCGGGCCCACCTCCAGCGTGACGCCCACCCCCTGGGCGGCGAGCGTGCGGACCGCGTCCAGGAAGCGGACGGGCCGGCGCAGTTGGGCCGTCCAGTGGTCCGGGGAGCACAGCTCCGCGGCGGTGGCGAGCCGCCCGGTCAGGGTCGACACCAGCGGCAGCGTGGGCGGGGCCAACCGCACGTCGGCCACCGCCCGCCGGTACTCGTCGAGCGTCCCGTCCAACGCCGCCGAGTGGGCGGCCCGGCTGATCGCCAGCCGCCGGACCCGGCGGCCCCGGCCCTCCACTTCCGCGGCGAGCCCGCCCACCTCCTCGGCCGGCCCCGACACCACCACGGAGGACGGGCCGTTCACCACGGCCAGCGACACCCGCCCGCCGTACGGCGCGAGCAGCGGGACCAGTTCGGCCTCCGAGGCCTCCAGCGCCACCATGGCCCCGCCGGCGGGCAGCGCCTCGACCAGCCGGCCCCGGGCGGACAGCACGGCGGCCGCGTCCGGCAGTGCGAGGACGCCCGCGACGTGGGCGGCCGCCAGTTCGCCGACCGAGTGGCCGGCCACCACGTCCGGCCGCACGCCGAACGACTCCAGCAGCCGGAACAGCGCCACCTCGAAGGCGAACACCGCCGCCTGCGAGTACGCGAAGCGGTCCAGCGCGCCCGCGCCGGAGAGGACCGCGCCGAGCGGCGCGTCCAGGTACCGATCCAGCTCGGCGCAGGCCTCGTCGAAGGCCGCCGCGAAGACCGGGAACGCGTCGTACAGGCCGCGTCCCATCCGCGGGCGCTGGGCGCCGTGCCCGGTGAACAGGAAGGCCGTCCGGCCGGGCCGTACGGCGCCGCCGTCCTCCTCAGTACAGGCGCGGAGCCTCGCCAGCAGGGCGTCCCGGTCGGCGCCCACCGGCGCGGCGCGGTGCTTCAGCGCGGCCCGGCCGGTGGCGAGGGTGTCGGCGACGTCCCGGGGCGAGAGCTCCGGGTGCGACTCCAGGTGTGCCAGCAGCCGCGCCGCCTGGGCGCGCAGTCCCGGCGCGGTGGCGGCCGACAGCGGCCACGGGACGGCGGGCAGCGGTGCCGCCTGGGCCGTCGGCTCGGGCTCTGCCGCCGTGTCGGGCTCCGGCGCCTGCTCCAGCACCACATGGGCGTTGGTCCCGCCGACACCGAAACCCGACACGGCGGCCCGGCGCGGCGCTCCGGTGCGCGGCCACGGCTGCTGCTCGGTGAGCACCCGGACCCCGGTCCAGTCGACCAGCGGCGTGGGCTCGTCCACGTGCAGGGTGCGGGGCAGTACGCCGTGCCGGAGCGCCTGCACGGTCTTGATCACGCCGCCGATCCCGGCGGCGGCGGCCGCGTGCCCGATGTTGGACTTGAACGACCCCAGCCACAGCGGCCGTTCGGCCGGACGGTCCGGACCGTAGACGTCCAGCAGGGCCTGGGCCTCGATCGGATCGCCCAGCCTGGTGCCGGTGCCGTGGCCCTCCACCGCGTCCACCTCGGCCGGCGTGAGGCCGGCGTCGGCGAGCGCCCGGCGGATCACCCGTTCCTGGGCGAGGCCGTTGGGCGCCGCCAGCCCGTTGGAGGCGCCGTCCTGGTTGAGCGCCGAGCCGCGCACCACCGCGAGCACCCGGTGGCCGTGCCGGCGGGCGTCGGAGAGCCGTTCCAGCAGGACCAGCCCGGCGCCCTCCGCCCAGCCGGTGCCGTCGGCCGAGGCCGCGAAGGACTTGCAGCGGCCGTCCGGGGACAGCCCGCGCTGACGCGCGAAGTCGACGAAGCCCAGCGGGGAGCCCAGCACCGTCACCCCGCCGGCCAGCGCCATCGCCGACTCTCCGCCGCGCAGCGAGCGCACCGCCAGGTGCAGGGCGACCAGCGAGGAGGAGCAGGCGGTGTCGACCGTGACGGCCGGGCCCTCGAAGCCGAAGGTGTACGCGATCCGGCCGGTCGCGACGGCGCCCAGCCGGCCGGTCAGCAGGTAGCCCTCGTACTCCGCCGGGGCGTCCGGCCCGAGGTACGACTGCTCGGAGGCGCCGGCGAACACCCCGACCGCGGTGCCGCGCAGCGGCGTCGGGTCGATGCCCGCGTGTTCGAACACCTCCCAGGCGGTCTCCAGCAGGAGCCGCTGCTGCGGGTCCATCGCCGTCGCCTCGCGCGGGGAGATGCCGAAGAAGGCGGCGTCGAACCGCGTGGCGGTGTCCATGAACCCGCCCTCGCGGGCGTACGAGGTGCCGGGCGCCGCGGGGTCGGGGTCGTAGAGGGCGTCGAGGTCCCAGCCGCGGTCGGCGGGGAACGGCGTGACGGCGTCCTTGCCGTCCAGCACCAGCCGCCACAGGTCCTCGGGCGAGCCGATCCCGCCCGGGAAGCGGCAGGCCATGCCGATCACGGCCACCGGTTCCGCGGACTCCTGCCGGGCGTCCTCCAGTTCTGCCACCCTCCGGCGCGCGCTGCGCAGTTCGGCGGTCGCCCGCCGGAGGTAGTCGACGAGCTTCTCGTCGTCCGACATGCTTGGCTTCCTCTCTCGGCGGGCGGACCGTCAGGTCCGCGCCCGGCCGAGCTCGTTGTCGATCAGGTCGAACAGCTCGTCCTTGGTGGCGGTCTCCAGCCGGCCGTGCCGGTCGAGGAGTTGCCGCAGGCGGTCGGTGGCCGCGTGGACGGCGGGGTCGTCGGCCGGCCGGGCCGCCAGGGCCCTTTCCAGGCGGGCGACTTCGGCGAGCGGGTCCGGGTGCTCCGAGGTGGCCGTCCGGTCGAGCAGGAGGTCGGCGACGGCCTCCGGGGTGGGGTGGTTGAACAGCACGGTGACCGGCAGTTCGACCCCGGCGAGCGTGGCCAGGCGGTTGCGCAGCTGGACGGCGGTGAGCGAGTCGAAGCCGAACTCCCGGAACGGGCGGCCGACTTCGATGGACGTCGGGTCGGCGATCCGCAGGACGGCGGCCGCCTCGGCGCGCACCACGTCGAGCAGGTGGGCGCGCCGCTCCCCGGCGGGGAGTTCGGCGAGGCGCCGGGCGAGCGTGCCGGTCTCCGCCGGGGTGGCCTGGGGTGCGGTCGGGGCCGGGTCGGCGGGGGCGGTCGGCTCCAACCAGTAGCGCTCGCGCTGGAAGGGGTAGGTCGGCAGCTCGACGTGCCGGGCGCCGGTCCCGGCGAAGAAGGCCGACCAGTCGACGGGCGTCCCGAGCACATGCAGGCGGGCGAGCGCCCGGACGACGGTGCGCGGCGCCGCCTCGCCGGCCGCCAGCGCGGGCACCGCGCGGCCGTCCCCGGCCGCCCCCAGGGCCAGTACGGCACCCAAGTCGGCTGGCAGCTCGTCGACTTCGGACAGGTACGCGGCCGGATCGGCCCACCACTCCGCCGGTTCCTCGCGGCCGGTCGCGGCCGACAGCAGGGGCAGCAGAGCCGGTGTGAAGGCCAGTGCCGTCACCGCCTGCCGGAACTCCGCCCGGGCCGCCGGGTCGTCCCCCTGCCCGAGCAGCCGCTCGCGCGCGGCGAGCAGGGCCAGGGCGTCCGACACCGAGAGCACCCCGGCCAGATGAGCCGCGACCACCGTGCCGCCGCCTTCGCCGACCAGCGCCGAAGAGCTCAACCCCCAAGCCGCGTACAGCCGGTGGAGCGCCACCTGCGCTGCGAAGCCACCCGGCACATCAGGGACGGCGGCCAGCTCGTCGTACGCGGCAGCGAACACCGGGAAGGCGGAGCGGAGTTCGGCCACCGCCTCCGGCCCCGGCCCCTCGCCGTCCGGGCACAGCAGGACCGTCCGGCCCCCGTCGGCCGTCCGAGGGGTACCGTCCGCCGCCAGGCTCCCGTCCAACTCGCCCAGGGCTTCGATGAGTTCGTCCGCCGTACCGCCGACCACGGCGGCCCGGTACGGCAGCGCGGCCCGGGTGGTCGCCAGCGCCCGGGCGACGTCCCGGTGGTCCGGGGCCGGGCCCGCGCCGGCGAACAGCGCCAGCAGGTCGCGGGCCCGCGCCGCCAGGGCCGGGACGGAGCGCGCCGAGAGCACCCAGGGCACAGCCGGCAGCACGACCTCGGGCTCTTGGGCCTCCGGCTCCGGGGCCTCCTCCAGGATCACGTGGGCGTTCGTCCCGCCGAGCCCGAACGAGGAGACCGCCGCCCGGCGCGGCCGTTCGCCCCTCGGCCAGTCCCGGGCCTCGGTGAGCAGCGCGACCGCCCCCGACGCCCAGTCCACGTGCGGCGAGGGCTGCTCGGCGTGCAGGGTCGCGGGCAGTCGGCCGTGCCGCAGCGCCTCGACCGTCTTGATCACCCCGCCGACCCCGGCGGCCGCCTGGGTGTGCCCGAGGTTGGACTTGAGCGAGCCCAGCCACACCGGCCGCTCCGGCGACCGCCGGCCGTACGTGCGCAGCAGCGCCCGGGCCTCGATCGGGTCGCCGAGCGCCGTCCCGGTGCCGTGCGCCTCGACCGCGTCGACGTCCTCGGCGGTCAGCCGGGCGTCCGCGAGGGCGGCGCGGATCACCCGTTCCTGGGACGGGCCGTTGGGCGCGGTGAGCCCGTTCGAGGCGCCGTCCTGGTTGACGGCCGAGCCCCGGACCACGGCGAGCACCCGTCTGCCGTCCCGGCGTGCGTCGGAGAGCCGGGCGAGCATCAGCAGTCCGGCGCCCTCGCCCCAGCCGACGCCGTCGGCGGCCGCCGAGAAGGCCTTGCAGCGGCCGTCCGGGGAGAGGGCGCGCTGGCGCGAGAAGCCGAGGAAGGCGACGGGGGTGGACATCACGGTCACCCCGCCGGCCAGGGCGAGGTCGCACTCGCCGCGGCGCAGCGCCGCGCAGGCCAGGTGGAGGGCGACCAGCGAGGAGGAGCAGGCGGTGTCGACGCTGACGGCCGGGCCCTCCAGGCCGAAGGTGTAGGCGAGTCGGCCGGAGAGGATGCCGGGGCTGCTGCCGCTGAAGAGGTAGCCCTCGAAGTCCTCGCGGGGCAGCTGCGGGCGGCTGCCGTAGTCGTTGTACATCACTCCGGCGAACACCCCGGTCCGGCTGCCGCGCAGGTGCTCGGGCGGGATCCCGGCGCTTTCGCAGGCCTCCCAGGCGATTTCCAGCAGGATGCGCTGCTGGGGGTCGGTGCCGAGGGCTTCGCGCGGTGACATTCCGAAGAATTCGGCGTCGAACCGGTCGGCGTCGTACAGGAATCCGCCTTGTTCAACGTAACTGGTGCCGACCACGTCGGGGTCGGGGTGGAACAGGGAGTCGAGCGGCCAGCCCCTGTTCGACGGCAGTCCGCCGACCGCGTCGACCCCGTCGTCGATCAGGCGCCAGAGCCGTTCCGGGCTGTCGGCGCCGCCGGGGTAGCGGCAGGCGGCACCGATGATCGCGATCGGCTCGGACTGCCGTTCCTCCAGGGCCCGCAGCCGCTCCCGGGTGTCGACGGCGTCGGCGACCACGCGCTTGAGGTACTGGCGCAGGGTGTCATTGTCGGCCACGGGGGTCTCCGGTCCTGGATCGGGCGGGGCGGCGGGGGCGGCGCGACGGCGGACAATCGCGCACGCACCTTAGCCGGATACGCCGATCTCTATCAGATCTGACCCGCAGTCAACATTGCCGCTTGGAAAGTATGCAGAGCATCCATGGGACAGTATTCAGAACAGCCAATCGGCCATTCTCCTTTTTTCTGGCGTCGAATCAACTGCCCCGCCAGCAAGTTCGGTTACGATCACCACGCCTTCCCCCACCCGCTCCGACACCTCGGGAACGCTCTTGGCACTCGGCCGAACGACCCGGCTGCCCTCGCTCACCGGTCTGCGCTTCCTCGCGGCGGCCGCCGTGGTCGCCCAGCACTCCAGCCTGATCTGGACGCACGGCCACGGCGAGAACGCCGTCCTGCTCCGGCTGGGTTTCGCCGCAGTGACGTTCTTCTTCCTGCTCAGCGGCTTCCTGCTGGCCTGGGCCTGGCGACCCGGCCAGTCCGTCCGGGTGTTCTGGCGCCGCCGGGTGGCCCGGATCCTCCCCAGCCACCTGGTGACCCTCGCCCTCGGCGTGCTGCTGCTGGCCGCCGCCGGGCAGGCCGTGCCGCTGCACGCCTGGCTGCCCAACGCGCTGCTCGTGCAGACCTGGTCCCCCGGTTTCGACCTGCTCGACCCCGGGGTGAACGGGGTGTCCTGGTCGCTCTGCTGCGACCTGGCCTTCTACCTGCTGTTCCCCGTCGTCGCCCGGCGCGCGGCCGTGATCCGCCCCGAGAGGCTCCGGTACTGGGCCGCGGCGGCCGTCGCAGCCTTCGTCCTGGTCCCGCTGCTGGCCACGGCCGCACCACCGCTGCTCGACGGGCCGCCGTTCGGCCTCGGCGTGACCCAGCGCCAGATCTGGTTCAGCTACACCTTCCCGCCGGCCCGGATGCCGGAGTTCCTGCTGGGCGTGGTGCTGGCCCGGCTGGTCCAGGAGGGGCGGCTCGACCGGGTCCGGACGTGGCACGGCGCGCTCGCCTTCGCGCTGCTCTACCCGCTCGACCACATCGCCCCACTGATGTTCGGCATCGCCGCGATCACCGTCCTCCCACTGGCCGCACTGATCGTCGGGACCGCCAACGCCGACCGGCTCGGCCGGCCGTCCTGGCTCGCCCACCCGGTCGCCGAGCGGCTGGGGGTGCTGTCCATGGCGCTGTACCTGACGCACCTGCTGGTGATCGAGCACGGCGACGCCCTGCTCGATCCGTACGGCACCGCCGACGGGCTCCGCCCGCTGCTCTTCACCGTCGTCCTCGTCGCCGGATCGCTGGCCGCCGCCTGGCTGCTGCACGTCGCCGTCGAGGAGCCGATGGTGCGCCTGCTGAACGGACCGCACCGCACCCGCCCGGCCGCGGTCCTCACCACCGCCCACCAGAGGGAGACCCCATGACCACGCCCCAAGCGCCCGCCCCGGCGCCCGCCCCCGTCGCCGTGCTCGGCCTCGGTCTGATGGGCACGGCGCTCGCCGACGCCTTCCTGGCCGCCGGGCACCCCACCACCGTCTGGAACCGCACCGCCGCCCGCGCCGACGGCCCGGCCGCCCGGGGCGCCCGGCGCGCCGCGACCCCCGCCGAGGCGGTCGCGGCCGCGCCGCTCGTGGTGCTCTGCCTCAACGACCACCGCGCGGTGCACCAGGTTCTGGACGCCGCGGGCGACGCCCTGGCCGGCCGGGTCCTGGTCGACGTCACCTCCGGTACCTCCCAGGACGCCGCCGACGTCGCCGAGGCCGTGAGCTGGTACGGCGCCCAGAGCCTGGACGGCGCGCTGCTGGCCACCCCCGACACGATCGGCCGGCCGGAGACCGTCGTGCTCTACAGCGGGCCCGAGCCGGCCTTCCGGGCCCATCAGGCGACGCTGGCCGCGCTCGGCGGCAGCCCGGTCCACCTCGGCACGGACCAGGGGCTCGCCTCGCTGCACGACGTCGCGATGCTCAGCGTGCTGTGGTCCGGCCTGAACGGCTTCCTGCACGCGGCCGCGATGCTGCGCACGGCCGGGATCGGCGCCACGGAGTTCGCACCGACCGCCGAGCTGCTGTTCGCGGGCATGGGCGCCTTCGTGAACCGCTACGCCCGGCAGATCGACGAGGGCGACTACACCGCCGAGGACTCGGCGCTCAGCACCCACCTGGCGGGGGCCGTCCACCTCCTGCGGGAGAGCGAGCGGCGGGGCGTCAACCCCGACCTGCCCCGGCAGCTGCTGGCCGTGATGGAGGCGGTCGCCGCCCGCGGCCACGCCGCCGACGGTTACGCGGCGGTCATCGAGCACTTCGGCAAGCCCACGGAGTAGTCCTGGGGATGCCTGAACTCCCCCTTGCCCGCGGGGGGGTTCAGGCATCGGTACGGGCTCAGCCCCCGGCCGCCACCGCCCGCAGCCGGCCGGACCCGATCAGCTCCGTCACCAGGCGGATGTCCCGCTCCATCCCCCGGTCGCCGGTCATCACCGGCGACACCGCGCGCACCGCCGCGTGCACGGCGGCCGTCTGCCCGCTGAGCCGCTCCACGCCGCGCAGGTCGGCGGCCTGGCAGAGCGCGAGCAGGTGGATCGCCGCCGTCTGGCGCACCAGCTCGACCACCGTGCGGGCGTCCCGGGCGGCGATGGTGCCCATGCTGACCTTGTCCTGGTTGTGCGCCTCGGTGGATCGGGAGAAGGAGGTCGCGGGCATGGTCAGCTTGAGCGCCTCGGCGACCAGCGAGGAGGCGGCCAACTGCATCGACTTGAAGCCGTGGTGCAGGCCGGCCTCCCAACTGTCGTCCGGGAAGCGCGGGATGAGGTTCGCGGTGAGGCCGTTGTTGTACTTCTCGTCCACCACCAGCTGCAACTGCCGTTCCAGCAGGTCGCCCACGCTGGCGACGGCGGTCTTCAGCGAGTCCATCGCCTGGCCGATGTGCCCGCCGTAGAAGTTGCCGCCGTTGACGACCGCCCCGGTGTCGGTGTCGAACAGCGGGTTGTCGTTGGAGGAGTTGATCTCGACGTGGGTCCAGTCGGCGGCGAAGGCGAGGGTGTCCCGGAGCACGCCGTTGACGTGCGGCGCGCAGCGGATCGAGTACCGGTCCTGGACGGGCTCGGTCAGCCGGCGGTAGCCCGTCCCGTCGGGCATCGGGTCGGCCTGCTCGTCGAGGTCCCCCACGAACGGGCCGTCGCCGTCCCGGCCGAGCAGCCGGCGCACCGTCCGGGCGGACTCGGCGCTGCCCGGGTGCGGCTTGTGGTCGAACACGAAGGCGTCGAAGTGGCGCGGGTTGCCGTTCAGGACCTGGGAGGCGAGGGCCGTGCACAGGTCGGCGGCGTGGGCGAGTTCGGTGGCGTCGCGCAGCGCCAGGACGGCGAAGGCGGCCATGAACGACGTGCCGTTGACCAGTGCCAGCCCCTCCTTGGAGGCGAGCACCACCGGCTCCAGGCCGGCCGCCGCCAGCGCCTCCGCGGCGGGCCGGGTCTCCCCCCGGTGCAGCACCGTGCCGTGCCCGGTGAGCATGGCCCCGAGGTAGCTGAGCGGGACGAGGTCGCCGCTGGCTCCCACCGAGCCGCGCTCCGGGACAACCGGCAGAATGTCCTGTTCCAGGCAGTCCAGCAGCAGTTGGACGACCTCCGACCGGATCCCCGAGTTGCCGCGGGCCAGGCAGTTCGCCCGGGCGATCACGGTCGCCCGCACCACCTCGGGGGCGGCCGTCGGGCCGAGGCCGCAGTTGAAGCCGCGGATCAGGTTGGCCTGCAGCGCCTCGACCTTGGGCGCCGAGATCTGCCGGGTGTTGCTGTCCCCGAAGCCGGAGGTCACGCCGTAGACCCGCCGCCCGGACTCGACGATCGCGTTCTTCAGATCCACCGACCGTTTCATCCGATGAACGGCACTGTCGGCGAGCGCCACCCGCCAGGCCTCGGGCCGCCGGGCCACCTCGGCCACCTGGTTGACCGTCAGGGAGCGTCCGTCCAGCAGCAGATCGGCTCTTGACACACCGGACGTGGCCGAACCGCCCTGGATCCACTGGGCGTTCGACGTGCTCGGCGCGTTCGGCGTGCCCTGCGTGCTCTCTGACGACAACTCGACTCTCCTGTCTGCGGGCGCCGTCGACGCGCCTGCGGGGGCCCGGTGCGGGCGGGACGGAACGGGGTGCGACGACGAACGCGCGCGGGACTGGCCACCGAGCGGCGTGCGACTGCGCCCCGTTGATCTCCTATCACCCTACGTCACCGCGATCCGCTCGACGTAACGCCCCGACCCCGATCGAACACGGCCGGGGGATCCCCGCGGTTCGACCGACGCGCAGGTGGGCGCCCCGCCCCGCCGCACCCGAGGCCTCCCCACCGGGGCGCGGTCGCATCGCGCGGTCGTGGTCACCACCCGTCAGGGCCGGTACGGCGCGGGCGTGTCGCCGAACAGTCGATCGAGCTGCTTCCGGAAAGCCCGAACGACCCACACTCCGATCGAGGGGTGCGGGCCGCCGCCAGTCATTCAAACGGATAGGTCATCCACATATCTGCTAGTGTCCCGATCAAGCGGATGACCTATCCGATTTCTTGACGGGCGGAGGAGCTCATGACGAAGACAGCCGTGGTCACGGCCGGAACCGGCGGCATCGGTCTGGAGACGGCCCTGGGGCTGGCCGCCGCCGGCCTCGCGGTCACCGTGGTCGGACGCAACGCCCAACGAGGCGCCGGCGCGGTCGAGCGGATCAACGCCACCGGCCCGACCCACCCAGCCCGCTTCCTGGTAGCGGACCTCGCCTCGCTGGACCAGGTCCGCGCCCTCGCCGACCGGATCGCCACCGACCACACCGCCCCCGGACGGCAGCTGGCCGTCCTGGTCAACAACGTCGGGGCGATGTTCGCCCGGCGGCAGGAACTGGACGGCGTCGAGGCCTCCTTCGTCGTCAACCACCTCTCCCCGTACCTGCTGACCGAACTGCTGCTCCCCACGCTCACGGCCGGGGCCCCGAGCCGGATCGTCAACGTGACCTCGGCAGCGGTCGGCGTGGCCAAGCGGGCCTTCGAGAGGGTCGAGCCGCCCGGCGGCTACTACGGCTTCCACTGGTACGGCCGCGCCAAGCTCGCCAACCTGGCCCACACCCTCGACCTGGCCGCCCGGCTGGACGGCACCGGCGTCTCGGTCCTGGCCGCCGACCCCGGCGGCGCGGCGACCGCGATGACCGACGGCACCCTGACCGACCCGAGGATCGTCTCGCCCGCCCTGCGGCTGCTGTGGCCACTGGTCCGCCGCAGGTTCGAACGCTCCACCTCCGGCCCGGCCTCGGTGGCCGCCCGGCCGTCGATCGTCGCCGCCACCGACGCCGCCCTGGAAGGTCGGACCGGCCTCGTGATCGGCCCCGACACCCACCCCGTCGCCCCGTTCCGCCCCGCCACCGACCCCCGCCTGGCCGCCGCCGTGCGCCGCCTCAGCGAGGCCCACGCGCCCGTGGCGCGCGGCTAGCCCACTCCACTTAGCCCACTTCACTTCCCGTCACCCAAGGACACGACCATGAGCACCGCCAATTCGACCGGCTACGCCCGCACCGTCCACGGCTCCGGCCCCGGCCTCCTCCTCGCCCACGGCGCGGGCGGGGGCATCGAGGCCAACTTCGGGCCGATCATGGCGGGCCTCGCCGCCCGCCACACCGTCGTCGGCGTCGACTACCCCGGCTCCGGCCTGACCCCCGACTCCCCCACAGCGCTCGAACTCGACGTCCTCGCCGACCAGTTGGTCGCCGCGGCGGACGACGAAGGGATCGACGCCTTCGCCCTCTGCGGATACTCGCTGGGCGTCCCGGTCGCGATCCGGGTCGCCGTCCGCCACCCCCGGCGGGTCACCCGGCTGGTGCTGACCGCGGGTTTCGCCCGTCCGGACACCCGCACCGACCTGTCCGCCGCGATCTGGCAGCAGCTCCACGCGTCCGGCCAGCACCTCCTGCTCTCCCAGTTCCTGACCCGACTCGCCCTGAGCGCACCGGTGTTGAACTCCCTCACCCCCGAGCAGGTGCGCGCCGCCGCCGAACGGACCGCAGCCGCCCACCCGACGGGCACCGCCGCCCAGGTGGACCTGGTCCGCCGCACCGACGTCCGTACCGACCTGGCCGCGATCGCCGCGCCGACCCTCGTCATCGTGACCACCGGCGACGCCCTGACACCCGTCTCCCTCCAGCACGAACTGGCCGCCGCCATCCCCGGCGCGCGGACCGCGGAACTCGCCACCGGGCACCTGCCCTTCGTCGAGCAGCCGAGCCGGTGGCTGGAACTCATCACCGACTTCCTCGGCCCGCAGCAGGACGACGTCTGACCCGCCCGGTGCGGGTCGGCCCGGCGGCCGTCCCGCACCGGAAGATCACGAGCTCGCCGTCCCGCCTATGATCGGATGCCGACCCCGCACGACAGCTGCCGTGCGGGCCACCCGACGAGCGACCTGGACCGCCCACTCATGACGATGCCACCGCTGCGCAAGGACGCCGCCCGGAACTGGGACCGGATCGTCGCCGTCGCCCGCGACCTGGTCGACCAGGGCATCCCGCTGCAGCTCAACGACGTCGCGCGCCGGGCCGAGCTCGGCGTCGCCACGGTCTACCGGCACTTCGCCACCCCCGAGGCCCTGCTGGAGACCGTCGCCACCCCCTGCCTGGAGGCCCTCGCCGAGCACGGTCGGCTCGCCCTGGCCGACGAGGACCCCCGGCGCGGGCTGGAGTCCTTCCTGGCCCGGGTCGTCGAGGCCCAGGTCACCGACGCCGCCCTGCCCCCGGTCGCCGCGGCGGCCGAGAACGCCCTGCCGCGCACCACCGAACTGCGGCAGGCGCTCGCCGAGGCCGGCACCGCCCTCCTCGACCGGGCCCACCGGGCCGGGACGGTCCGCCCCGACCTCGCCGCCGCCGACCTCGTCCCGCTGATGTGCGGCATCGCCCACGCCGTGAACATCAGCGGCGGCTCCCCCGCGGCCCGCCACGCCACCGCGCAGCGCTACCTCACCACCCTGCTCGAAGGCCTGCGCGCCACCCCGACGACGTAGGCCCTCGCCTCACAGCGAGGCGACGAAGGCGGCCAGGCAGGCGCTGACGGCGTCCGGCCGGTCCAGGTGGGCGGTGTGCCCCGCGCCCTCGAAGACGGTCGAGTCGGCACCGGGGTTGAGGGCCGCGGTGGCGGCGGCGTGTTCGGCGGGCCAGAACTGGCTCTCGGCGCCCGCCGTGATCAGCACCGGGACGTCGGCCCGGGCGACGGTGTCGCGCCAGTCCTGCCGGGAGTGGTCCAGCAGCAGCGGAAAGGTCTCGGGGGTGATCAGGTTCTCGGCGCCGCGGCCGCCGGCCGCCTTGAGCGCGGCGTCGAGCTCGGCCGGGTCGGGCCAGGAGCGGCCGCGGCCGGTGGCGAACCAGTCCGGCGTGCCGAAGAAGGTGCCGAGGTTCCCGTCCGTCAGGCCGTAGAAGCCGTACGGCCAGTCGGGGCTGTTGACCATCTTCGGGGTTTGGTCGACGGTGACGATCCCGGCGAGGCGGCCGCAGCCGAACAGGCTGACGTAGGCCCAGACGGTACTGGCTCCCATCGACTGGCCGACGGCGACGGCGCCGCGCAGGTCGAGGGCGGTGATCAGGTCGTCCAGGTCCTTGCCGCGCCGGGCGATGCGCTGGCCCCAGGCGGGGCGGTCGGATCGCCCTTGCCACCGGGGGTCGAGTGAGATCACCCAGTGCCCGGCCGCCCGGAGCGGCGCCCACTGCAGCGCCCAGTCGTCGGCACCCGCGCCGTAACCGGGGACCAGCAGGACGGGCCGGCCCTCGCCCTCGTCGTAGTAGTGCAGGCGGACGCCGTCGTTCGTGGTGATCGTGGGCACGGGGCCTCCTGGCCTGGGCGGCGGGGTCGGGGACCGGCCCATCCTCGGGTCGACGGACGGGCGGCGGCCCGCGGCACGCACGGGCCTCACCCGGACGGCCCAAGCGGCGTGGCGGCCCAGGCGGCGCGGCGGGTCAGCCGAGTTCGCCGGTCGCCTGGAGGTGGCGCACCGCCCACCACAGGGCCAGGGCGTCCTCGGTGCGGGCGGGGTCCAGGCCGGTGGCGACGGTGAGCCCGCGGATCCGGTAACGCAGGGTGTTGGGGTGGACGAAGAGGGCGGCGGCGGCCTGCTCGGCGTTGGCGTCGGCGGCCAGGTAGGCGTCCACGGTGCGCACCAAGGTGGTGCGGCGCTCGCCCGTGGTATGCCCGAAGCACCGTTCGACGAGCTGTCCGCCGACCGCCGGAAGGGTCAACACCGCACGGTGCAACGGGAGTTCCTCGGCCCGGACGCAGCGGTCCAGGGCGAAGGCGACGGCCAGTTCATCGGCCCGCTCGGCCTCGGCGAGCGACTCGCGCAGCCGGCCCGGCGGGCGCGCCGGGCCCAGCCCGGCGGGCAGCGGCACCGCGACCGGGAACGGCCGGACGGCCAGGCCGATGACCCGGTCGGTGCCCGGCTCGGCGAGCAGGGCGACGGTGTGCGGGCGCAGCGCCCACTCCACGGCGGCGATCGTCCGCCCGGCCCCGGGCCGGGCGTGGCAGACGTGGTACTCGGTGCGCAGGTCCAGACCGAGCGCGGCGGCGGCCGTCGCCAGGTAGTCGGTCGGCAGGTCGCCGGTGACCAGTTGGCGCAGCAGCAGGGTGCGGTGCTCCTGGGCGGCCCGGGCCTTCTCCAGGTCCCGCGTCCGGTGCCCCTGGACGACGGCCGCGGACACCCGGTCGCAGCCGTCCCAGAAGTCCCGGGCCAGCTCCAGCCCGGCCTGCGGGGCGTCGGCGCGCCGGATCTGCTCGTAGAGGGCGTCGAAGGCGCGGCGGGTGGTCAGCCGGAACGCCTCCAGCAGCGGTTCCAGCCCGATGCCCTGTTCGGCCCGCAGCGAGCCGAAGGCGGCGAATTCCCGCTGCTCCTCGGCGGTGGCCTCGCGCCCCTCCCGCAGGGAGGCCAGCACCGGCGCCAGCACCACCAGCAGCTCCGCCCGGACTCGGTCGGGGTCCTGCCCGTGGTAGGCCGGGATCTCCCGGACGACCGTGGCGGCGGCCCCGGCGGCGATCTCCTCCAGCGACAGTGCGGCCAGCACCCGGGCGCGCGGGTCACGGTCGGCCGCCGGAACGCTTCCCTCATCCACTGGTTTGTCCACACCGACAATTCTGGCCCGACCGCCGCTGTCCCGACCACCATGGCCAACCGCATGCCGCGCGAACAGGCTGGATTCAGCCGATCTCACCGCCCGACGCCCCGGAGGCAGCCATGCCGCACTTTGTCGCCAGCGACAACACCACCCTCCACTACCAGGACGAGGGGAGCGGCCGTCCGGTCATCCTGATCGCGGGCTACGGCGCGCCCGCCGACAGCTGGGCCCTGCAGTGGGCACCGCTGCGGGCGGCCGGGCACCGGGTGATCTCCTTCGACCGCCGCTGGCACGGCCGGTCCGACCGGCCCGCCCACGGCCAGCGCATCGCCCGCCACGGCAAGGACCTGCACGACCTGCTCGCCCACCTCGGCCTGGACGACGTCACGCTCGTCGGCTCCTCGATGGGCGCCGCCACCATCTGGTCCTACGTCAGCCTGTTCGGCTGCGGGCGCCTCGCCGGGATCGTCACCCTCGACCAGACCCCCAGGATGGTCAACAGCCCCGACTGGCCTTACGGCTTCTACGGTCTGACGGCCGACAACCTCGGCACCTTCTTCCTCCGCCCGGAGGCCGTCGACACCGGCCACGGCCGCCCCTGGCCCGACCAGGCCGCCACCGACGCGCTGCTCCGCCGGGCCGGCGGCCGCGGCCTGAGCCGACTGATCACCCCCGACACCTACCCGCTGCTCTTCGACCACGCCTGCCAGGACTGGCGCGACACCGTCGCGGGAATCACCGCGCCGGCCCTGATCGTGGCCGGCGCGGACAGCCAGTTCTGGCCCAGCGAACACGCCGCCGCCACCGCCCTCCTCAGCCCGCTCGCCCGCTCCGCCGTCGTCCCCACGGCCGGCCACCCGCTGCACCTCGACCAGCCCGACACCGTCGGCCGACTCCTCACCGACTTCACCGCCACCACGGCCTGACCGGCCCGCTGCCGGCCCCGGCAGCGGGCTGCCGATCGGGTCGCACTCGCCGCCCCGTTCGAGCAACCCTTACAGGTGGAGTTCTTTTACATACGCTCTGCGCCCTGAGGCGGTCCCAACCGTAGCGGCCGCGGTCTCCCAGAGCGCCTCCGTGTCAACCAGCCTGGATGTACCGCCCGGCCGCGGAGTTCGGCTTCGGCTCGGGCAGGACCCGCTGGCGGCGGCTCCCGGCGTGGAACGAGGCCGCCAGGTGGGAGCGGCTCCACCTGGTCCTGCGGAAGTTCGATTGGCCGGACAGGTGGACTGGTCCGGGGCGGTGCCCGACTCCCGTCACGGCCGGGCCACCCGGCGGGGCCCAAAATCGGCC
The DNA here is from genome assembly GCF_040303245.1 of Kitasatospora sp. NPDC096077. Classification (NCBI taxonomy): domain Bacteria; kingdom Bacillati; phylum Actinomycetota; class Actinomycetes; order Kitasatosporales; family Streptomycetaceae; genus Kitasatospora; species Kitasatospora sp. NPDC096077. The sequence goes on along the minus strand of NZ_JBEOSV010000027.1, from coordinate 51,584 downwards.
TGAGCCTGTTCGACCACGCGCGACCGGGCAGCAAGCACCACGTCCTCGTCGACGGCCAAGGCATCCCGCTCGCGGTGTCGCTGACCGGCAGTAACCGCTGCGACGTCACCCAGCTGCTGCCCCCGCGCGCGCAGGTCCGCGTCGTGGCCGGCCTGGCCAGTCGGCCACGACGGGGACCGGATGTCCCGCGCGCCGACCGGAGCTACGACCACGACAGGTACCAACGCCTCGCGGGGAAGCTGATCGCCCACTGCGGAGCACCCCACGGTTCCGACCTAAATGCCCACCGTTGGGTCGCCGAGCGCACCCTCGCCTGGTCAGACGGAAAGCTGGCTCTCGATGCAGGGCTTCGGCATAGTCGGATGGCGTCCGGTTCGTGATGGTCTGTCGGCTGGTCGGTCCCGGAACGGAGGCAGGCACGCTTTCCAAGATCATGGAGTTCTCTACGCTGCCATGGCCTGAGTGGAAGACCGTGCCTGCCGACACATCATCGCTGATCCCCCTGCCCTTGACCAGCTCCGCGACCGGCCGGAGCCCGCACGTGAGGAGTTGCCCGGCCTCCTGGAACGGCTGGCCGGGGTACGAGGTTCTCCTCTAGCCGCTCCGCCCGTGTAGTGACTGCCCACCGCAGCAACGAGGTCATCACACCAAGTGCGACATCGACGCCTTCGCCGAGATCGACCTCAACGGCCTCCTCAACCGCCCCGGCGCCTTCAACCTCGCCCGTGCTGGCCTCGCCACCGAATACAGCACCGGCGAAGCCGTCCACACCGTAGTCACCCTCAACTACCCCACCACCGTCATCGAAGAGGCCGTCATCGCCGCCCCGGCCTCGCGCACGCCGATGCCATCGAAGCCGTCCACCGCCTCGGCATCAACGTCACCCATAGCGACCCCTACTCGGCGTCACCTCCTGACGGATCAAGTAGCCTACCCAGCCTACGAGTTCATCGATCCTATTCACGGGTACTACCATCTGAGATGCCGGCCTTCGGGCCAAAGGCAGTCAACGGGGAAGCCAGGTGGCTTGTGGCTACGTACGATCCGCGCGGTGCCTCGATCGACGCGCGCTGGGCACAAGGCGTCATGATCGGCGACCATGCCGTTCAGTACAACGTCTTCCCCTCGAGACCCGATCCCCGCAGGCCGTGGATGTCACCGGCCCTCGTCGGACCGCCCGTCCCCCGGCCGGACCTCTACGCGGCCCTGTGGGACGCCGTCACCCGCGACGACGCCGGACCGACCACCCTGACCACCTCGGTCGAGGGCGCTGGCGGCTTCGGCAAGACCACTCTGGCCGCCATACTCTGCCAGGACCCGAGGGCAGCGGAGCACTTCACCGGCGGCCTGCTCTGGGTGACGGTCGGCGAGCATAGCCGCGGCGCCCGGCTGGCCGAACTGGTCGGCGGCCTGTGCGAGGTGCTGTCCGGCGAAGGCGTGACGACGACAGACCCCCAGGCGGCGGGCGGGCGTCTCGGCGAACTCGTCGACGCCCGGGGCCCGGTGCTCCTCGTGGTCGACGACGTGTGGCGCTCCGAGCAGCTCGCCCCATTCCTTGTCGGCGGGCGGACCTGCCGCCGCCTTATCACCACCCGCAACACCGGCGTCGCACCACGCCGAGGGGTCTCGATCCTCGTCGACGCGATGACGACCGAGCAGGCTGCCGCCGCGCTCACCGGCGGCACGGGCCCGCTGCCCTCCGACCTGCTCGCCCGACTGGTGGCCGTCACCGGGCGGTGGCCGCTGCTGCTCAGCCTAGTGAATGGGGTACTCCTTGAACGCCTCACGGAGGGCGCGGACCCAGCGCAAGCGGCCCGCTGGGTGCTGCGCCGTCTGGAGTCCGCGGGCCCGGCCGCGTTCGACGTCGACCTGGCGGACTCCGGCGACCGCGGGCAGGCCGTCACAGCCACCGTGGATGCCAGCCTGGGCCTGCTCACCCCGGACGAACAGGAGCGCTATCTCGACCTGGCGATCCTCCCCGAGGACGTCTCGCTGCCCGCCGACCTGCTCTCCCGACTGTGGGGCACCGCGGCAGGGCTGTCCCCGGACGAGGCCGAGCGGCTCCGCGCCCGCCTCGCTCGGATGCGGCTCGTGCTGCCGCGCTGGCACGACGGCTCGCCGGTCGTCGGTCTCCACGACGTCCTGGGCTCCTGGCTGCGCCACCGCCTCACCGCCCAGGAGCTCACCCGGCGCCACGATCTGATGGTCCGTACGGCCTCCGCAGTTCTGCCCGCTCCGACGGAACCGGGCACGCCCTGGTGGGACCTCCCCGCCGAGCCCCGCTATCTCTGGCAGCGACTGCCGTACCACCTGGCGCGGGCCGGTCGGACGGACGAGCGCGACGCCCTGGTGTGCGACCTGCGCTGGGTGGCGGCGAAGTCGACCCGTCTGGGCTCCTCGGTGCCCGCCGAGACCGACCTTGCGGACGTGCCCACCGGCCTCGCCCGTTCGCTGCGGCAGTCCCTCGGCTCCATCACCCATCTGCTGACCCCCGGCGACCCGCCACCGGTGCTTCAAGCCACGCTCTACGGATACCTCTCCGGTGTCCCCGACCTGGAGCCGCTGGTGACCTCCTACCGCAGCGCGCTGTCCTCGCCCCAACTCGCCCCCGCCTGGCCGCTCCCGGACCAGCCGCGCACGGGCGTCGTCCGCGTCCTGACCGGTCACGTCAACGGGGTGAGCGACTGCGCCTTCGCCCCCACCGGGACGCTCCTCGCGACGACCAGCCACGACGGGACGGTCCGGCTCTGGGACTCCGCGACCGGCGGCCCGGTCAGGATCCTCACCGACCACGCTGGCGCTGTCGCAGCTTGCGTCTTCTCTCCGGACGGCATCCTGCTCGCCACCACCGGGCACGACCGTACGGCCCGGATCTGGCACGTCCCCACCGGAACCCAACAGGCCGTCATTTCAAGACACCTAGGCCCCGTCACCGGCTGCGCATTCTCCCCCGACGGACGACTGCTCGCCACCGCGAGCCACGACCGCACCGTACGCCTCTGGGACACCCGTACCGGCGATCCTGTCCGTACCCTGACCGGCCACAACGCCGAAGCCGTCGCCTGCGCCTTCTCCCCCGACGGCACCCTGCTCGCCACCACCGGGCACGACCGTACGGCCCGGATCTGGCACGTCCCCACCGGAACCCAACAGGCCGTCATTTCAAGACACCTAGGCCCCG
>NZ_JBEOSV010000027.1:0-48307 GCF_040303245.1 Kitasatospora sp. NPDC096077 | reverse complement strand
CGAAGCCGTCGCCTGCGCCTTCTCCCCCGACGGCACCCTGCTCGCCACCACCGGGCACGACCGTACGGCCCGGATCTGGCACGTCCCCACCGGAACCCAGCGCACCCTGTTCGCCGACCACTGCGAGACCGTCACCTCCTGCGCGTTCAGCCCGGACGGCACCCTGCTCGCCACCGCGAGCCACGACCACCGAATCCGCCTGTGGCAGACCACCGTCGACACGCCCCGCACCCAGCCCTCGCCGAGGTGGGAGTACACCGCCGCATTCTCCCCGGACGGCGCGACTGTGGCGACCGCGGGCAGCGAACGGACCGTACGGCTCTGGGACGTGGCCGGCGGATGGCTGAAGCAACGGTTGGAGGGTCACACCGACACCATCAGCGGCTGTGCGTTCTCCCCGGACGGGGCGCTTCTGGCCTCCGCCGGCCACGACGGGACGGTCCGCCTGTGGGATGCCGCCACTGGCCGTCCTGACAGCACCGTCCTCACCGGTCATGAGGACCCGGTCACAGCCTGCGTGTTCTCCCCGGACGGCACGCTCCTCGCCACCGGCGGCCGCGACGACACGGTTCGGCTCTGGGACGCCGCCACCGGTCGCCCCCGGACCGTCCTGGCCGGCCACACCGGAGCCGTCTCGGCCTGCGCGTTCTCCCCGGACGGCAGCACCATCGCCTCGGCCAGCCACGACCACACCGTCCGCCTGTGGGACACCGCCACCGGCCGGCTCCGGAGTGTCCTCGCCGGTCACGCCGACCTGGTCAGCGACTGCGCGTTCTCCCCGGACGGGGCGCTTCTGGCCTCCGCTAGCCACGATCGGACAGCCATCCTCTGGGACGCCGCCTCCGGCACACCACGGACCACCCTGGCGCGCCACAGCAGCGGCGTGGTCGCCTGCACCTTCGCCCCCGACGGCTCGCTGATCACAACGGACATCGTCGAGCGACGGCTCCGGATGTGGCGGCCTGGCAGCGACGAACCCTGCTGCGGGATTCGCGTGGTCACCCCGTTGCTCGGCCTCGTCTGGCACCCCAGCCGCCCGCTGCTGTGCGCGGTGGGCGAGTCTGGCGTGTACCTGTTCCACTACCTGCCCCACGGTGTCCACGGCGCCGCGAAGTGAGGAACCGCCATCGTGTATTACGCAGGCCCGCACGTGAGTTGCTACCGAGCCGTCTCGCTCCCTGATGGCGCCTTCGCCGGCGTCCGGTGCGTCAAGTTCGCCAACCTCGTCCACTGCCCGGACCAGGAGGGGGTGGCCTTCGTATGGTACGGGGAGGGAGCTGAACCGACGGGTCCGTTCAGGCAGTTCGGCGAAGCCTTCGTCAGGAGTTCCTCCGCTCCTGATGCCTCCGCCCCGGCCACCCTGCCCGCGCACGCGGCTGGCCTGGTCGGCAACGGCGAGCGCGACGAGCCGTACCTGCGCCTGCGGTTCGAGCTGTCCTCACCACCACCGCAGGTGCCAACCCAGCTCACGGTAACCGGCGACCGCCACGAGAAGTGGACGCTCGTCCCCGACGGCGTCCTGCCCGACTATCGGCCGCTGCCCCGCCACGTCGAACGCGGCGGCCCCCTGCTGAACGAGTTCAGCGTGCGCAAGGACGACGGCACCCCGGGCATCGGAATCCGGTGCATGCTGAGCAGCGGCAGCTGGCTGGGTGCGGGACGCTGGCTCGAACTCACCTACCTGCACCTCGGCACCTACATCGGCGACCCCCGCGGCCCGGTCCGCTTCAGCGCCTCCGACATTGCTGCCGGGAACGGTTTCTGCCTGTTCGTCCCCTGGGGCGAATTGACAGTGCAGGCGGACCAGGAACGCGGCCCGTCCGTGCTCCGGGCCTCCGGAGCCTGGTCGGAGAGCTGGCAACTGCGCCGCCCCGCCCAGGGCTGGGAGCCAGGCCCCGAGGTGGCCCACCTCCGCGCGTTCGACTGATCGCCTCAATCCGTAGCGGAGGGAGGCGCGTTGAAGACGTTGCTCTGGTGGCCCTGATCGCCGATCAGCAGACCCTGGGCGCCTCTTGCGTCGACCTGGTACCGCCCGGACCGAGTACCGGCCGCGTCGAGCATGCCCAGCACCTCCTGTGCTGCGGCCACCAGTTGCTCGTCCTCACCTGCGCCGATTCGCACCAGCTCCGCCCGGAGTGCCATCTGCCAGGCCTCGGGGTTGTCGTCCAGACGCTCCAGGGCCACCTCCGCGGCCGGCTCCCCACGGAGCCGACGCAGCACGAGGGCCTTGAGGCCCGAGTAGGCGTCCGTCGCCATGGTCGTCATCACGCCCTTGGAGCTGGCCACCGCACCCGCTGCGAGAGCCGCCGCAATCACTGCTTCAGGATCCACTGTTCCAGCGTCGCGCAGCACGCGGCTTCCGGCAAGGGCGCGCACAGATGTCCGGGGCGCACCGCGTGGCCGAGACTGTTCGTACGCGCCTGCGGCTGAGCGTGCCGCGCCCGGCGCCCGGGGATATCCGTACCGCCAGTCGGCAGCACGTCACCGGCACGGAACGTCCTGGAGGATGCGCCATGTCCAACTCACCACACATCGACCGCCGTTCGGTTCTCAAGGCTGCGGCAGGCCTCGCCGCGGCTACGGGCACCGGCCTGGGCGTCGTCACGCCCGCCGTCGCGGCTCCCCGCCTGCTCCAGCAGGGCACTCCGCTGTGCCAACAGCCCGGCGACTCCGCGAGCCAACAGGGTCTCGGCTGCGGCGACCTGGCCATCCCGTACTTCCGGCAGCACGACAACAGCTGGGGCTACGTCTTCGGTGACTCGTGGCGGGGGATGCAGCAGGGCGGCGGTGACGACTACCTCGGTTCGCCACTGATGCTGAACCAAGCGGGCTTCGACCCGTCCGGCGGGACCCCGATCTCCTTCACCTGGGCAATGCCCACCACGGGTCAGGCCGGTCAGCTGTTCCCCTACCACACCAGGGCGGACAACGGGCTCGGCTACGAGATCTCCCGGATCCCGAACGACTGCATCGAATTCGGCGGCCGTACCTACATCCAGTACACGTCCGTGGCCACGTGGGGCGGACCGAAGGACCCGCCGCTGCCGGACGGTCACGATGGCTCGCTCATGTCCGGCGTCGCCTACTCGGACGACTACGGGGTCTCCTGGCAGGACTTCCCCTACCACTGGGACGGTGACTTCAAGGGGATCAACCAATCCCTCTACGGCATGTGGTCGTTCGCCGGCATCGACCCGGACGGCTGGCTGTACATCTTCTCGAAGCGATGGAACGGTAGTCATCTCAACCTGGGCGACAAGGGAGAGATCCAGCTGTTCCGAATCCAGCCGAACGACTTCCACGACGGCAACTTCGGCGCCCAGCAGAACTGGGCCTACCTCGGCGGCACCTGGCAGTGGACCACCTCGGCCCCACCGACTGTCCTCTTTCCCTCCGATAACAACATCGGTGAGTTCTCCGTCAAACGCATCGGCGACACGTACTGCATGAGCTACTTCGACTGCGGCGACTACTCGATCCGCACCCGCACCGCACCCCGGCCGGACCGGGCGTGGTCCCAGCCGCTCACCCAGATCGTCGGTGACCCGACCAAGCCGGGCCACGCGGGCAAACCGGTGGTCCCGGTCCTGTACGGCGGGTACATCCACCCCGGCAGCGCGAGCGCGACCTCGCTCACCGTGATCGTCTCGCAGTGGGACGGAAGGACCCCAGCCCCCTACAGGGTGCTCCAGTTCGACGGCATCAACCCCTAGAAGATTGATGAAGATCTTGCCGAGGGGCCGCCCGGCCGCAGGCGGTTTCTAGTGGTCGTCGCAACACGTGGTCGGTTGTCTAGGCCGCAAGGAGTTTAGCCAGACGCTCGGCTGGGGTTTCCCAGCCGACCGTCTTGCGTGGGCAACCGTTGAGCTCGGCGGCGACCACTGTGAGGTGTTCCGGGCCGTGGACGGACAGGTCGGTGCCCTTGGGGAAGTGCTGCCACAGCAGGCCGTTGGTGTTCTCGTTGGAGCCGCGCTGCCAGGGGCTGGCCGGGTCGCAGAAGTAGACCGGGATTCCGGTGGCGACGGTGAAGGCGCCGTGGGTGGCCATCTCGGCGCCCTGGTCCCAGGACAGCGACCGCACCAGGTGGCCGACCCGGACTTCCACCCCGACGGCCGCTTCACCGCCCTCAACCTCTACCCGGCCACCGAACGGCGTAAGAACGCCGGATACACCGACACCACCCGGTACTTCCTCAACACGCTGCTGGCCTACAAGACCACCCGCCGGATCGGCCGGCGTCAGGGGTTCCCCGCCGCGACCCCCGCCGACATCGACGGTGTCCTCACCGCCCTGCGCCAGCAGGCCATGGCCCTGGACCCCGTCGACCAGCTGGCCGCAGCCCACTTGCGCGAGCAGGTCCTCCCGCAGATGAGCGTCTACGCCCGCGCCCTGCTCAAGGCCGGCTACCCCGCGAGCACGTTCTTCGACCGCGCGTTCACGATCGACACCGGACAGATCGTCAACCAGGGCCGCGCCCAGGCACTCTTCCGGGGACTGGCCGGCACCAACGGCGAGCCGATGACCCTGCGCGAGGAGCGCGGCTTCGGACAGGCCAGCGTCTCCAGCGACCGCAGTCCGATCTGGCGCATCACCCCGATGCCCTTCGGCGGCGGGCACCTGCCGTCGGCCCTCACCGGAGGCAAGAACATCCGGACCGCGCGCCCGACGCTGATGGTCGAGGAGATGGACCCCTGCCACCTGTCCCCCGTCATCCGCGCCACCGGCTGCCGCCTGCGACGCATCCCCCTCACGGGCGTCGATATGGAGCACGTCCCGCAGAGCGAAGCCCGAACCCTCCACGGCTTCCCCGGGGCGGTCTAGAAAGCGACGCCAAACCCCAAACCCCTCCCAGCCGTTGAGCCGGGAGGCATCATCGGGCCCAACCCGCCCGGACACGTCCACCGAGGAGACCACACCCATGAGCACCACCGAAGCGACGACCGAGCAGCCGTTCAGCAGGATCAAGGTCCGGGTCACCGGTCTGGTCTTCTGCGGCACCGAGGTCGCGCTGCTGCGCCGGGACCGCGCCGACTCGACGCACTACACCACCATCGGCGGCAACGTCGCCGCCGGCGAGGACTTCCGCGCCGCCGCCGCCCGCGAACTGCAGGAGGAGCTCGGCCTCGCCCCCGACCAGGCCGACGACCTGGAGCTGATCGGGCTGGCTGACGCCCGGGTCACCCGGCCCGGGCCGACCGCCGCGCCCCGCAAGATCCACCTGATCTACCGCACCCACGTCACCCCCGAGGTCCGCGCGACCCTGGCCACCCAGGAGTTCGACGAGCTGCCCGACGGCAGCCACGAGGTCGGCACCATCGAGTGGATCGACTACCGGAAGACCGCCGACCTGCCGCTCTTCCCGCCGATCGGCAAGGTCCTCGCCCAACTCCCCACACCGCAGGCACAGCTGGCGACGTTCGAGCTGGAACCGGTCACCGACCAGAACTACACCTGGATCTGACCACGACCGGTGGGCCCGGGACCCTGGCGCTGGGTCCCGGGCCCGCCGGTTTGCCGCGACACCACCGGGGCGGGCGCAGGGCCGACACGTTCAGGGCGAAGGCGCGCGCGGCACAGAACCGATCGCGAGATCACGGTGGTCAACGGGCTGCGCCCCGCGAGCAAGCCGGGCACGGCGGCACGGCGGTGTCCATGACGCCTGGCACTCCGTGGAGGCGATAGACCGCCGCCGGATTCCCTTCAGTGCGCATCCGATGTCTGATCGCCGCCAGGTCCGCGCCGACCGTGCTCTCGGAAACGCCCCGGAGCAGCGCGACCTGTCGATTGGTGCGCCCGTGGGCCACCGCCCGGAAGGAAAGCACGGCCAGGGGCGGCAGAGGCGTCCTCAGCCCCGCCAGGGGCGGTACCAGCAGGCCCGTACGGCAGGCGACGTCAACGACCTGCGGCGCCGACTCGGCCCCGGTCTTGCGCTTCAACCTGAGCAGGCGACCCCGCGCCACGTTGTACGACCAGCCGGTACGGTCCGCGATCCGCACGGAGTTCAGGTCACCGGCCAGCATCGCGAGCACCACGGCCTCGCCCTCGGTGAGTTCGATGTAGTGGCCGCACCTCCGCATCGTGGGCTCCTCGACCTCCGGCAGCGGCGGCTCCGGCCGGTGAAGCACCGTCATCACATCTCCCAGTTGCACGGGCGCGGGTGCGCACCACCCAGGCACGCCCCCCTTTCGCCGGTCACCACATTGTCCGCGTTGCGGCCCCAGTGCTTTACGAGCACCGGGTCGACCTCACCAAGGACGCTTTCGACCCACACAGGGACGACTGCGTGGCCCCTCCGCCGCTGGGCCATCCGACGCACCCCGGCCAGGCACGACGAGCGAGCGCGGCGGCGTTCGCCTCCTGCACCACCCCCACCCGGCGCAGGACGACGTTCGGCTGCGCTTCCGCCTCGACAGCGGTGGCCTGGCCGAAGGTCTCCATCAACTGCACGTCGAGCTCGAACCACACGGACCAGCCGCTGGCCCGACCCGCGTTGTCGCGCCGCTGGTACCACCCCATGTCGTCCGCGTAACCCTCGACGACGGTGATCCCCCGACCGCCGGTCGCGTTCAGGTCCTCGGCGCGACTACCCATGTCGGGCACCGTGCTGCGGGGGTCGGTGACGGTGATCCGGAGCCGGCTTCGCCGGGTGTCGATCTCACCCACGATGAGCAAGTCGGCTTTCTCGTCGGCGTGTTGACCGCCGTACTTGATCGCATTGGTGACGAACTCCGAGCTGCACACGCGCAGGGCGTACGACCGGTCGTCGTCGAGGGCGACGGCTCTCAGGCGATTCACGTGGTCGCGGAGCTGGTTACGGATGTCGACCACGGAGGCGGTTCTCAGCGGGGCCCTGTGTTCGAAGACGCGGTACATGGGCTGTTCCTCCGGGCTGTACGTGGGGCGGGTGATCCCGGGCCGCCGGGAAACCTGCGAGCGGGCGCTCACCCTGCCCACTGAGATTCGCCGCACAACCACCGCCCGGCAAACGGAAGAAGTTCCTGTTCCTACTCGAACTCACTGGCTCCGGTCTCGATGTTTGATAAACCAGTAATGAGTTACTGGTCCTGACATGTCATCAGTAAATCTGGAGGCTAGGATTTCAGCCGGTGACAGGGAGGTGGGCCATGGCTCATGGGCCGTCCTGCGCAGCGCGCATCAGGGCTGCTGCCTCAGCGAAGAGTTGGACGATCGACACCACGGTGTCCGAGATCGTCGGGTGCTGCGATGTCAGTCCGCTTCGTGCTCACCGACTGGCCCGGGGATGGACGCGCGAGTGCGCGGTCGCCGAACTGATCGCCCTGTGTACAGCCTCCGGGCTCCATCGGCCGCGTCTTGACGCCGAGCAGCTGGGGGTGTGGGAACGGGGCGTCCGAACGCCCCGGATGCAGACCATCGACCTGCTGTGCCGCCTGTACGAGACCGATGCGCAGGGGCTCGGCCTCACCGGCGGCTACCGAACGGAGATCCCGTTCACCGGGGCCGCGTTCCCGGCGCCTGCCCACCCGCGCGTTGCAGCTGCCCGCTCTCCAACAGCCCTCTCCCTCCTCGGTGCCGGCGACGCCTTGGACGCGCTGTCCCGCTCCCACCGTCGCGCCATCGAGCGCACGCTGGCGGCGACGACACTCACCAGTGGTGAACTGGAGTCACTGGAAGGAAAGTTGCTCGCCCTGCGGAGGGAGTACGTCAGCGCTCCTCCGATGGTGATCCTGGCCAGGCTGCTGACCACCTTGGAGGAGGTCCGCCAGTACTCCGCGGAACGGCAGCCCGCACTCGTCCAGGTTCGGCTGTCCGAAATGCTCGCGGTACTGTCCACCCTCACCGCTGACGCCCTGATGAAGCTCGGGCGCAAAGAGCAGGCCCGGGACTGGTTCGGCACCGCAAGGTCAGCGGCCGACGACAGCGGCAATCGCGAACTGCGCACACGAGTACGCGTGCAGGCAGCGATGCTCCCGTTCTACTACGGACCCCTGGAGGAAGCGGCCACCCTCACTCATGAGGCCGTGCTCCTCAACCGCGGACGCCCGACCGTCAGCGGAGCCTTCGCCTCCGTCGCCGACGCCCGGGTCAGGGCACATCAGGGTGACCAGGAGGGAGCCCACACGGCAATCACGCAAGCCCGTGCCCTCTTCGAACGCAGCCGGCCACCAACCCAGGGCCACGAGGACGACGCCTGGGCGTTCCCCTACCGGCGCCTCCAGCTGTATCTGTCGGGCACCTACACAGCGCTCGGGGACACGGCACAGGCCGGATGGGCCCAGGACGAGGCGCTGCGCCTCTACCCCGACCACACCGGCATCGACCCGGCGCTGCTGCGGCTGGAGCAGGCGATGTGCCTGGTCAAACAGCACGGTGTGTCCGAAGCGTGCCAGCTGGCTCGCGAGACGTACCTAATGGTTCCCGAGGACCACCGCACGCAGATCCTCGGCACCCGCGCGGCCGACGTCATCAAGCTGACGCCGGAGAACGTACGGCCGCGCGCCGCCCGGGAGCTCAGCGAACTCCTGGCGCTGCCGGGCTGCGCGACGTGACAGATCGGCCCGCCGACCGGCAGCCTGACAAGCATGAGTACTCCGGTCGTCCGGATCGGCGGATTCGCCGAGTCCGAGGTTGTCACCGTTCTCGAAGCCGCCTGCACGCTTGTCGGGCTCGACCCGGCGGACGCCGTCGTGCTGCGTGGCCACACCAACGCCGTCTACCTCCTGCCGGCCGCCGGCGTGGTCGCCAAGATCGCCCGGGCCGGCACGTCCCTGACCGGTGTCCGTCGCACCGTGCAGCTGGTGCAGTGGCTCACCACTCACGGCTTCCCGACCGTCGAGTTGCTGCCGCTGGAGCAGCCGGTCATCGTCGACGGCAACGCCGTGACGTTCTGGCGCTACCTTCCTCAACCCGACCATCCCGTACCCGCGGCGCACCTCGCCGGACCGCTCCGTACGCTTCACGAGCTTCCGTCCCCTCCGTTCGAAGTGCGCCCCGTCGACACCGTCGGAGCGATCAGGCGCTCGATCGCCGAGACGACCGCGCTCCCCCACGATGACCTCGACTTCCTCGAACAGCGCTTGGCCGAACTGGACGCCGCACTGCGCCAGGTGCGCTACGCCCTGGCCCCCGGGGTGTTGCAAGGCGATCCGCAGCACCGGAACGCCCTGCACCACCAGGGGAAAGCGGTGTTGTGCGACTGGGACGCCGCCTGTTTCGGGCAGCCGGAGCTCGACCTCGTCACCGTCGAGATCCACTGCCGTCGCTTCGGCTACGGTTCGGCCCACTACCGGGCGTTCGCCGACCGGTACGGCTTCGACGTGACTTCGTGGGAAGGCTTTCCGGTGTTGTCCGGGCTGCGGGAACTGAGGATGATCACGACGAACGCCAAACGAGCTTCTGTCGGCAGCCCGACGCTCGAAGAGGTTCGTCGCCGTATCCAGGGCCTGCGCTCCGGCCGTGACGAGCTCAGCTGGAACATCATCTAGTGGCTCGGCTCGATAGGTCGACCGGGAAATTGATCGGCTGCTGGTAGTCCGTCAGGCTGTCTCCGGGATCTGATCTTGGAGGTGGTCGTGGGGCGTCGTCCGGGAGTGTCGTCCGGCCGGTGAGCATGGAGGAGGGCCGGCGGCTTCAACGGATCGGCCGGACCTCGAAGGATCCGGTCCGGCTGCGGCGGGCGATCGTGGTGCTGATGTCCGCGCAGGGCCAGCCGGTGAAGAACATCACCTCGCTGCCGCGGGTCGGCGAGGACTACGTGCGCGATGTCATCCACGCCTTCAACGAGCGGGGGTTCGACGCGCTGGACCCAAAATGGAGCGGGGGACGCCCGAAGACGATCAGTGACCAGGTGCGTGAGCGCATCTGCCTGATCGCCCGGACGTCCCCCGCCGACTGGGGCATCGCCGCGTTCTCCACCTGGAGCCTGACCAAGCTCGCCGAGCACCTGGTCAAGCACAGGGTCGTCACCGCGGTCAGCAGGGAGACCCTGCGCCGGATCCTGCGTGAGGGCAAGGTCTCCTGGCAGACGACAACGACGTGGAAGTCCTCCACGGACCCGGCGTTCATCGCCAAGATGCACCGCGTCCTGGAGCTTTACGACGCGCCGCCCGCCGACGGCCGGGTGGTCTGCGTCGATGAGTTCGGACCGCTCAACCTCCAGCCGCGCAAGGGCAAAGCGTGGCGCCCCGTGCGTTCGCCGCGTCGGCTACGGGCCACCTACAACCGCTTCGACGGCGTGATGCACATGCTCGCTGCCCTCGACCTGGCCACCGGCAAGATCTACTACCGGATCCGCAAGCGAAAGCGCTGGCTCGAGTTCCTCGGCCTGCTCAAGACCCTGCGCGCCCCCTGGCCCGGGGAGAAGCTGTACGTCGTGCTGGACAACTTCTCCCCGCACAAGCACCCCAACGTGCGGGCCTGGGCGGCGGTCAACCAGGTCGAGTTGGTCTTCCTGCCCACCTACGGCTCATGGCTGAACTGGATCGAGGCCGAGTTCGCGGCGCTTCGCTACTTCGCGCCCAACGGCACCGACCACCACAGCCACGACGAGCAGAACGCCGCCATCGGCGCCTACATCCGCTGGCACAACGCACGCGCCGAACCGAAGACCAACTTCGCCCCCGACTCACCCATCCGCACCTGGACCGATTACCCGGCCAAGGCTGCGTGACAAGACGCTAGGCATCAATCCGAGTCAACCTCCCGCCCTCCAGCGGCTACGATCAGCCACAGCAGCGCGCCTGAGGTGAACGGGACATCCTCGACAGCGACATCAATCCAGCCGGTCTCTCCCGCAGCCCCCGCATGCCACCAGGTCCATCCCCGCTCCGGCCCAGCGCCGTTCGGGTCAAACCAGTGCACCCACCCTGACAGCGTCCACGCCGGTTCGCATGCAGCCCGCTCTGCCTGTGTGAGACGACGCCAGGCCGCCAGCTCAAGTTGAGCCTGCTCAGGTGACCGCTCAGGAGCACACGCTTCGGCGAACCAAAGAGGCAGAGCAGCCCTCCAGCTCTCCAGCTCCGGCCATGGAGCCCGACCGCCCTCGAAGACAGACACCATGACCTCACGGGCACGCGAGATCACCGCACCAGGGTTCTCCGCAGCGAAAGTAATCCGACTGATCAGCGACTGCGGAACTTCCCCATCCACCGGACCGGACAGGACGCGTCGGAACTCCTCGACATTGATCACACCCGAATCCTGCCGCACGTCACCCTCGACATAGCCAGGCCAACGATCTGGGCAGTGCCACTAGCCAACTTGCAGGGCAGACCTGGTCGGGAGAGCAGGAGTCGTATTCCGGCGCTCTCAAGATGCCGGCATGGTCGGCCTGCATCGGCTTGTCCACCGAGGTACACGTTCCTCGGCAGAGCTATGACGTCGGGTGCCGCTTTCCTCCTCGATTCGGGAGAGGGGTGTCCACGCCGCCCACCCCTCGTCGACTACACCGATCTCGCCTTGCCGATGCACTGGGGGAAGGTAGTAGCTGGGACGAGCGAGTTAGTAGTCGTTGTTACATTGTCGAGCCGACCATCCCCGTCCGCGGCCGCGGTACCCGGACCGAGCGCCGACCGAGCCCGGACCGCCTCGCCCCGGTTCCCGGGCGCGGACCGGGAACCGAGGCGAGAGCGTGCACCGAAGCCCGGACGGTCACCGGCCCGCCGCGCGCGAACCTCCGACGGTGGTGGGTCAGAGCGTGCGCAGGGCGCCCTCCGCCCGCAGGTCGGCGAGGGTCGGGTAGCCGTCCACGGCCATGATCAGGTCGGCCTCGGCGAGCAGTGAGCGCAGGACGTGGACGATGCCGTCGGTGCCGCCGACCGCGAGGCCGTAGGCGTACGGGCGGCCGATGCCGACGGCGGTGGCGCCGAGGGCGAGGGCCTTGATCACGTCGGCCCCGGAGCGGATGCCGGAGTCGAACAGCACCGGCAGGCCGTCCGCCGCCTCGACCACGCCGGGCAGGGCCGTCAGGGCCGGGAGGCCGCCGTTGGCCTGGCGGCCGCCGTGGTTGGAGCAGTAGATCGCGTCCACGCCGCCGTCCCTGGCCCGGCGGGCGTCCTCGGGGTGGCAGATGCCCTTGAGGATGATCGGCAAGTCGGTGAGGGAGCGCAGCCAGGGCAGGTCTTCCCAGGTCAGCGGGTTGCCGAAGATCTGCACCCACTCGCGGACGACAGCCTGCGGGTCCTCCTCGGGCGTCTTGGCGAGGCGGGCCCGGAAGACCGGGTCGGAGGTGTAGTTGGCGAGGGCGTGGCCGCGCAGCTGGGGGAAGTTGCTCGCGCCCAGGTCGCGCGGGCGCCAGCCGGTGATCCAGGTGTCCAGGGTGATCACGATGCCCTTGAAGCCGGCCGCCTCCGCCCGGTGCACCAGGCTCTCGGCGAGCGCCCGGTCGGTGGGGGTGTAGAGCTGGAAGAAGCCGGGCGTCTCGCCGAACTCGGCGGCGACCTGCTCCAGCGGATCCACCGTCAGGGTCGAGGCGACCATCGGCACCCCGGTCCTGGCGGCGGCGCGGGCGGTGGCGAGGTCGCCGTGCCCGTCCTGGGCGCACAGCCCGATCACCCCGACCGGCGCCATGAACAGCGGTGACGGCAGCCGCAGTCCGAACAGGTCGACGCCCAGGTCGCGCCGGGCGGCGCCGACCATCATCCGCGGCACCAGGCCGAAGCGCTCGAAGGCCGTCACATTGGCCCGCTGGGTGAACTCGTCCCCGGCGCCGCCCGCCACGTAGGACAGCACCGAGGGCGGCAGTGCGGCCTGGGCCCGGGCCTCCAGCCCGGCGAAGTCCATCGGCATGGTCGGCTGGACCCCGAACAGCCCCTCGAAGTAGATCTCGTTCTGGAAGTCCCCGTACTGGCCCTTCGACTTCACGTCCACCGTGCTCGCCGTCCTTCCGACACCGCCCGTCCGGGGCCCTCCCGGTTGCGGCAGCTCCCACCGTGCCGACAAACCGGCCCGTGGACCATGTCCCCGGCACCAGTGGACGCCGCCCGGGTTTTGTCGCTACGGACAGAGCGGACGGGCCCGCAGTCGGGGATCGCCGTCGGGAACTGCGGGTCAGGCCGCGGTGTCGGCCGGTACGGCGTCCCGGTAGCGGCGGGCTCCCCCGGCGGCCCGGCGGATCCACCAGGCGGTGGCGTAGACGGCCAGGGCGGCGATCAGGCCGGCGCCCGCGCCCTTGGCCGCGTCGGACAGCACCCCTTCGACCAGGGCGTCCAGCGGGACCCCGTCCCTCGCCTCCGGGGCAGTGAGCCGCCACCAGGCGTGGGCGACGGCTCCGGCCAGGGCGCCCAGGGCCAGGGCGAGCAGGACCCGGCGGCGAGTCACGGCGGCGGGCCCGGTGAGGACCGTCCCGGCGCGGAGGCGGTCGCGGCGGCGCCAGCCGTACACCGCGAGGACGGCGAGGCCGCCGATCGTGCTCAGGTGCTGCAGCGCCCGCGCCCAGCTGAAGCTGCCGACCAGGGTGGAGTTCAGCCAGTGGATGTGGGTGACCACGAAGCCGTCGAAGTGGGTGAAGGAGTCCCAGACCAGGTGGGTGGCGATGCCGATCAGGGCGGAGAGCAGCACCCACCCCGCCCGCCGGGCCACCGCGCCGACCGTGCGGGCGACCGAGCGGGAGGGCGGCTGTGCGGTGTCGGGCGGCAGCCGCAGCAGGGCGGCCACCGGCTGGTGGGCGGCCAGGAACAGGCCCCAGAGCAGCAGGGTGTACGGCAGCGTGACGGCGGGGACGCCGGACACCGAGTGGGTGGTGGTGGCGTTGACGAAGGGCTCGTACCAGGACTGGGCGCTGACCGGCAGGCCGATCGTGGAGACGAAGTAGGGCAGATCCGGGGCGACGGCACCGGCGACCAGCGCGGCCCGGCTGAACGGGCTGCGCAGCAGCGGCAGGACGGCGGCGGGGTGGGACAGGGTGAACGGCATGGCTTTCCTCTCACGCGGACCAATAGTCCGTTGAACGGAATGCTACGTCAAACGGACTAATACCCGTGCGACGGACCCTGCCGAACGCGACGAACCCCGCCGAGGGGCCGGGAGGGGCCGTTCGGCGGGGTTCGGGAGCACTCAGGGGGAGGTTCGCGCCAACCGGACGGCGAGCAGACCGCCGGCCGCGACGGCCGTCAGGACGGTCGCCAGGCAGGCGACGGCGGTCGCGTCGCCCCAGGCGGTGGTGCAGGCCTCGGCCAGCAGCGGCGGGGCCGCCAGGGCCGTGGCGGCCAGCTCGCGACCGCCGTTCGAGCCGCTGCGGGAGCCCTGCCGCCAGGCCAGCGCGACGCCCGTCGCACCGAGGACCAGCAGCGGCCAGCAGCCGTAGTCGGTGGAGACCCCGGGCAGCACGTGCGCATCGACGGCCGCCCGTGGCACCAGGACGAGCGCGACCATGGCCCCGGCCACACCCGCGCGACCGGCCGCCATGCCCTCCGAACGCCGGTCCGGCGGGCAGCCCAGCAGCACGGCCGCCGCCAGCACGGCCGCGGCCGGGACGGCGACCGGGGACCCGAAGGCGGGGCCGCTGACCACCGCGGCCGCCGCGAAGGCGAGCAGCCCGAGCACCGTGCAGGGCACGCCCACCCGCCACCGGCCGGCCAGCGCGGTCGCCGCCCCCACGAACACCAGCAGGGCGGAGAGCAGCAGCACGCCCCAGGTCCCGGACAGGTCGACCCGGAGTTGCACCCCCAGGGGCGTGGGCGAGGCGACCACGGCGGCGTACCAGCGCAGCAGGTGCAGGCCGCCGGCGGCGGCCGAGGCGGCCAGCACCAGGGGCTGGGCCAGGCCGAGGACCTTGGGGAGGGCGGCGGCGGGCCCCAGCCCCACCCGCATCCGCAGCGCCTGCCCCGCCAGGTCGGCGCCGTCCCGCAGGCGCACGCCCAGCGGCTCGCCCGCCGTCAGCTCGTGGAAGGTCGCGGCGATCTCCTCGCCGTGGGCGCGGCGGTAGGCGGCGGGGTAGAGCCGCAGCACGTGTTCGATCATGGGCCGGTCGCCGCCGGGCGGACCACGGACAGGCGTCGGGCGGCCTCCCGCGCCGTCGCCGCCAGGCGTTCGGCCTCGGCGGCCAGCCGTTCGCGCCCGGTCGGGGACAGATCGAAGATCCGCCGGGCCCGGCCGTCCACGATCTCCTCGCGCTCGACCACGATCAGGCCGTCGGCCAGCAGCCGGTCCAATGCCCCGTAGAGGGCTCCGGTGCGCAGCGAGACCCGGCCGTCGGTGATGGCCTTGATCTCCTGGGCGATGGCGTATCCGTGCCGGGGGGCGTCCGCGAGGGCGGTCAGGACCATCACGGTGGGTTCTTGCATCACTCGCTCACTCACCCCATGACGATAGTCACTCCGTCGGACTATCTCAACGAAGCGGCCGTCCCGACGGAGGCGGACACTGCACCCAGGCCCGCCGAAACCGCACCGGACCCGCCGAACTCGTGGCGGATTCCGTGAACCCGGCCACCCCGGGCCGGGCGACGGTCGATCCTGGAGCCCGCCCCATCCGTGATTCCGTTCGACGTCGCCGACTCCGTTCGATCCTGGAGGCACCGTGCCCGACCCATCCGCGTCCGCCGACCCGCTCGACCTACTGGCACTGCCCGAACTCGCCCGCTCGGCCGCCCGGATCCAGCCCGAACTCACCACCCTGAGGCGCAAGTTGCACCAGGTGCCGGAGATCGCGCTGGACCTGCCGCGGACCCGGGAGCTGCTGCTCGGGGCGCTCGACGGCCTGCCGCTGGAGCTCACCCTGGGCAAGGAGCTGAGCTCGATCACGGCGGTGCTGCACGGTGGGCGCCCCGGGCCGGCGGTGTTGCTGCGCGCCGACATGGACGCGCTGCCCGTCCAGGAGAACGTCCGGGTGCCGTACGCCTCCAGGATCCCGGGCCAGATGCACGCCTGCGGGCACGACCTGCACATGGCCGCACTCGTCGGCGCCACCCGACTGCTGGCCGAGCGGCAGGCGGAGCTGCCCGGCGACGTGGTGCTGATGTTCCAGCCCGGCGAGGAGGGGGCGGGCGGCGCCCAGCTGATGGTGGACGCGGGCGTCCTGGAGGCGGCCGGCCGGCGGGTGGTGGCCGCGTACGCCCTGCACGTGGCCTCCGCGCTGCTGCCGAACGGGGTGGTCGCCGCCCGCCCCGGGCCGATGCTGGCCGCCTCGGACACCCTGTGGGTCACCCTGCGCGGGCGCGGCGGGCACGGCTCCAGCCCGCATTCGGCGCTGGACCCGGTCCCGGCGCTGTGCGAGGCGGTGCTGGCCCTCCAGACGATGGTGACCCGGCGGCTGGACGCCTTCGACCCGGTGGTGCTGACCGTCGGCACGCTGAACGCCGGTACGGCGGCCAATGTGATCCCCGACGAGGCGCGGTTCTCGGCGACCCTCCGCTCCTTCTCCGAGCGCTCGCGGGACCTGGCGCACACCGAGGCGCTCCGGGTGGTCCGCGGGGTCGCGGCCGCTCACGGGCTGGAGGCGGTGGCCGAGGTGGAGCCCGGCTACCCGGTGACCGTCAACGACCCGGTGGAGGCGGCCTTCGCGGCCGGCCTGGCGACCCGGCTGCTCGGGCCGGAGCGCTACGCCGAGATGCCCCAACCGATCGCCGGCTCCGAGGACTTCGGCGTGCTGGCCGCGCTGGTCCCGTCGGCCTTCGTGATGCTCGGCGCCGTCCCGACGGACGGCCGCGACCCCTTCACCGCGCCCTACAACCACTCCCCCGACGCCGAGTTCGACGACAGCGTGCTCGCCGACGGCGCCGCGCTGCTGGCCGGGCTGGCCCTGGGAAGGCTGGCCCGGGGGTAGGCCCGGCTCGAAGGGCGGCTCGGGAAGGCCGGCCCGTCACCTCCCGTCGGGGCCGAGCGGCCGCGCCTCCGGGCGCGGCCCGGTGTAGCTCGCCCGGGCCCGCATCCGCAGCGGCTCCTCCTGGTACTCCTCCACCGCGTGGGCCAGCCAGCCCGGGGTGCGGGCCACCGCGAAGACCACCTCGCCGGCCTCGGCCGGCAGTCCGGCGGCCAGGGCCAGGGCGGACAGCGCGAGGTCGATGTTGGCCCGGGGCCCCGGCCCGCCGGCCGGGGCGGCCGCCGCCTCCACCGCGGCGACGGCCGCCACCACGGCCGCACCGCCGTCCAGCAGCGCCACCGCGTCCAGCAGCGCCACCGCCCGGGGGTCGCCCTCGGGGTAGAGCCGGTGGCCGAGGCCCGGGATCGGGCGGCCGGTGCGCAGGTAGTCGGAGACCACCGGTACGGCGCCGGCGGCCAGCACCTCGGCGAGCATCCGGTGCGCCAGCGGGCTGGCCGCACCGTGCAGCGGGCCGTCGGTGGCGCCGAGCCCGGCCGAGACCACGGCGTACGGATGGGCCCGCGCCGAGGCCGCCACCCGGGCCGCCACCGTGGACACCGCCAGCTCGTGGTCGATCAGCAGCACCAACGCGCGGTCCAGGCAGGCCAGCGCCTCGGGCGTCGGTGCGTCGGTGGCGAGCCGGCTCCACAGCCGCGCCGCCAGCGAGGCGTCCGGCCCGGAGTCGGGCGCGGTGCGCGGCAGGGCCTCCACCATCCCGGCGATCAGCGCCGCCCCGGCCGCCAGCACGGTCTGCTCGCGCAGGTCGAAGCGGAGCGGGTCGAGCGCGGCCGCGACGGTGACGGAGATCCGCAGCCGGTCCGGCAGTCGGATCCCGTCCGGCAGCGCGGCGGCGGCCCGGGACAGCGCCTCGGCGGTGGCGGGCGGCACCCGCAGTGCCACCGGGGCGTCGGCGCCCCGGCCCCAGAGCCAGCCGATCGCGGCCTCGAAGCCGTACCGGGTGGCGAGTTCGACGGCGTCCCGGCCGCGGTAGTAGAGCCGGCCGTGCTCGATCAGGGTCAGCCCGGTCCGTACCGTGACCGGTTCGCCGACCACCGGACGCACCGGCGTGCGGCGCCCACGGGCGGCCAGCTCCGCCACCTCGTCGGCGTCGAAGGTGCTGCCCTTGCCGTCCGGCGCCCGCTCACTGCTGAGCTGCCCCCGACTGGCGTAGGCGTACACCGTCTCCACCTTGACACCGAGTCGTTCGGCGACCTGCCGGGTGGTCAGGCGTTCGCCCATGGTTCCCCTCGTCTCCCCGCGCACCTGGATCACCGCATCTCGATGATGATCTGGAGTATTCCATATTGATCGTAATCAACATTGACAACGTGGATCAATGCTCGGAGAGTACGGATCGTCACCCGGAACAACCGCCCGAGGAGGGCCACCACCATGTCGAACACCACCCAGATGTCGAGCACCACCCGGATAGAGGTCCCGCGCGGTCTGAAGGGCGTCGTGGTCACCGAGACCGCACTCAGCGACGTCCGCGGGCTGGAGGGCTTCTACCACTACCGCCAGTACTCGGCGATCGAGCTCGCCGAACAGCGCACCCTGGAGGACGTCTGGCAGCTGATGCTGTTCGGCGAGCTGCCCGACGCGGCCGGGCGCAGCACCTTCCTGGCCCGCACCGCGCCGCTGCGCCGGCTCCCCGACGCGCTCCGCCCGCTGCTGCCCGCGCTCGCGGCGGCCACCGTGCACGGCGGCCCGCTCAGCGCCCTGGGCGCCGCGCTCTCGATCGCCGCCGCCGACCGCGGCATCCGCCCGCTCTACGACACCGCCCCCGACCGGCGGGTCGAGGACGCGCTGTTCGCCACCGCACTGGTACCGACCGTCCTCGCCGCGCTGTACCGGCTGCAGCACGGCGAGGAGCCGGTGGAACCGCGCGACGACCTCGGCCACGCGGCCAACTACCTCTGCATGCTGACCGGCCAGGAGCCCGAGCCCGCCAAGGCCCGGGCGATCGAGCAGTACCTGATCTCCACGGTGGACCACGGCTTCAACGCCTCCACCTTCACCTCCCGGGTGATCGCCTCCACCGGGGCCGACCTGGTCGCCTGCCTGGTCGGCGGGCTGGGCGCGCTCTCCGGACCGCTGCACGGCGGCGCGCCCAGCCGGGCGCTGGACACCCTGGACGCGATCGGTACCCCGGACCGGATCGACGACTGGATCCGGGAGCACGTGCTGGCCGGCGACCGGATCATGGGCTTCGGCCATCCCGTCTACCGCACCGAGGACCCGCGCTCCCGGATGCTGCGCGGGATCGCCCGGTCCTTCGGCGGGGAGCTGGTCGACCTCGCCGTCCAGGTGGAGTCCCGGGTGGAGGCGATCCTCGCCGAGCTGAAGCCGGGCCGCGAGCTCCACACCAACGTGGAGTTCTACGCCGGCGTGGTGATGCACCTGTGCGGCCTGCCCAGGGACATGTTCACGCCCACCTTCGCCGCGGGCCGGGTGATCGGCTGGAGCGCCAACATCCTGGAGCAGGCCGCCGACCCCAAGATCATCCGCCCGGCCGCCCGCTACACCGGCCCGACCGCCCCGCAGCCGCTGCCGCTGCCGCTGCCGACGGCCTGACCCGTCTGACCCTCCCGAACCACCGAACCCGCCCGACCCACCCGACCGCCGGGCCCCGTCGTCGAACCGACGGGGCCCTCTGCGCCGAATCGTCGTGTTCCGTTCAAGCCCCGCTCACCGCATCATGGCACGGTGTCAGCCACGCCTACGCGCGTAGCAATCCCCTGTACCCCCACACCACAAGGGACTTGACCGATGCTCAGACACCTCGACGCCATCCGCCCACTCGCCCTGGGAGCCGTCGTCCTCACCGTCCTCGCCGGTGCGGGCGCCGCGCCCCACCGGGCCGCGGCGGCGCCCGCGACCGCACCGGCGCCCGCCGCCGCCACGGCCGCCAAGCACCGCGTCCTGTTCGACGCCAGCAAGGCGGAGACCGCCGGCAACGCCGACTGGATCATCAGCACCAGCCAGCCCGACCCGCTCGCCGAGAACGCCGACCCGCAGTCCGAGACCGACTGGACCGGCGCCATCTCCAGCTGGGGCGTCGCTCTCCAGAAGACCGGCCAGTACAGCCTCAAGACCCTGCCGAGCGGCTCCACCATCACCTACGGCACCGGCGGCGCGCTGGACCTCGCCAACTTCGACGAGTTCGTCCTGCCCGAGCCGAACATCCGGCTCAGCGACGCCGAGAAGACCGCCGTGATGACCTTCGTCCAGAACGGCGGCGGTCTGTTCCTGATCTCCGACCACACCGGCAGCGACCGCAACAACGACGGCTGGGACTCCCCCGCCA
The DNA here is from genome assembly GCF_040303245.1 of Kitasatospora sp. NPDC096077. NCBI lineage: Bacteria > Bacillati > Actinomycetota > Actinomycetes > Kitasatosporales > Streptomycetaceae > Kitasatospora > Kitasatospora sp. NPDC096077. The sequence continues at coordinate 28,224 of NZ_JBEOSV010000027.1, read as the reverse complement.
TCATCAACGACCTGATGACCACCAACTCGGTCAACAGCAAGGACCCGTTCGGGCTCTCCGTCGATCTGCTCAACATCCAGACCGACAACCCGACCGCGATCAACGACGCCACCGACCCGGTGCTGCACGGCCCCTTCGGCACCGTCACCGGCAGCATCATCCGCAACGGCACCACCTTCACCCTCAAGCCCGCCGACAACCCCGCCGTCAAGGGCATCGTCTACCGCACCGGCTCCTCCGGCACCACCGGCGCCTTCTTCGCCACCAGCAGCTTCGGCAAGGGCCGGGTCGCCCTGTGGGGCGACAGCTCGGCCATCGACGACGGCACCGGCGAATCCGGCAAGACCCTCTACAACGGCTGGAACGACCCGGCCGGCACCGACGCCGCGCTCGGCCTCAACGCCACCGCCTGGCTCGCCGCGGGCAGCGGCGGCGGCACCACCGGCAGCGTCACCCTCGGCAACCCCGGCACCCGCACCGCCACCGTCGGAACCGCCACCAGCCTCCAGCTCTCCGCCACCGACACGGCCGGCGGCACCCTCGGCTACACCGCCTCCGGCCTGCCCGCGGGCCTCGGCCTCAACGCCACCACCGGCCTGATCAGCGGCACCCCGACCGCCGCCGGCAGCTACTCCGTGACGGCCACCGCCACCGACTCCACCGGCCCGTCCTCCTCCGTCACCTTCACCTGGACCGTCCAGCCCACCGGCGGCGGCAACTGCGCCCCGGCCCAACTGCTCACCAACCCCGGCTTCGAGGCCGGTTCGACGACCGGCTGGACCGAGACCAACACCAGCGGCACCAGCACCATCAACAGCGGCTCCAACGAGCCCCCGCACTCCGGCAGTTACGACGTCTGGCTGGACGGCTACGGCAGCACCAACACCGACACCCTGGCCCAGACGGTGACCCTGCCGACCGGCTGCAGCAGCTACACCTTCAGCTTCTGGCTGCACATCGACACCGCCGAACCCACCACCAGCGCGTACGACAAGCTGACCGTCACCGCGAACGGCACCACCCTGGCGACCTACTCCAACGTCAACGCGGCCACCGGCTACCAGCAGCACAGCCTCGACCTGTCCGGCTACGCCGGGCAGACCGTGACCCTCAAGTTCACCGGCGCCGAGGACTACACCAAGCAGACCTCCTTCGTCCTGGACGACACCGCCGTCAACGTGGCGTGAGCCAGCGCCGGTTGGCCTCCCTGGGCAGGGAGGCCAACCGGCGATCCGGCCGACCGGCCGGGTCTACGACCTCAGGACGACGGGCTCCGCGAGGGCGAGTCCGGACCACCGCTCCACCTCCTCCGCGTGACCACCGACCGCCGTCGCACGCGCGACGGCCGCGGCCTCCTCCACCCTCGGCGCCCCCGCACCGCGGGTGAGCAGCGCCAACGGCCACGCCGGTACGGCGGACCGCTCACCGTCGAAGGCGTGCCAGTCCCAAGCGGCGTCGAACCGCCAGGCCCGACCGGCCCGGTCGGCGACCTCGTCACCCGGTTCGAGGAAGGCAAAGGGCCGGAAAAGCAGCCTGAGCCGGATCGGCTCACCGCCCGCCGGGTCGAGCTCGTACGCCTGGTACTCGCGCTCGGGATCGTGGGTCTCGCCCTGCCGCAGGACGTCGAGGTAGCAGGCGGGCCGGGGCAACCATCCGGTCACCAGCGGCGGTTCGAAGCGGTGCACCGCCACCACGTGCACCACTGTCGGCGGTATCCCCACCAGGCAGGTGCCACCCGCCTCCAGCGCGCCCGGCGGTGGTTCCGTCCGGAAGAACGAGCGCTCCCAGTCGCGGTCCTCGGGCGTCGGCAGCGCCACGTCCCCGTTCCAGCTGACGCCCTCCGCCTCCGGGTCGACCTCCCACCACGGCCAGCGCAGCGAGACGTGGTCGCGCCTGACCCCGGTGACCGCCGCCTCGACGAACGGGCACTCCACCATCAGCACGTCACCCCGTCGGAACCGGCCGGTCTCCGCCCGCCGGCCGTCCGTACGCCCGTCCACCATGTGTCTCCTCCTCCGGCCCTCCCCCAAGCTCAGGGCGATCATCACAGACGGCACTGACAACGCTCCGCCCCTCCCGGAACGTCCGGTCCGAAACCCGCCAGCGCCCGTCGCCCACCCGTCACAGACTGGTTCCGGCGCGGCGGCCGCGACGAACGGTCGGCCCCGCCCGCGCCGTACCGTCCAGCAGCGAGGAACCCCCGTGATCACCCGCACCGCAACCGCCGTCGCCCGGCAGCGCGTCGACTCGGCCGACTGGCCCGCCCTCGGCGAGGAGCTCGACGCCCACGGCTGCGCGCTCACCCCGCAGTTGCTCACCCGCCAGGAGTGCCGTGAGCTGGCCGCGCTCTACGAGCGGCACGAACTGTTCCGCAGCACCGTCGACATGGCTCGCCACCGCTTCGGCTCCGGCCAGTACCGCTACTTCACCCACGACCTGCCCGAGCCCGTCCAGGCGCTGCGCCGGGCCCTCTACCCCCACCTGCTGACCGTCGCCCGCGGCTGGGCGGCGAAGTTGGGCCGCCCCGCGCCCTGGCCCGACGACCTGGACGAGTGGCTGGAGCGCTGCCACGCGGCCGGGCAGGCCAAGTCCTCGCAGATCCTGCTGCGTTACGGGCCCGGCGACTGGAACGCGCTGCACCGGGACCTCTTCCGCGACCTGGTCTTCCCGCTCCAGGTGGTCATCGGCCTCGACGAGCAGGGCACCGACTACACCGGCGGCGAGTTCCTGCTCGTCGAGCAGCGCCCGCGCGCCCAGTCCCGCGGCACCAGCACCGTGCTTCGGCAGGGCCACGGCCTGGTCTTCACCACCCGCGACCGGCCGGTCCGTTCGGCCCGGGGGTTCTCCGCGAGCCCGGTCCGGCACGGTGTCAGCACCGTCCGCTCGGGCCGCCGGCACGCGCTCGGCCTCGTCTTCCACGACGCCTGAGGCAGCGCCGTGACCACTCCCCGCCCCCGCACCTACCGGCTGCTCGGCCCCGACGGCCGCACCCGTACCAGCACCCTGCCGGGCACCCTCGGCGGCTACCGCCCCGACCGCATCTACGGGCGGCTGGACTGCCCGTCGGCCCGGCGCGCCCTCGCCGCCGGGGGCTACATCCGCCACCGGGTCTTCTTCGCCGACGAGCCGACCGCCCTCGCGGCCGGCTACCGGCCCTGCGGCGTCTGCCTGCCCACCAAGTACCTCCGCTGGAAAGCCCGTCAAGGGGAACAGCACCCATGACCCCCTCGCCACTGCTCCGCCCCGCCGAACTCGCGGCCTACGGCCCGCTGCCCGCCCCCGCCGGGCACACCGACGCCGAACTCACCTCCCTGCTCCGCCTGTTGAGCACCGGACGGCCCCGCATCCACACCGTCGCCGTCGGCCACAGCCGGGACGACGCCTCCCGGGCGGCCGCCGAGGCCTTCACCGAGGCCTGGCGGGCGCGCGGCGGAGCCGTCCTCGCCGTCGTCGACTGGCCCGAGCAGGCGGCCTCCTGGCTGCGCCCGGCGCGGGGGGGGGGGGGGCCCCCCCCCCCCGCCGGGGTGGTGGCCGCCCCACCCCGCGCCAGGGGCCACCAGGCGCCGCGGCGGGGGCACAGCACCGGGTGGTCCCCAGCCCGGACCTTCGGCTTCGCCGCCCTGGCCGAGCCGCGTGCCGTCGCCCTCGCGGGCCCGGACACCGTGGACGGCCTGCGCGGCGCCACGGCGGACGGCGGCAGCTGGGAGATCCGGCACGGCTGGCAGGTCACCCCGCTGCCGCCCTCGGACGGCGGCGGCCGATGACCTCGACCCCACCGCTCTTCCCGCTGCCGCCCGTCCCCCGGACCGAGCTCGCCCCCGGCGCGGTGCACGTGCCCGGCTGGCTGACGATCGAGGAGCAGCGCGCGCTCGTCACCGCCTGCCGGGGCTGGGCGCGCGGCCCGGTGCCGATCCGGCACACCCGGGTGCCGGGCGGCGGCGTGATGTCGGTGCAGACCGTCTGCCTCGGCTGGCACTGGCAGCCCTACCGGTACAGCCGGACGGCGGGCGACGTGAACGGCGAGCGGGTGGCCGACTTCCCGGACCGGCTGGCCGAGCTGGGCCGCCGAGCCCTCGCCGACGCCTACCGGGATCCGGCCGCCGCGGCCGGGTACCGCCCCGACACCGCGCTGATCAACTACTACGACCACGAGGCCCGGCTCGGCATGCACCAGGACAAGGATGAGAAGTCCGACGCGCCGGTGGTGTCGCTGAGCATCGGCGACCGCTGCGTCTTCCGCCTCGGCAACAGCGAGTCCCGCAACCGCCCCTGGACCGACGTCGAACTCGCCTCCGGCGACCTGCTGGTCTTCGGCGGCCCGTCCCGCTTCGCCTACCACGGCGTGCCCAGGATCCACCCGGGCACCGGTGACCCGGCCACCGGTCTGGCCCGCGGCCGCCTCAACCTCACCCTGCGCGTCACCGGCCTGTCCGGGTGAGCTCACGGGAGCACCCGCCGCGTTTGGCGGACCGTACCGCCGGGATACCCATGCCGCATGGTTCCCACCGAAGTCGCCGACGCGCTGCCCGAGCTGGTCCCCTTCCTCCGTGCCGTCCAGCAACGGCGCCCCGACAACGGCACCTGGTGCGAGGGCTGGACGGTCCGCGACGTGCTGGCCCACCAGGCCGGCAACGCCGAGGAGCTCGCCCGGGTGCTGCGGGCCGTCCTGGTGGGCGCCCCGGTGGAGACCCGCGGCTTCACCCGTGAGGCCCCGTACCGGCGGATGTCCGACGCCGAGCTCTGGACGGCGTTCACCAGCCGCTGCGCGGAACTGACCGAGGTCGCCTCGGCAGCGGCGAGCAACCTGGCCCCCGAGACCGAGATCTGCTGGACCCGCCGGACGGTGACCGTGCCGTTCTTCCTGGAACACCTGCGCGAGGAACTGGTCATGCACCGCTGGGACCTCACCGGGGACGACCGGACCGCGACGGCGGCGCTCGACGAGCCCTGGATGACCCGGCACACCGTGCTGTCCGTCGGCCGGCCGCTGTTGGTCAAGGGCGCGGCCGGGCTCGGCATCGGTCCCGGTGGAAGTCCGGTCGAGGGCCGGCTGCGCGTCCCGGGCACCGACGACGTGCTGGTGACCGCCGACGCCGAGGGCGTCAGCATCGGATTCGCCGCCGCGGACGGCCCGGCCACCATCGAGAGCGACGCGGCCACCCGGGTGCTCCTGCTCTGGGGACGCCGCCCCGCGGACCCGACCCGCTGGCACAGCAGCGCCGGGCCGGAGGCCCTGGTGAGGTTCCGGAACCTCCTCGGCGGCTACTGAGCCCGGCGACGCCGACGACCCGCCGCCCGCGGCCTTTGCACCCGGCCCTGAACGGGCTAGCCTCCCGGGCGCGGCGCACCGTCCGGCGGCGATCCTGAAGTCCGGCCGCCCCGGCCGGTCCTCCGCTGCGCGGTGGCAGGCACGAGACTCCAGGCCCCGCGGTACGCGACACCCGGTACGAGCCGGCGGGCTCTCCGGACGCCCTGAGGAAGGAAGCAGCAGGTCATGGACGCATCCGCACAGATCGGCGTGACGGGGCTGGCGGTCATGGGCCGCAACCTGGCCCGGAACTTCGCCCGCAACGGCTACACGGTCGCAGTGCACAACCGCACCCCCGCCCGGACCAGGGCCCTGGTCGAGGAGTTCGGCCAGGAGGGAACGTTCGTCCCGGCGGAGTCGGCGGAGGACTTCGTGGCCGCGTTGGAACGGCCGCGCCGACTGCTGATCATGGTGAAGGCCGGCGGGCCGACCGACGAGGTGATCGAGGAGTTCGCCCCGCTGCTGGAACCGGGCGACATGATCATCGACGGCGGCAACGCCCACTTCGCGGACACCCGCCGGCGCGAGAGGGCGCTGCGCGAGCGCGGCATCCACTTCGTCGGCAGCGGTGTCTCCGGCGGCGAGGAGGGCGCCCTGCACGGCCCCTCGATCATGCCCGGCGGCTCCACCGAGTCCTACACCGTGCTCGGCCCGATGCTGGAGCGGATCAGCGCCAAGGTGGACGGCGAGCCCTGCTGCACCCACATCGGCACCGACGGCGCCGGGCACTTCGTGAAGATGGTGCACAACGGCATCGAGTACGCCGACATGCAGCTCATCGCCGAGGCCTACCACCTGCTGCGGGACATCGGCGGGTACTCCCCCGCCGAGATCGCCGGGATCTTCCGGCACTGGAACCAGGGTCGGCTGGACTCGTACCTCATCGAGATCACCGCCGAGGTCCTCGCCCACACGGACGCCGGGACCGGCAGGCCCTTCGTCGACATCGTCCGGGACGCCGCCGAGCAGAAGGGCACCGGACGCTGGACCGTGCAGACCGCGCTCGACCTCGGCTCCCCGGTCACCGCGATCGCCCAGGCCACCTTCGCCCGGGTCGCCTCCAGCCGAGCCGAACTGCGCGCCGCCTACCGCCCGTTGCCCGGCGGCACCGAGCACGAGCTGCGCCCGCACGAGGCCGAACGCTTCACCCGGGACGTCGAGCAGGCGCTGTACGCGTCGAAGGTCATCGCCTACGACCAGGGCTGGACCATGATCCGCGACGCGGCGGCCGAGTACGGCTGGGACGTCGACCTCGGCGCGGTGGCGAAGATCTGGCGCGGCGGCTGCATCATCCGGGCCGCCTTCCTGGACCGGATCCGCGCCGCCCACGCCGACAACCCGGACCTGGTGAGCCTGCTGGCCGAGAAGCAGTTCGCCACCGAGGTCTCCGACGCCCAGGCGGCCTGGCGCACGGTCGTCGCCGGGGCGGCCCAGCACGGCATCCCGGTGCCGGCCTTCTCCGCCGCGCTGGCCTACTACGACACCCTGCGCAGCGAGCGCCTGCCCGCCGCACTGATCCAGGGGCAGCGCGACTTCTTCGGCGCCCACACCTACCACCGCACCGACCGGCCGGGCAGCTACCACACCCGCTGGGCCGAGCCCGGCCGCCCCGAGGAGCGGACGGACACCGGGGCGTAGGCGGCAGCCAGGGCTCAACCGGCCAGGCGGGCCCACCCGGTCAGGGTGTCGACGCCCGGAGGACGCGCTGCAGCCAGCGGGTGCGGGCCTCCTGGGCGTCCCGGCTGACGGCGGCGTCCGGGGCGAGGGTGTCGAAGCCGTGGCAGGCGCCGGACCAGACGTGCAGTTCGGCCGTGCCGCCCGCCCGCCAGATGGTGTCGGCGTAGCCGACGACCTCGTCCCGGAAGGTCTCGGCGGAGCCCACGTCGAGGTAGGCCGCGGGCAGCCCGGACAGGTCGGTGGCGCGGGCCGGAGCGGCGTACGGGGAGAGCTCGGCGGCGCCGTACCGCTCGCCGAGCACGGCCTGCCAGGCGGTCGCGTTGGAGGTGCGGTCCCAGGTGTCGTGGCCGGCCAGTTGGCGGCTGGAGAAGGTGTCGCCGCGGTCGTCGAGCATCGGGCTCAGCAGCAGTTGGCCGAGCGCCGCCGGGCCGCCCCGGTCCCGGGCCAGTAGGGCCAGGGCCGCGGCCAGTCCACCGCCGGCGCTCTTGCCGCCGATCACCAGGCGCCGGGCGTCCACGCCGAGTTCAGCGGCGTGCCCGGCCACCCAGTCGAGCCCGGCGTAGCAGTCCTCGACGGCCCCCGGGAAGCGGGTGCCCGGCGCCAGCCGGTACTCGACGGACACCACCGCGAGGCCCAGCGGCAGCGCCCAGGACCACAGCACTCGCGGCAGCACGGACCACGCGTTGCCGGTCACCATCCCGCCGCCGTGCAGGTAGTAGAGCACCGGCAGCGGCTCCCGGACCCCGGCGGGCCGCGCGCTGACCAACGTGACGTCACCCGCCTCGCCGCCCCGCGGCACCCGCAGCTCCGCGACCTCGAACCGGCCGCCGTCCCGCAACCGGTCGAGCGTCGGCCGCGGCCGGGCGGCGGCGTCCCGCTGCTGCCACGCCACCAGGCCCTCCGGCGTGAGCACCTCCCGCGCCGCCGGTCCGGCGGCCGCCACCGCCGCCCGCACCTCCGGGTCCAGCGGCGGCACCCCGGTCACCATCGATCCGTCCACCACGCGTACCCCTCCCGACGACGCCCGACCGGCCCAGCTTGCCAGCCCCGCCGGTGCCGTCGAACAGCCGGGCGGGGCGGCGAGGTCAGACCGGCGGCAGCAGGTCGCTCCCGCTGACGGTGTACGTCAGCGGCGGGTAGCCGAAGTCCGTCTCCCTGTTCTCCCGGCGCCGCAGTCCGTAGAACTCCCGGCCCTGCTCCTCGTCGGCCATCAGGAGGCGTTCCCCGCCCGGGAGTTGCGGCTCGCCGTCGCGGAACCGGAGCAGCGTCCTCGACCTGCGGAAGGTCACGCCCAGCCACTCGTTGTCCGCCGCCTCGGCAGGCGCGTCCAGGACGATCCGGTGCCGCAGCCGCCGGTTCACGTCGACGGAGAACGCGACGACGCCGTTGTGGAGCAGGGAGATCTCGAACCTCCCGCCCTCGGCCTCCTTCGACTCGAAGACCAGCTTCCGCGGCGGGCCCGCCTGGGGGTGCCGGTAGCAGGAGAAGACGGCGACGGCCGAGTCCTCGGCCAGGTCGAGGGCCTGGTCGGAGTGGCCGCCCATGGTGGTGTAGGCGTTGGTGTAGCGCTCGATCAGGGCGTTGTTGAAGCCGGCCGGAAGCGCCGCACCGTCCTGGACCCGTCGCGCCAGCCGCTCGTGCACCGCCCGGAAGCGCTGCGCCGGGCGGCCGTACCGCGTGGTGGTCCGCACCAGCGGCACCGCGCCCGTCCCGTCGACCCTGGTCAGGACGGCGCCCCGCCGGCCCTTTCCGACGTCCTCCCAGTCGACCGACGCGGACAGCTCCGCGAACGGATCCCCCTCGACCGGCAGGGCGTACGAGCGGATCCCGTCCGGGAGGCTAGACCCGGGGGGCACGGTAGTCTCCCGCGTTCATGCTGAAGAGCAGTTCGTCGCCGTAGTCGACGAAGGACGAGCTCCGGTTCTCCTCCGCGTACAGCCTGCGCAGTTCGTCCATGCCGTCCGGCGTGGGCGGCCCCAGCTCGACCAGGCCGTCGGCCGCCTTGAGGAACGTCCGGCCGTCCTTGTGCACGGCTTCGGCGCTCGAACAGCGCACCACGTACCCCAGCCGGGTCGGGAGCAGGTCGGCGTCCAGCGCCGAGGGCCGGATCTCGTGGGTGTACAGGCGGTTGGTGGACAGCGGCATGAGGAGCACCGAGCCGGGGTGGAGGGTCACGGTGAACTGCGCGGGGAGGCCGCCCCCGTCGCGGGCCGCGGACGGGTCCTTGAGGCGGAAGCGCAGCCTGGTCAGCCCGCTGACGCCCTTCACCCCGTGGTCGAAGGGGTCCTCGGCCAGGGGCTGCAGCCCGTCGAGCCCGTCGTAGAAGGTGCAGAAGGCCATGATGCCGTTGCCGGGCATGTCCTTGGTCTTGTCGGCGTGGGCCGAGATCCTGGCCTTGGACTGCTTGCGCTCCGCCGTGGCAAGGGTGTTGTGGTAGATCTGGGCGAGCACGTGGTTCAGCGGCGCCTGGTCGCGGAAGACCGCGGCGGCCTCGCGGTTCAGGGCCTCGACGATGTCCGTGTCGGTCGGGCGGAAGGTCTCGGTCGGGCCCGAGAGGTTCGTGGAGCAGCGCAGCAGACGGAAGTGCAGTTCGTCGCCGTCCTGCGTGACGGGCGTCAGATAGATGCCGCTGCGATGGGCCGTTCCCGGTTTGGTGGACTCCGTCAGCGACTGGAACTCGTGCTCCGCGCTGATCCGGCCGAAATGGTCGGCGTCGACCTCGAAGAAGCGGCGGTAGTACACACCGACGCCGTGCACCCGGGCCGGGACCCGGCCGAGGCCGATGAGCGTCCAGGGGTCGTCGCCGTCCCCGCGGTGGCCGTGCGACAGCTCCCGGATGACGAACACCCGTGCTGCTTCCCGCAGTTGACCGACACTGAGCGCGGACACGTCGCCGCACAGATAGACGGTCCTCCCCGCGAGGTCGGGCGCACCGGAGGCGAGCTCCTCCGGTGTGATCGTCGACCCGAGGAATTCCCGGACCGCTTCGTGGTCGTGCAGCGCCGAAGGCGCCACCAGGATGGTGCCCGCATCCTCGATGCGGGCTTCGCTCAGCCCCGTTGTGTGCATCGGACCGTGCCCGCCGTTCGCAGCTCGTGATGGATCGGCCCCGATGCTCCCACGGGGGCTCGACGGCGGGCAACGGGGTTCCGCTCCCCGGTCGGCGGGCGGGGCCGGACCGGGTCGGGAAAGGGTCGTGGAATTCCGCTCAACCCGCCGTCGAATTACTCTCGTTGGCCTTTCTCGAAAGCCTCCCGGAATACTCGGAACCGGCGGCGGAAAGCCCGTACGCCGCCCCACGAATTCCGAGCACCCCGGAGGCCTTTCATGAGCCATGACGTCGACTACGACACCATCTCCGTCAAGACGCCCGAGGAGATCGCCCTGCTGCGGATCGCCGGCGGCATCGCGGCCCGGGTGCTGGACGACCTGACGCCGCACATCGTGCCCGGTGTCACCTCGCGGCAGATCAACGACATCGCCCACGACCTCATCGTGTACACCCACGGCGCGGAGATCGACCGCGAGGACCTGGCCGGCTACGACTCCAGCGAATTCGCCTGCATATCCATCGCCCACAACGACGTCGCGTTCAGCGGCGAACCGAACGGAATCCCGCTGAAGAAGGGCGACCTCTTCGGCGTCGACGTCAGCATCAGGAAGAACGGCTGGTGCGGCGACACCCAGCGGATGTGGATCGTCGGGGACGAGACCACCGCCCGGGCCCGGCTGCTGGACGCGGTCGGCTACCAGGCGATGTGCCTGGGCATCAGCCTGGTTCGGCCGGGGGCGCGGCTGCAGGACATCGCCCGCGAGGTGCAGGCCTACGTCGAGTCGTTCGGCTTCTCGATGCTCCGGGTGCCCAGCGGCACCGGCCACTCGATCGGCCGGGTGCACGCCGACGGCTGGCTGATCCCCTACTACGAGGACCCCAGCCACGAGGGCCGGGTGCTGGCGGAGGGCATGGTCCTCACCGTCGAGCCGTTCATCTGCGCGGGCAGCGGCGAAGGGCGGCGCCTGACCAACCCGACCCGCTCGGCGGTGACCGCCGACGGCTCGCCCGCCGTCTACTGGGAGCACGTGGTGGCCGTCACCCGGGACGGCTGCGAGGTGCTCGACCTGCGCGAGGGCGAGGACGTCACCTTCTACGACCACCGCCGCTGACAGGCGGCTACCGCTCGTCGCCCAGCCGGGCGCGCAGCCAGCCGTGCAGGGTCTCGATCGCGGCGGCCCGGGGGTGGTCCTCCCGCCGGCTGAGGTAGTAGTCGAGCTGGGCGGGGATCTCGACCTCCCCGATCCGCACCAGCTCCCCGCCGCGCAGGTACGCCTCGGCGAGCTGCCGGCGCACCATGGCGACGCCCTGGCCGACGAGCGCCGCGCGCAGCAGCGCCTCCGCGTCGGAGTAGATCACCCCCTGGCCGGGCTCGTCGGCGTCGAGCCCGGCCGCGGCGAAGAACTCCTGCCAGGAGCGGCCGGCGAAGCGCAGCAGCGGTGCCTGCGGCAGGGTGGCCGCGGTCAGGCCGGGGTGCCGGGCCAGCAGGGCGGGGGCGGCCACCGCGACGACCCGGTCCGCCAGCAGGCGTTCGGAACGGTAGCCGCGCTCCTCGATCCGGCGGTGCCAGATGCCGACGTCGGCCGAGCGCGGGTCGGGCGGGGCGGTGCCGGTGTGCAGGCGCAGCGACAGTTCGAGCTCCGGGTGCTCGCGGGCGAGGTCGTCGAGCCGGGGGATGAGCCAGAGGTTGGCGAAGTCCGCCATCACGCTCAACTCCAGCGGTGCGGGCGCCCGGTCGCCCGCGCCGGCGGCCTCGTCCAGCGCCTCGGTGAGCTCGGCGAGGGTGCGGCGCAGCCGGACGGCGAGCCGTTCGCAGGCCGGGGTGGGCAGCATGTCCGGTCCGGAGCGGGTGAAGAGGGCCGCCCCGAGCCGGGCTTCGAGCCCGCGGATCTGGTGGCTCACCGCGCTGTGGGTGACGTGGAGTTCGCGGGCGGCCAGGGTGTAGCTGCGCAGCCGGGCGGCGGCTTCGACGCAGCGCAGGGCGGCGAGGCCGGGCAGCGACGACGTTTCCACTGCCTCGCTCCTCTTCTTGGTCGGCGGGCCGCTCGGCCCGCCCGGACGGTCCAATCTACGGGAGGTACCGCCAGGCTCAGGGCTCCTGTCCGCCGCCGCTGTCGTCGGAGGGCTCGCGCCCCCGGGAGCGGTGCCGCCTGAGGTACCAGACCAGCAGGGCCACGGCGACGGCCACCGCGATCGCGATCGCGGTGACCCGGCCGACGGTGCCCTCCACCCTGGTGTAGGCGGCTCCGGCGAAGTAGCCCAGAAGGGTGAAGCCGACGCCCCAGGCGAGCCCGCCGAGGGCGTTGTAGAAGAGGAACCGGCGGTACGGCATCCGGGACATCCCGGCCAGTGAGGGCACCAGCGGGCGGAAGAAGGCGATGAACCGCCCGACGAAGACGGCGGCCGGCCCGCGCCGGCGGATCAGGTCCTGTGCCGTCGCGACCCGCTGCGCATGGCGCCGCAGCGGGCGGGTGCGCAGGATCGCCGGGCCGAGGTGGCGGCCGATCTCGTAGCCGACGGTGTCCCCGAGGACCGCCGCGCAGACCACCACCAGGATCATCCAGCCGAGCGAGACGCTGCCCTGGTGGGCGATGAACCCGCCGAGCACGGCCGCGGTCTCGCCGGGGATGAAGAAGCTGAAGAACAGGGCGTCCTCGGCGCACACCATGCCGCCGACGGCCGCGTACACGACCGGGCCGGACAGGCCGCGCAGCCAGTCGGTGATCGTGTGCATCGGCCACACCTCGTCGGCGATCGGGCCTGGTCCGCCCAATGTAACGCTTGTCCCTCGACCGGCGCGGCGCCCGAGCCGCGCCCCGCACGGCGGAGCAGGGGGCCCGGCGGCCGTACCGCCGGGCCCCCGGAGCGAGCGGGCGAGACTGTGGTGAGAGGCCGGTCAGCGGCCGGTCGGGGCGCCGAACCAGTGGGTGAGGGCGGAGCGCAGGGTCTCCGGGGCGTCCGCCGCACCGGCCCAGCAGACGTAACCGTCCGGACGGATCAGAAGCGGTGCCGTGGCGGCGCCCCGGCCCGTGCGGTCCACCCGGTCCGCCCAGGGGGCGGCGGCCTCGGCGAGGGCGTCCTGCGGGTCGAGCAGCACACCGCGGCCGGAGCGCAGGAGTTCGTACAGCCGGGCCGGGCCGAGGTCGAGGTCCGGCACGGAGCGGCCGAGGAACGGGTGGGCGGCCGTGTCCGGCATCGGGTAACGGATGGCGGTGCCGGACATCAGACCGCCGAGGTGGCGCCGGACGTCCGGGAGTTCGGCCAGTTCGGCGAAGACCTCCCGGGTGGCCGTCACGTCCGGGTCGCCGGCGCCCGCCCAGTCCATCAGCAGGCCCTGCGCCTGGATGTTGCGCAGCACGAGGGTGCCGGCCCGGTGCCGTTCGGTGTGGTAGCTGTCGAGCAGGCCGTCGGGGGCCCAGCCGCGGACGGCGGCGCCGAGCTTCCAGCCGAGGTTGAAGGCGTCCTGGATCCCGCCGTTCATGCCCTGGGCGCCGAGCGGGAGGTGGACGTGGGCCGCGTCGCCCGCGAGGAACACCCGCCCGTGCCGGTACGAGGCGACCTGCCGGGCCACGTTGGTGATGCGACGGGCGTGGCACAGTTCGAGCAGCTGCACCCGCTCGCCGAACACGGCGCGCAGGCCGTCGCGGAGCTCCTCCTCGGTGATCGGGACGTCCCTGGGCAGCGAGCGGCCCGGCCCGCCCATGGCGAGTCGGCGCAGCGGCCGGCCCCGGCCGTCGGTGCCGAGCGGGAAGATCCCGGCCCAGTGGCCGTCCGGGGACCGATGGTGGGTCGCCAGTCCCTCGACGCCGCTCAGCCGCACGTCGGCGGCGACCGTGGTCAACGTGCCCGGGCGGCCCGGGAATTCGTCCTTCAGCAGCGAGCGCACCGTGCTGTGGCCGCCGTCGGCGCCGACCAGGTAGCGGGCGCGCAGCGTCCGGCCGTCGGCGAAGTCGGCGGTGACCCCGTCCTCGTCCTGGCGGAGGGCGACCAGCTCGTGGTCGCGCCGGATCCGCAGGCCCTGGGCGGCGAGGTGCTCTTCGAGGTAGGCCTCCAGCTCCACCTGTGGAACGGAGCGCCACGGCTGGCGGGGGCGGAAGGCGGCGGTGTCGGGCTCCGGGTCGGCGTGGGGCGCGGTCGGCAGCGGCAGCGGCAGGCCGGCGAAGTGGCTGGTGCCGACCGGGTAGTCCCCGGCGGCCAGCAGCGGGTCCAACAGGCCGCGCTGGTCGAGCGTCTCCAGCGTGCGGGACTGCACACCGCCGGCCCGGGACAGCGCGCTGCGCTCCGGTAGCCGGTCGGCCAGTACGGTCCGCACCCCGGCCAGCAGCAGTTCGTTGGCGACGGTCATGCCGGTCGGGCCGGCGCCGACGACGAGTACGTCGGTGTCCATGGTCTTCTCCTCGGTCACGTGGCCACGCGGGCGCGTCCGCACCTGGTGGCGTGGTCACGCGGTGGTTCGCGGTTCGCGGTTCGCGGTTCTCCGGGTACGAGGACAACACTCCGACCGCCAGGGCCCGTTGGACCACTGACCGACGCGATGGTGCGGGGATCCGACACCGGCTAGGCTCGGTGCGGTGGAATCCGACAGCACCGACCGGCACGGCTCCGCCGGCGCCTCCGGCCCTTCCGGCTACGACGAGTTGGACCGCCGCCTGGTCCACGCCCTGCAGATCGACGGCCGGGCCCCGTTCAGCACCATCGCCGCCGCCCTCGGCGTCTCGGACCGCACGATCGCCCGCCGGTACACCCGGTTGCGCTCGACCGGCGCGCTGCGGGTGCTCGGCGGGATCGACCCGACCGCGCTGGGGGGCGCGGTGCTCTGGCTGGTGCGGGTGCGCTGCGCACCGTCCGCGTCGGTCGCGGTCGCCGAGGCGCTGGCCCGCCGCCCGGACACCTCCTGGGTGAGCCTCACCTCCGGCGGCACCGAGATCACCTGCACGGTCCGCACCGAGAGCGACGCCGACAGCGAGGCCCTGCTGCTGGCCCGACTCCCCCGCACCCCGCGCGTGGAGGGGGTGAGCGCGCACTCCGTGCTGCACTCCTTCTACGGCGGTCCGGACAACCTGATCGCCAAGCTCGGCCCACTGGACGCCGAGACGGTCACCGCCCTCAGCCCGCCCCCGCTGCCGCACCGGCCGGGACCGGTACGACTGGACGACGGCGACCGCCGACTGCTCGCCGCGCTCGCCGCCGACGGCCGCACCGGGACCGAGCAGCTCGCCAAGGTGACCGGCTGGTCGCCGACCACCGTTCGGCGCCGGATGACGGAACTGCGCGAGCGCGGGGTGCTCTACCTGGACATCGACTGCGACGGACGCCTGCTCGGCATCGGCACCCGGACCCTGCTCTGGCTCTCGGTCGCTCCGCCCTACCTGGAGGAGGCCGGCCGGGCCCTGGCCGGGCACCCCGAGGTCGCCTTCGCCGCCGCCACCACCGGGCCGACGAACCTCTACGCGACCGTGGTCTGCCCGGACCAGCGCGCCCTGTACCGGTACCTGACCACCCGGGTGGCGTCGCTGCCGGCCGTCACCCACGTCGAGACGGCGCCGGTGATCCGGACCGTCAAGCAGGCCGCGAACCGGCTGTAGCGGCAGGCAGGTCGACGCGGGCTGCCGGACCGGCGGCAGGCCTCAGCGCGACAGTGCAGCGCGGTGCCTCAACGCGATAGCGCAGCGCGGTGCCTCAGCGCGACACCTCAGCGCGGTGCCGCGGCGCGGCTCCGGTGGGCCGCCTGCTTGGCCCGGTTGCCGCAGGCCGCCATGCTGCACCACCGACGGGCCCGGCCCCGGGTGTGGTCCGCGAACACCAGCGTGCAGGTCGGCCCCTGACACGCCTTGACGTGGGTGAAGTCCTCCCGGCCGACGGTCGTCGCCAGCGCCTGCCCGATCGGCAGCAGCAGCGATTCCGGGGTCCGCCACCGGCGCTCCGTACGGAGTGCCAGGCCGTTCGGGCCCGCCTCGTCGGCGGCCACGATCCGCGTGAACTGTTCGTCGCGCGCCAGGAGTTGATTGAGCGGCTCCAGGTCGGGCAGGTCCTCGGACCGGACCGGCCGCCCCATCCGCTGCCGGACGAACTCCCGGAACCACTCCCGCAGGCTCCTCGCCTGGGCGGCCACGTGGTCCAGTTCCCCGGGCAGGGTCTGCGCCCGCAGCCGCTCCAACTCCTCGGCCGGCACCAGTCCGGCCTGTTCCAGCCAGGCCAGCAGGCCGTCACCGTCGGCGATCCAGTCGACCGGGGTGTTCGCCGGGGTCGCGACCGAGTTCAGGAAGTCCAGGCCGGGGGCGTCGGCGACGAACAGGGCCGGGGGCCGGGGGTCGGACACGGCACACGCTCCACGGGTCGGGGTCAGCCTCGACATCAAGAGTAACCACTTCAGGAGCCCTTGACAAGTTACGAAGACCGTTCCTAACCTCGAAAGTGCAGCCAAGCCGGTTACTTGCATTCAGGGAAGGACCATCATGACCTCCATCGCCTACCGCTCCGTGGACGTCGACGGCCTGCGCGTCTTCTACCGCGAAGCCGGCCCCGCCGACGCCCCGACGCTGCTGCTCCTGCACGGCTTCCCCAGCGCCGGCCACATGTTCC
The DNA here is from genome assembly GCF_040303245.1 of Kitasatospora sp. NPDC096077. NCBI lineage: Bacteria > Bacillati > Actinomycetota > Actinomycetes > Kitasatosporales > Streptomycetaceae > Kitasatospora > Kitasatospora sp. NPDC096077. Next base: position 11,605 of record NZ_JBEOSV010000027.1, on the reverse strand, counting down.
GCGACCTCATCCCCCACCTGGCCGACCGGTTCCACCTGGTGGCCCCCGACCTGCCGGGCTTCGGGCAGACCGAGCTGCCACCGCGCGAGGAGTTCGACTACACCTTCGAGCACCTCGCGGCCGTCATCGACCGGTTCACCGAGGTGATCGGCCTGGAGCGCTTCGCGCTCTACGTCTTCGACTACGGCGCACCGACCGGCTTCCGCATCGCGGCCGAGCACCCCGAACGGATCACCGCGATCGTCTCGCAGAACGGCAACGCCTACGAGGAGGGCCTGAGCGAGGGCTGGAACCCGATCCGCGCCTACTGGGAGGACCCGTCGCCGGCCAACCGCGACGCCCTGCGCAGCCTCCTGACCCCGGACGCCACCCGCTGGCAGTACACCCACGGCACCCCCGACCCGACCGCGGTCTCCCCGGACGGCAGCACCCTCGACGACGCCTACCTGGCCCGCCCCGGCTCCGACGAGATCCAGTTGGACCTGTTCGGCGACTACCGCACCAACGTCGCCCGCTACCCGGCCTTCCAGGACTATTTCCGCCGCCACCAGCCGCCGCTGCTGGCCGTCTGGGGCCGCAACGACCCGTTCTTCCTGCCCGCCGGCGCCGAGGCGTTCAAGCGCGACCTCCCGCACGCCACCGTCCGCCTCCTCGACACCGGCCACTTCGCCCTGGAGACCCACGCCGAGGAGATCGCGACGGCCATCCGGGAGTTCCTGGCCTGAAGCGACCCACGCCGGAAGCCGGAGGACGGAAACCGGCGGCCGGGCTCCGCGGATTCGTCCGCGGAGCCCGGCCCCTGCCGTTTCCGCGCCCGCTCCGCTAGTTTTACCGACAGAGCGTCGGGAAAGTTCTCAACTTAGGTTAGGCTAACCATAACCATCGGGGTCCTCACGCCCTGGCCCCATCCGATCCCTGGAGGCCGTATGCCCACGCCCGAGCCCGTCCCCTTCTCCACCCTGCTCCGCACCGCCAGCAGCGAGGAGCACGAGGCCGCGGAGCACTCGTCCTTCATGAGCCGTCTGCTCGGCGATCAGCTCGGGATCGAGGCGTACGCCGACCTCACCGGCCAGCTCTGGTACGTCTACCGGGCGTTGGAGGAGCGGGCCGAGCAGCTCGCGGCGCACCCGCTGGCGGGCCCGTTCATCGACCCGGCGCTGCTGCGCACCGCCGCCATCGAACGCGACCTGGCGCACCTGCGCGGGCCCGACTGGCGGGACGGCCTGGCGCCGCTGCCGGCCACCGCCGCGTACGTGGCCCGGATCGAGGAACTGGCCACGGAATGGCCCGCCGGCTACCTCGCCCACCACTACACCCGCTACCTGGGCGACCTGTCGGGCGGTCAGATCATCCGGGGCCTGGCCGAGAAGGCCTGGGGCTTCGAGCGCAAGGGCGACGGCGTGCGGTTCTACGTCTTCGAGGAGATCACCAACCCGGCCGCCTTCAAGCGCGACTACCGTGCCAAGCTGGACGCGGCGGGCGAGGCGATGGACGAGGTCGAGCGGCGCCGGGTGGTCGAGGAGTGCAAGCGGGCCTTCGTGCTCAACGGCAACGTCTTCCACGACCTGGACGGACGCTACCCGCTGAGCGCCTGAGCCCCTGAGCGCCCCCGACCGCCGCGGGCCGTCCGCTTCCTCCGGGAGCGGGCGGCCCGCGGTGTGATGTCACGTTCCCGGGCGCCGTCCGGTCCACCTGTCGGGAGCGCGCAGCGTTCCGCGCCGCCACCGGCCAGGAGAGGGGACGACCATGGAGACCTTGACCGTTCGACGCGTCATCGCGGCACCGATCGCGGAGGTGTTCGACTGGTGCGCCACGACCACCAACTACACCCGCTCCCCGCTCGTCCTCCGGGCCCGGCTGGCCCGGCCGGGCGCGGAAGCGCCGTACGGAGTGGGCGCCGTCCGGGAGCACACCTGGGCGATCGGCTGGTTCCGTGAGCGGATCACTGCCTACCACCCGCCGTACGACTTCGACTACACCGTCGACCGCAGCTTCCCGCCGGCCCGGCACGAGCTCGGCCGGATGACCTTCACCGAGGTCGACGGCGGCACCGAAGTGGTGTGGACCACCACCTTCGAGGTCCGACTCCCCTTCGGCGCGGCCCTCACCCGCGCCCTCGCCCAACCCGTCATCGGCCGCACCTTCGGCAGGATCCTCGACGCAGCCGACACCGCCCTCACCAGCGGGCGGCGTTAGCCCGCATCCCCGGCGCGGGGCGGTCACTGGTCGCACCCTCGGGCCCCGGCCTCCTACCCGCCGACGATGGTGAGTTGGGAGACGGCCCCGAGCACCTCGTTGTCCTCCCCGTCGAGCAGCGAGGCGTGGACGCCGGCCGAGTCGCCCGCCGTGTAGCCGTTCTGATTCAGGGACGTGACCGGGACGACGACCGTCACGGTGCTGCCCGTGCAGTTCGGGGTCAACCGGGTGGTGCCGAGGGCGCCCGAGCTCCGGTCCTCGGCGACCACGGTCGCGGACCTGACGAAGCCTCCGGCGTCGCAGGAGTACTCGACGGTGACGTTCACCGTCCTCGACGCGCCGCCGGAGACCGTCGCGCCGTCGATCCGCACCCCGGTGGCGGCCTGCGCCGGAGCTGCGGCGAGCAGCAGTCCCACGGCCAGTGCGGGGACGCCCAGCCAGGTCACGATCCTGCCGTTCATGAGGGCCCTTCCGTTGTCGGTTACCCGTCATGCTACGAATGAACGTGCACGGCTGCCAGGCCCAACGATCAAACGTTGACGTGCAGTTCATCCGCCCGCCGGTTCCGCGCCCAGGCCGCCCGTGCACCCCGGAAGACGACGACGGCCCTCCGCCCGGAAGGGGGAGAGCCGTCGGCCGGGAGCCTGCGCGGCCGGGTCAGGCCGACGCGCGGGCGGCCTTGCGGCGGGCGGAGTCGAAGACGGCGGCCGGGTTCCCGTAGTAGGTCCACGGGCCGGCGATCTCCCGGCCCATCCCGCGGAACAGCTCCAGGGCCTGCGCCGGGCGGCCGTTCTCGATCAGGGCGTGGGCGATCCAGCCGCGCGACGCGACGAGCCCGGGGTGGGCCGGGTCGGCGGCCGCCAGGTCGGCCAGGGCCGCATCCACCGCGGCCGTGTACTCGGCGGAACGGTAGAGCGCGGACGCCGAGGACCTGTCGCGCAGCACCTGCTCCCAGTACGCCCGCAGCTTGAGCACCGTCATCAGGCTGCCCGCCGGCGCCCCGGCGATCGCCTTGTCCGCGAACCCGTGCATCAGCTCGTTGCTGCCGAGCCACTTCTCGCACCAGTACTGCAGTGCGGCGGTGTGGGCGGTGAAGTGGTGCGGCTCGCGGGCCACGATCTCCGCCCACAGCGCCCGGTAGCGCTCGTTCGACCAGCCCTGGCCCATCGCGATCGACTGCTGCACCACCCAGGCGTTCGGATCCTCGGCCGGGGCGAGCTGGATCGCCGTCTGCGACGCCTCCGCCGCCTCCGCCAGCACCTGGTGGAAGCCCATGGCCTGCTCGCGCGTCACCTGGGAGGCGTACTTCGCGGTCCGGATCTCCCAGGCCCGCCGGACCAGGGCGTCGGTGAGCACCTGGGCGGCCACCGGGTTGTACGGCTGCTCCGCGCGCCACTGCCGGAGCCAGCCGTCATCGGAGGCCGCCAATTCGCTGAACGGGTTCATCCGGGCGTAGCGGGTGCTCCAGTCACCCTCGCCGCCCGAGAGGTACGCGGCGGCGGGCCGCCAGTCCCCCGCCTTGGCCGCGTCCAGCGCCGCCCGCGCCACGGGGTCGGTGGGTTCGCTGCCCAATTCGACCAGTTCGGCGCGCGGCACCAGGCCGGCCGCGGGGGCGTCGACGCCCCCGGTGGCCTTCCGACGCTTGTTCAGCCAGAGGCCCAGCCTGACGAGGAGGACGACGAGGGAGATGATGACGAGCGGGTGGTGCATGAACCTGCTTCTCTACGGAACTTCGTCGCACAGGTGTGCGTTCAGTGGAGATCGTAATGGTTCGGGCACGGATCCCTGAACGGGTTTTCCGGCCGGCCCGACGCCCTGACTCCAGGCGGTGTGGATCGCCGTGAGCGGAACCCGCCGACCGCAGCACGGGCCCGCCGCCCGGGCACGTTGAACCGGGGTTCGGGTACTCACCGTTGACGACCATGCGGGGAGTCCGACCGACCGAGACCACGGAGCAGCCCATGACCGTCAACCCGAACCGTCGCGACGTCCTGCGGTGGAGCACCGCCGTCGGCGGCGGGGCACTGACCGCCGCGCTCGGCATCACCGCCGCCACGCCGGCCTCCGCGGCCTCGTGGAACAGCGCGAGTTGGATGTCGGGGCTGCCCAACGGCCTCTCCCTGACCCAGTTGACCATCCCGGGCACCCACGACTCGTGCTGCACCGATCCGTCGAACGGGACCGAGTGGTCGCACACCCAGAACTGGGGCGTCCCGGAGCAACTCCAGCGCGGCATACGCTTCCTGGACATCCGCTGCCAGCGGTTCCCGCTGAACGACCGCGAGACCAAGAACTGGCTCGGCGTCTTCCACGACCGCTTCTACCAGGGCAGCACCCTGGCCACGGTGCTGGACCAGTGCCGGGCCTTCCTCAAGCAGTCGCCCCGCGAGGCGCTGGTCATGCGGATCAGGAACGAGAACGCGGGCAGCAACCCGATCAACTCGGTGGAGTTCCTGCGCCGCATGCAGTACCACCTGGACGGCTTCGGCTACCGCAACCTGTTCTGGACGGCGCCCCGGTGGCCCGGCCTCGGGGAGGCCCGCGGCAGGATCGTGCTGCTCGCGGACTTCGACACCAGCTCCGACTCCACCTGGGACGTGATGCACTGGGGCAACTCCGGGCTGATGGACACCCAGGACCAGTACGAGGGCGTCGGTACCGACGGCAAGGCCCGCGCCGTCGTCAACCAGTTCGACCAGGCGTACTACAACCAGGGCTCGTCGAAGATGTACATCAACTTCACGAGCTACGCGGGCGGGAAGTGGCCCAAGCTGAACGCGGACGCGATCATGCCGCCGGTCTTCGACTACCTGAACGCCCGGAGGAACGAGGCCCGCCACTTCGGGATCGTTCCGATGGACTTCCCCGACTTCCACACCAACGTGCTGGACCTGCTGGTCGCCAAGAACTTCATCGGGCGCTGACCCAGGGCCGCCGAGCCCGACCGCCAGGGTGTCGACCGGCCCCGGCGGGCAACTGCTGCCCGCCGGGGCCGGGTTCGTGTGCCGTGCCGAGGATCAGGCCTGGGCCGCGCCGCGACGGTTGCGGACCAGAACGGTCGCGCTGCCGCCGACCAGCACCAGGCCGGCCGCGGTCGCCAGCAGCGGGCCGACCGGGGTGTCGGCGCCGGTGGCGGCGAGCGAACCGGTGTCCGTACCGCTCAGGCCGGTGGTGGTCAGCGAGGGGCCGCCGGCCGATCCGCTGCCGGTGCCGGTGCCACTGCCCGAACCCTGACCGCCCGCGGCCTGGTTGGTTCCGCCGCCCGTACCGGAGGTACCGGTGGTCGGCAGCTTGGCGTCCTTGGTGAAGGCCAGGGTGGCGCTGACCGGGTCCAGGGCCGTGCCCGCCGGGTAGTTGGAGAACACCGGGACGCCCTCGGCCGTGAGCGTGGCCGGCACGCCGGTGAGCGTGACCACGCCGTCGACCGGCTTCAGGGCGGAGGCGGGGACGTCGAGCTTGGCGATCCGGGCGCCACTCAGCGCGGTCGACTTGCCGTCCGGGGACTTGCCGTTGACGTCCGCGGTGAGGAAGGCGCCGTCCTTGTCGATCGCCAGCCCCAGCTTGGAGAGCGTGGTGTCGAGCGCCCAGCCGTCCTTGCCGGGGTGGCCGAGGAAGCGGACCGAGCCCGCGAAGCCGGCGCTCAGCGAGTGGTCGGCGGTGTTGTACGCGCCGGTGCCGCCGCCGAAGCGGTAGTCGGCCGCACCGCCGCCGAACTCGACCTTGCCGGCGGCCATCGGGGATTCGAGGTACTTGCGGAAGCTCTCCTTGACCGTCCAGTTCAGGGTGCCGTTCAGCACGGGGAGGCGGTCGGGGGCGGCGCTGGGGGTGTTGGGGGTGCCGGTCGGGGTGGCACTCCCGGTCGCGGTGGGCGAGGCGGTGGCGGTCGCGGTGGCGGTGGGGCTGGCGGTCGCTGACGGCGAGGCGGTCGGCTGCGCCGTCGGCGAGGCGGTGGCGGACGGGGTCGCGGTCACCGACGGGGTGCCGGTGGGCGTGGGCGAGGGCGTCGCCGGGCTCTGCTTGAGCAGCAGCGACAGCGGGTCCATGTCCGTCCCGGCCTGGTAGAAGCCCGCGAAGGCCTGCGCCCCCTGCTCGGTGAGCTTCGTCGCGGTCGGCGTCCCGCCGGTGGTGTCCCGGCCGACCGTGAAGGTCACCAGCGGTACGTCGTCCCGTCGGGTGATCTCGGTGGCGCCCATCGACTCCTTGGAGGCGGTGTCGGCGGTGAGCGTGCCGGTGGTGCCGGAGGTGGTGATCTTCAGGTCGCTGAGCGCGACGTCCAGCGCGCCGTGGTGGGCGGTGAAGTGCACGCCGCCGGTGAAGGAGGAGCTGAGGGCGTGGGTGCCGAGGTCGTACTTGGCGCTCGCCAGGCCGAAGTGGAAGGTGCCGTCGGCGTTGCGGGTCGCGCCGCCGGTGAGCTCGACCGCGCCGCCCTGGGAGGCCGGGCCCTCGATGTAGCTGCGGAAGCTGGCCTTCACGCCCCAGTCCAGCGCGCCGGTGTCGTACGTGACACTGCCCGGCGCACCGCCGGCGAAGGCCAGGGCGGGGGCGCCGAGGGCGGTGAGGCCGAGGCCGGCGGTGGCGGCCGCGAGGGCGGCGAGCCGGGTGCGGTTGCGGGTCATGCTGGTGCTCCGTTCGGAGGATGGGGGGACAGCGGGGACAAGGGGGACGGGAGGAATGCGGGGAACGGGGGCGGGTCAGGCCGTCCGATCCGGGCCCGGGGCGGCGGCCGCGCGACGGCGCCGGACCAGCAGGCCACCGGTCGTACCGAGCGCGGCGACCAGCACCGCGCCGCCGGCCACGGCGGCCACTGCGGCTACCGGGAAGCCTTCCGAGGAGGAGCCGGCCGGAGAAGCCACGGGCGAGGCGACCGGGGCGGCCACCGGGGTGGCCGGGGCGCTCCCGAGGTCCGGCAGCGGGGGCATTGCGGCGGCCGGGTCGAGGGCGACGGCGAAGCTCAGCGGGTCCATCTCGGTGCCGGCCGGGTAGAGGCTGCCGAAGGCCTTGGCGCCGCCCTCGGCGAGCTTGAGCGGCAGTTCGACGGCCTTCAGCAGGCCGCCCTCCGGCTTGAGTCCGGCCGGGTCGAAGGTCGCCAGCTCGACGCCGGTCAGCTGCTGGGTGGCGCCGTCCGGGGTCCGGCCGGAGACGTCGGCGAGCAGTCGGCCACGGCCGTCTGCCACGGTCACGCCAGGGTTGGCCAGGGTGAGGTCCAGACCGTAACTCTCGCCGCTGCGCAGGCCGGTGAAGCGGACTGTACCGGTGAAAGCGGCGGTGAGGTCGCCGGTCGCGGGGTCGTACGTGCCCTTGGCCGGGGTCCAGCGGAAGAAGGCGCCGCCGTCGGCCGCGCCGCCGCCGAGCTCCCAGCGGCCCTGGGCGATCGTGCCGGTGACGTAGTCACGGAAGGTGCGGCGTACACCCCAGTCGAGGGCGCCGTTGCCGAACTCGGTCTTCGCGGACGCGGGCGCCTGGGCAGCGGTCGTGGTGCTCGGCGATGAGGCCGACGGGACCGCCTGGGCGGAAGGAGCCGAAGAAGCCGAGGGGGCCGAAGAAGCCGAGGGAGCCGCCGAACTCGCCTGGGCCCCCGGCAGGTTGACCGACAGCGTGAGCGGATCCAGCGCCGTCCCGGCCTGGTAGAAGTTGCCGAAGGACTTCGCCCCGGCGTCGGTGAGGGTGGCCGGGACGTTGCCGAGGTTCAGGGTGCCGGCCGCCCCGCGCAGGTCGACGCCGGCCAGCGAGAGGTCGGCCAGCTTGGCCTGGCTCGCGCTGCTGACCTGCCCGGTCTCCTTGGACTTGCTGCTGACGTCGGCGTACAGCCCGGCCGAGCCGCCGGGGAGGGCCCGGAAGGTGAGGCGACCGAGGCTCAGGTCGAGCGCGTTGGTGCCGTTCTCCTGGTGCCCGGTGAAGCGGACCCCGCCGGAGAAGGCCGCGGTCAGCGCCCCGGTCGCCGGGTCGTACGTGCCGTTGGCCGAGTGGAACCGGAAGGTGCTGCCGCCAACCGTCGCCGCGCCGCCGGTTAGCGCCCAACTGCCCTTGGCGATGGGGCCGGTGACGTAGGTCAGAAAGGACTGTTTGATCCCCCAGTCCAGCCGCCCGCCGGAGACCCTGCCCTCGGCGGCCGCCGCCCGCCCCGGCGACAGGACGGCCGTCGACAGGACCACCGCCGACAATGCGGCGAGAACGGCCACCAGGGAGGCGGCCAGGCGGCGGAGCCGACTGGGCAGGGACACGCGGATCACTCCTCGAAGGGTCACGGGAACGCGGCAAGGGGAGGGTCCGGCAAACGCCGACCCCCTTGCGAGACTGAGGTAAGGCTAACCTAATATGTGAGTCAACAGTCCCACCACCCCTCCCCCCGACCAGGCCGGCGGAGGCGACAACTCCCGGCGAAGGGAAGCACGTTGAGCAGCAGTACGATCCGACCCCAGGTGGCCCGCGGGCCCGCCCTCCTGCTGCTCCTCCTCCTAGCCCTCCTGCTCCCTCTCACCGCCTGCGGCCCCGGCACCGGCTCCGGGACCGCGACGGCCACCGCCTCCCGCGCCCCCGACGCCGTCGAGCCGCTGCCCGTCCAGCCCGTCCCCCGGCTCCCGGCCACCACCCCGTCCGCCGACGGCCGCCAGGTCACCGTCACCAGCGCCGAGCGGATCATCCCGCTCAACGGCAGCCTCGCCGAGTTGGTGTTCAGCCTCGGCCTCGGCCCGAAGGTGGTCGCCCGGGACGTCTCCACCACCTTCCAGCAGGCGGCCGCCCTGCCGGTGATCACCCAGGCGCACGACGTCTCCGCCGAGGGCGTGCTGTCGCTGCACCCGACCGTCGTGCTCGCCGACCGTTCCACCGGCCCGGCCGAGGCGATCGACCAGATCCGCGCGGCCGGCGTCCCGCTGCTCGTGCTGGACGACGCCAAGAAGCTCGCCGACGTCGGCCCGCGCATCGACACCGTCGCCGCCGCCCTCGGGGTCCCGGACGCCGGTGGCCAGTTGAAGGAGCGCACCGAGCAGCAAATCACCGCCGCCCGGGCCGCCGTCCCGGCCACCGACCACCGCCCCAAGGTGGCCTTCCTCTACCTGCGCGGCAGCGCCTCCGTCTACCTCCTCGGCGGCCCCGCCTCCGGCGCCGGCTCGCTGATCGAGGCGGTCGGCGGCGAGGACGCCGGCACCGCCGCCGGCCTCACCGGCGACTTCACCCCGCTCACCAGCGAGGCCCTGGTGAAGGCCGCGCCCGACGCGATCCTGGTGATGAGCAAGGGACTCGACTCGGTCGGCGGCGTCGACGGCCTGCTCAAGCTCCCCGGCGTCGCCCAGACCCCGGCCGGGCTGGACCGCCGGGTCGTCTCGATCGAGGACGGCCAGCTGCTCAGCTACGGGCCGCGCACCCCCCAGGTGCTCCGGGAGATCACCGCCCAGCTCCACCCGGCGGGCGCCAAGTGACCACCGCCGTAACGGAGAAGAGCCGTACCAAGAGCCTCCCCCGCCCACCTCGGACCACCCTGATCACCGCCACCCTCATCACCGCCCTGGTCCTCTGCGCCCTGCTCGCGGCCGGCACCGGCGCGTACCACATCCCGCTCGGCGACATCCTCGCCTCCGCCGCCCATCGCCTCGGCGTCGGCGGGCACGCCCTGGACCGGGTGCCCGAGTCGGTGCTGTGGAACGTCCGGCTGCCCCGGGTCGCGCTGGCCCTGCTGGTCGGCGGCTCGCTCGGCTGCGCCGGGGCGCTGATGCAGGGCGTGTTCGGCAACCCGCTCGCCGAACCGGCCGTCATCGGCGTGTCCTCCGGCGGCGCGGTCGGCGCGGTGGCCTGCATCGTGCTCGGCCTGGACGCCCTCGGCAGCTGGACGGTCACCGTGTTCGCCTTCGGCAGCGGGCTGTTGACGGTCTTCACGGTGTACCTGATGTCCCGGGCCGGCGGCCGCACCGAGGTGGTCACGCTGATCCTCACCGGCGTCGCCGTGAACGCCTTCTGCGGCGCGCTGATCGGCCTCCTCCTGTTCACCGCCGACTCCGCCGCGATCAGCCAGGTCACCTTCTGGCAGCTGGGCTCGCTCTCCCAGGCGAGCTGGGGCAAGGTGCTCGCCGTCCTGCCCTTCGCCGTCGTCGGGCTCGCCGTCGCCCCGCTGTACGCCCGCAAGCTGGACCTGCTGGCGCTCGGCGAGCGACCGGCCCGCCACCTCGGGGTGGACGTCGAGCGGATGCGGCTGACCCTGATCACCGTGGTCGCGCTGCTCACCGCCGCGGCCGTCGCGGTCAGCGGCGTCATCGGCTTCGTCGGACTGGTCGTCCCCCATCTGCTGCGGATGCTGGCCGGGCCCGGGCACCGCTTCCTGCTGCCCGCCTCGGCGCTCGGCGGGGCGCTGGTGCTGGTGGCCGCCGACCTGGCCGCCCGCACCCTCGCCGCGCCGGCCGAACTGCCGCTCGGTGTGCTCACCGCGCTGATCGGCAGCCCGTTCTTCTTCTGGCTGCTGCGCCGGACCCGGACCAAGCAGGGAGGCTGGGCATGAGACTGCACCGACCCCGGACGATCCCCGAACGGCCCCTCCCCGGCACCGAGTTGCTCACCGCCGAGGAGGTCCGGCTGACCGTCGGCGGACGCCCGCTGCTGGCCGGCGCCGCCGTCCGGGTCGCCGCCGGCGAGGTGGTCGCCCTGCTCGGGCCGAACGGCGCGGGCAAGTCCACCCTGCTGTCCGTGCTCGCCGGCGACGTCACCCCGGACAGCGGCGCGGTCACCCTGCGCGGCCGCCCGCTGTCCGGCTACCGTGCGGCCGAACTCGCCCTGCACCGCGCGCTGTTGCCGCAGTCCGCCGCACTGTCCTTCCCGTTCCCGGCCGACGAGGTGGTCCGGATGGGCCGCGCGCCCTGGACCGGCACGGCGGCCGCCGCCGAGGACGAGGCGGTGGTCGCCGAGGCGATGGCCGCCACCGAGTCCACCGCCTTCGCCGGGCGCCCGTTCACCTCGTTGTCCGGCGGCGAGCGGGCCCGGGTCGCGCTCGCCCGGGTGCTCGCCCAGCGCACCCCGCTGCTGCTGCTGGACGAGCCCACCGCGGCCCTCGACCTGCGCCACCAGGAGCTGGTGCTGCGGGTCGCCCGGGAGCGCGCCGCCGCCGGGGACGGCGTGGTCGTGGTGCTGCACGACCTGTCACTGGCGGCGGCCTACGCGGACCGGGTGGTCCTGCTGACCGGCGGCACGACGGTCGCCGACGGCCCGGTGGCCGAGGTGCTGCGCGCGCCGCTGCTCAGCGAGGTGTACGGGCACCCGGTCGAGGTGCTGGCCCACCCGCGCACGGGGGCGCCGCTGGTGCTGCCGGAGCGCGGCTGAACCGCTGTAGGTGGGCCACCCTCGGGGTGGCCACCCGCAACCCGCCCGCGGGAGGGCGCGCACGGGCCCCGGCGCCCGGCGGCCCGCGCTGCCACCACGGATCGCC